>CALMUY010000104.1 GCA_937873005.1 uncultured Aeromicrobium sp. | reverse complement strand
AAGCGATTCGATCGTGGGGGTGCCGGGCGTATCGACCACGACGGCCGCGTCAAAGCCAGCAAAGTCAATCGCCTCAGGCACGGGCGTCGTGACCGCTTCCACGTTCGCAGCGTATCCGCCCGCGGATCGCACAAACGTGTCTTCACCAGTAGGAGACACCGCAAGGAACTCTTCACTTGCTGATCCGCCCATGGCACCCGAATCGGCTTTCACGATGACGTACTCAAAACCTAACCTGTCGAAAATTCGCACATAGGCCTCGCGATGGGCCTGGTAGGCAACTTCAAGACCCGCATCGTCAATATCGAACGAGTACGAGTCCTTCATGACGAACTCGCGACCACGAAGTATCCCTGCACGCGGTCGAGCTTCATCACGGTATTTGGTTTGAATTTGGTACAAACGCGCCGGCAAATCCTTGTACGAGGAATAGAGGTCTTTCACCGCTAAAGTGAACATTTCTTCGTGCGTAGGACCGAGCAACATGTCCACACCGCGGCGGTCTTTGACGCGGAAGAGATTCGGGCCGTACTCTTCCCACCGGTCAGTAGCCTCGTAGGGTTCTTTCGGCAGGAGCGCAGGGAACCGCATCTCTTGACCACCGATGGCGTCCATCTCTTCGCGGACGATCGTTTCAATTTTGTTGAGAACCCGCAATCCCAAGGGCAACCAGGTGTAGATGCCAGGCGCAACACGCCGAACGTATCCGGCCCGAACGAGAAGTTTATGGCTTGGGACTTCAGCATCTGCTGGATCGTCGCGCAAAGTTTGGACAAACAATTGGGTCATACGCATGGGTACGAGCGTATCGGGAATGTTCGTCAGAACTGACAGCGCGTTATGGTCAGATTAAGACCGAGGCGAAAGTACCCGTCTGTTTAAATCCGACGCGCTCATATACCTCTCGGGCCGCCACGTTGTGATCGTTCACATAGAGCGTCACGACAGGAGCAACTTCACGGCGAACTTGGCGCACTACCGAAGCCATAGCGAATGTGGCAACACCATGGTTTCGATAGCCTGGCGCAACCCACACACCCTGAATCTGGCACGCACGTGGGCCGGCCGCGCCGACTTCCGCTTTAAAAAGCACCCGTCCGTTGTCAATGATCGCCCACGCCCAGCCCTGCTCAAGCAGTTGCACAATTCTGGCGCGATATCCGCCTGTGTTTTCGGCGTCAGGATCGAATCCGAGTTCTTCCTTGAACATGGCAACGCAGGCCGGATAGTACATGTCGATCTCGTCGGGGCGAACTTGTCGAACCCTGCGATCAAGTTCAAGATCACTATCAAACCGGATAGTCATAAGAGGTTGGGCGGGACGGACCGAACGGGCCTGCCCCCAATGTGGCTCCAATGCTTCCCACATTGGTAGCACCATATGCGCTGGGCCGACGAGAGAACTTGGCTTAGTTCTACGAATGATGAGTCGTTCGACGAACGCTTCTATTGCGGCGGACGTAGCCATTGCAGGCACAACGTTGGTACCAACGTGCAGGAGCGAGGTGAGGTGTCCGGCTTCGAACCAGCCCCACATTTCTGCGCCGAGCCACCGCGAATCAAGGCCGCTGGCCATGATTCGGTGACGGATAAAAACGTTCGAGTTGACATCGAGATCGGTGAGTGCGCAAGCCTTTTCAAAGTCGGCCGGACCCAGCAGACGAATGTACGACGTCTGCGTTCGTGGTTCGGCGACCTCGGTCATGTTCCCCACAATAGTCCGGAATAGTTCACGAGACAGTGACTGTGGCGCCAGATCCTTCTTCGGTTTCCATCGTTTCGGCAATTCTCATCGCTTCGTCGATGAGGGTCTCGACGATCTTGTTCTCCGGAACTGTCCGAATCACTTCGCCCTTGACAAAAATCTGACCCTTACCGTTGCCCGATGCCACGCCAAGATCCGCCTCGCGCGCTTCCCCGGGTCCGTTCACGACACAACCCATGACCGCGACGCGAAGAGGAACTTCTAGGCCTTCTAGACCTGCCGTGACTTGCTCGGCGAGCGTGTACACGTCGACTTGAGCTCGGCCACAGGAAGGACATGAGACGATCTCAAGCTTGCGAGGACGCAAGTTAAGAGACTGCAGGATTTGAATGCCGACCTTCACTTCCTCTACCGGCGGAGCCGAAAGAGAGACCCGAATAGTATCGCCAATGCCCTTGCTCAACAGTGCGCCAAAGGCGGTCGCGCTCTTAATCGTGCCTTGGAACGCGGGACCGGCTTCGGTGACACCCAAGTGCAGTGGCCAGTCACCGCGCTCGGACAAAAGTTCGTAGGCACGAACCATAACGACCGGGTCGTTGTGCTTGACCGAAATCTTGAAATCGTGGAAGCCATGCTCCTCGAACAGGGAGGCTTCCCAGACTGCTGATTCAACGAGCGCTTCAGGTGTGGCTTTGCCGTATTTTTCCAACAAGCGCTTGTCGAGTGAGCCTGCGTTGACGCCAATCCGCAAGGAAACACCTGCATCGGATGCGGCTTTCGCAATCGCGCCAACTTGATCATCGAATTTACGAATATTCCCCGGATTCACTCGCACCGCGGCACAGCCTGCGTCGATGGCAGCAAACACGTATTTCGGTTGGAAATGGATGTCGGCAATGACGGGAATCTGTGACTTTCGAGCGATCTCAGGTAGCGCGTCCGCATCGTCTTGGCTCGGACAGGCAACACGCACGATGTCGCAGCCGGCCGCAGTCAACTCGGCGATCTGTTGCAATGTCGAATTGACATCCGATGTGAGCGTTGTCGTCATGGATTGCACCGAGATGGGCGCGTCACCACCCACGTCAACAGAGCCAACCTTGATCTTGCGAGTTGGTCGCCGAGCAGCCAACACCGGAGGCGGCGCTTCGGGCATCGGCAAAGAAACTGCGTTGTTGTCTGTCATGTCAACCTCACTGGATTCACGATGTCCACATAGACCAAGAGCACACCCATGATCATAAGGACGAGTCCTACTGCGTAGGCCACGGGCAGTGCTTTGGCAACATCGACGTGACCTGGATCTGGCTTACCGCGAAGTCGCGCCCAGCCACGACGAATGCCTTCCCACAAGGCACCGATGATGTGTCCACCATCAAGCGGCAAGAGTGGCACAAGGTTAAAAAGCCACAGGAAGAGATTCAAGGACGCGAGCAAGCCGATGATGCGTTGCGTGCCGAGTGCCAAACTCGGTTCGTCATAGGTGACGAGTTCGCCGGCGACCCGACTAGCTCCAACAACCCCAATTGGGCCGTCTGCTTGACGTTCTCCTCCGAATGCGGCCTTTCCAATATCAACCATGCGTACCGGAAGTTTGACAATCGCTTCGGCGCTTCGCACGGTCAGCGCCCACATCTCTTTGGCAATAAACACTGGACCCTGACGGCTTACTTCGAATTCTGGCGTCACCCCCAGAAATCCGACTCGCTCAGTTTGTTCCGGGTCATCAAGTGACATGCGCGCCAAGACGGACGTGTTTACCTTGACTTCGTGATTTCGACCATCACGGTTGAACACGATCGTTGCCGGACGGTCGCCGTTGGCTCTGATCATTTCGATGACGTCGTCCCAGTCCTCGGTTGCCCTTCCGTTGAAACTGACAAAAGTATCGCCCGGTTGGAGGCCCGCTTTGACTGCAGGCGTCACCGGGTCGTCATCGGTACATGCGCGGGGCGCTTCACGGTCGCTAATCGCACAATCAGAAATCTCGGCGACCGTGAGCGTCGGCAAATTGACGCCAAACCCGCTAAACGAAATGGTGAAGAGCACAGTCGCGATCACAAGGTTCACAGTGGGCCCACCGGCCATCACGATCACCTTTTGCCACCACGGCTTGCGGTAGAAAAGGCGGTCATAATCCTCGGGTTCGACGTCTTCGTATTCGGCGTCTCGTGCTTCGCTCGCCCATTGGGTAAAGAGTCCCGTATTGGTGTCTCGCACTTGAATATGACCATCGGCATTCGCTGCTGCGTGCGCGGCATCCGGCGGTAACATTCCCACGATTTTTACGAAACCGCCCAGAGGAATGGCTTTCACGCCGTATTCAGTTTCGCCCTTTTTCGTGGACCAGATAGTCGTCCCGAAACCGACGAAGAACTTCGTTACCTTCCTTCCGAACTTCTTCGCCGGCCACATATGGCCGACCTCGTGAAGCGCAATCGAAGCGGCGATGCCGAGCACGAAAGCGACGACCCCTATCGTGTACAGGACGGTCGAGTTCATGCGCTCACGCCCGCCGTGATCAGTTCTTGTGCCCGCACGCGCGCGGCCGCGTCTGCAGCGAGGACGGATTCTAGGGTGAAGCCACGTTCGTCCGATAAATTCATGTGTTCAGTGAGTACACGTCCAACAAT
>CALMUY010000103.1 GCA_937873005.1 uncultured Aeromicrobium sp. | reverse complement strand
CCGACGTCGTGAAGCCGGCGTTCGGGCCCCAGGGGGATATCGAGTTCATGACAGTCGCAATGCAACCGGGCAAGCCACAGGGATTCGGCCAGCTCGCCGATGGCACGCTCGTGTTCTGTCTGCCTGGTAACCCGGTGAGTGCGGCAGTGAGTTTTGAGACGTTCGTCCGACCAGCGCTCAACAAGATGAGTGGCGCCGCAGAACCCGCGCCGCAATGGGCAATCGCCGGCGCCGACTGGCGGTCGAAGCCCGGGCGAGTGCTGACGATTCCGGCGGTGCTTGAGTCGACGCCTGAAGGGAAACTCATTGCGCATCCGGCGAATGTCGCGCCTGGTATGGGATCACATCGGTCTGCGACGTTGGCGAAGGTGCAGGCGTGGGTCGTGATACCGCCAGAAACCGATGCAGTGAGCATCGGTGACATCGTGCAGATTCGCCGCCGATGACGACGATTGACGCCATCGTTTTGGCCGGTGGTCGCGCGAGCCGCATGGGCGGTCGCGACAAGGTCATGCTGGACATCGACGGCAAGCCGCTCCTGCAGCGTGCAATCGAGGCTGTCGCTGAGGCAGAGTGTAGGCATATTTCCGTGGTCGGCCCCGAGCGAAAAATCGTGCTTCCGGCCGGTGCGAATGTTCAATTCGTGCGGGAAGAGCCACCGTTCTCTGGGCCCGTCGCAGCGATCGAGACAGCGGTGGACTTGGGCTCCAGCGACTGGGTCTTGATGTTGGCTTCGGACGTTCCTCACATCGCTGAAGTTGTCTCGCTCCTGGTCGAAGTGATTTCGGCCAAACCGGATGTTCCGGCGCACCTTATTGAGTCGCCCGACGGCTATCTCGAATGGCTGAGTTCAGCAATACGGCGCGACGTTCTTGACCGTGAACTGGCTGCCCTGCCCGATCGAAGTGTGGGCGTGCGCAGGCTGTTTCATCGGATCGAGTTTGTCCAGCATGCTGATCCGCGGGGTATCACTCGCGATGTCGACACCCCCGAACAGTGGGACGATGCCAAGCGTGCATGGGAATCGGGCGTTTAGATACGCAGCGCAGTCCTGAAAAAATCACTCGGGGTTTTGCGCACTGTTGAGTTCAGGTCTGCGGTAAGTGGTGTCGAAAATGGGGTCAGAAGACACGTTCCGTACTCCGTGAAAAATAATTATTTATGAACGCAGTGTAACGCAGGTTAGGCTAGCCTAATGTAGTGGTCGGCATCCATTTTTGTCAGTAATCATCGCAGTTTATGGACATGTGGCGAAGGTGTTGAAAGTAACATTTTAGATACGCTGCGTTTTCACGGAGTTGGCCATCATCACAGCACGCATTTCAACGCGAAAATGACCCATTTCGTTACTAGGGTGAACCCATGAGTACAGGTCTTGATGGAACAGCCACTGAAGCCCTCCTCAAGGCGGGCCGGTTCTTTACGCAGTGGGATGAAACCGAAGACGGTCGAGCCGTCTTCCGTGAAGGCGGACGCACGGGCGACGTCTTCTATCGCGATCGTTGGAGTCACGACAAGGTCGTTCGCTCCACGCACGGCGTGAACTGTACGGGCTCTTGCTCGTGGAAGGTGTACGTCAAGGACGGCATCATCACGTGGGAAGCTCAGCAAACTGACTACCCCTCGGTAGGCCCAGACCGGCCTGAATACGAACCACGCGGTTGCCCCCGTGGTGCTGCCTTCTCTTGGTACACCTACTCGCCGACCCGTGTTCGCTACCCATACGGCCGTGGCGTTCTCGTCGATATGTAGCGCGAAGCTAAGTCCCGCCTCGGTGATCCAGTGCTTGCCTGGGCG
Organism: uncultured Aeromicrobium sp.; assembly: GCA_937873005.1. Lineage (GTDB taxonomy): Bacteria > Actinomycetota > Actinomycetes > Propionibacteriales > Nocardioidaceae > Aeromicrobium. Next base: position 34,678 of record CALMUY010000103.1, on the reverse strand, counting down.
GACATCGTCGAAGATCCAGATCGACGCGAAAAATACCTCAAGGCTCGCGGAAAGGGCGGCCTCGTCCGCATGAGCTGGGACGAATCTGTCGAAATGGTCGCCGCGGCCTACGCCAACACCATCAAGAAACACGGCCCAGACCGTCTAGCTAGCTTCTCGCCGATTCCTGCCATGTCCATGGTGTCGCATGCAGTCGGCACCCGCTTCACGCACCTTCTCGGTGGTGTGATGACATCCTTCTACGACTGGTATGCCGACTTGCCGGTGGCTAGCCCGCAAGTGTTCGGTGACCAGACCGACGTCCCCGAATCGGGCGACTGGTGGGATTCGTCCTACCTCATGATGTGGGGATCGAACGTTCCGGTTACCCGTACCCCCGACGCACACTGGATGGCCGAAGTTCGCTACCGCGGAACCAAAGTTGTGACCGTCAGCCCTGACTTCGCGGACAACACCAAGTTCGCAGACGAATGGATGCCGGCCCAGGCAGGAACCGACGCCGCCCTCGCCATGGCGATGGGCCACGTCATCCTCAAAGAGAACTTCGTTGACCGCCAGGTCCCATTCTTCACCGAATATGTTTCCCAATACACCGACCTGCCGTTCCTCATCAAACTCGAGGAACACGAAGGCAGTTGGGTTCCGGGCAAGTTCATGCTCGCTGCAGATCTCGTTGATGACGCCAGTGAAGAAGACTCATGGAAGACCGTCATTCTCGACGACGCCAACGGCAAGGCCATCGTGCCAAATGGTTCCCTCGGCTTCCGTTACGCCGACTCTGGCGTGGGCAAATGGAACCTTGACCTCGAAGGAATCACGCCACGCTTGTCGCTCTACGGCAAGGCAGACGCGGTTGAAGTCAAGTTGCCGGCCTTCGTCGAACCAGATGGAACTGGTTCCGTCCTGCACCGCGGCGTTCCCGCGACCAAGGTTGGTGACCACCTAGTCACCACCGTTTTCGACTTGATGCTCGCGCAATACGGTGTTGGACGCGAAGGGCTCCCGGGTGACTGGGCGACCGGATATGACGACGTCAGCACCCCGTACACACCCGCTTGGCAAGCCGAAATTACTAAAGTTCCAGAAGAACAAGCGATCCGCGTTGCCCGCGAGTTTGCTAATAATGCCGAAGAGTCCGGCGGGCGCTCGATGATCATTATGGGCGCTGGCATCTGTCAGTGGTACCACGGTGACGCTACTTACCGCTCGATCTTGTCGCTCTTGTTGCTCACGGGTTCGATGGGCCGCAACGGTGGTGGCTGGGCGCACTACGTTGGTCAGGAAAAGTGCCGACCGATCACCGGTTGGATTTCTTTGGCAAACGCTCTCGACTGGAGCCGTCCGCCACGCACACAAACCGGTACCTCCTTCTGGTACATGCACACTGACCAGTGGCGCAACGATGGTTACTCCACTGATTCACTCACCTCGCCCTTGGGTAAGGGGCACCTCAAAGATCTGCATACTGCCGATGCCATCGCCAAGTCCGCGCGACTCGGCTGGATGCCGTTCTACCCGCAGTTCAACAAGAGCAGTCTCGACGTTGCTGATGCCGCTGAAGCCGCAGTAGCCGCAGGGGAAGCAGCAGATGCCCCAAGTTATGTCGCTAAGGCGCTTGTTGATGGTGAACTCACCCCAGCAATCAACGACATCGACGCTCCCGAGAACTGGCCAAGAATCCTCATGCTCTGGCGTTCGAACCTTATGGGTTCGTCCGCAAAGGGTAACGAGTACTTCTTGCGGCACCTGCTTGGTACGCACCACAACGTGCTCGGTACCGAATCGACTCAAACGCCACGTCCCACGGATGTCAAGTGGCATGACGAAGCGCCCGAAGGCAAGCTCGACCTGCTCGTGTCGGCAGACTTCCGCATGACCTCGACGACGCTCCTCTCGGATGTCGTTTTCCCGGCTGCAACCTGGTACGAAAAGCACGACCTTTCGTCCACAGACATGCACCCCTTCGTCCACGCGTTCAGCCCAGCGATCGATCCGCCGTGGGAAGCCAAGACGGACTTCGAAATGTTCCAGCGCATTGCCCGCCGCATTTCGGAATTTGCTAAGGACCACTTGGGCACTCGTAAGGACCTTGTTTCGGTTCCGATGATTCACGACACACCTGGACAGACCGCTCAGGTCGCCGGCATCGTTCGCGACTGGACCAAGGGCGAAGCCGACGCGATCCCAGGCAAGTCGATGCCGTCGTTCGCTGTCGTTGAGCGTGATTACACCAAGATCGCTGAGAAGTTGGCAAGTGTTGGCCCATTGGCTGACTCCTTGGGCTTCACGGTCAAGAACATCACCTACGACTTGAAGGAAGCAGTCAAGTGGCTCGGTGGGAAGAACGGCGTCATGTATGGCGGTGTTGGCGATGGTCGCCCAGCGATCGACACCGATTCCAAACTGGCAGAAGCGATCCTGACCTTCTCCGGCACGACTAACGGTGCGCTTTCATTGCAGGGGTTCAAGGATCTCGAAGTTCGTACCGGCCAGAAGTTGCATGACCTCTCCGAAGGCTCGGAAGAAAAGCACATCACCTTCGCCGATACTCAAGCTGCTCCAGTTCCCGTTATCACCTCTCCTGAATGGTCAGGTTCGGAAACCGGTGGTCGCCGTTACGCGCCGTTCACGATCAACATCGAACGACTCAAGCCCTTCCACACACTCACTGGTCGGATGCACTTCTATCTTGACCATGACTGGATGACGGATATGGGCGAAGCGTTGCCGATTTACCGTCCGCCATTGGACATGCACAAGTTGTTTGGTGAGCCAAAATTGGGCAACGACGGACAACAAGTCAACGTTCGTTATCTGACCCCACACTCGAAGTGGTCAATTCACTCCGAATACCAAGACAACCTCTTCATGTTGTCGCTGTCTCGAGGTGGCCCAACCGCCTGGCTCAGCGTTGAAGACGCAGCCGCGATCGATGTCAAAGACAATGACTGGATGGAATGCGTCAACGCAAACGGTGTCTTTGTCTGCCGCGCAGTCGTCAGTCACCGTATGCCGGAAGGTGTCGTCTACGTGCACCATGCACAAGAACGCACCATCGACGTTCCGAAGTCGGAACGCACCGGACGCCGTGGTGGTATCCACAATTCGGTTACCCGAATCTTGGTCAAGCCTTCACACTTGATCGGTGGCTACGCCCAGCTTTCCTACCAGTTCAACTATCTCGGTCCCACCGGAAACCAGCGAGACATGGTTTCCACCATCCGTAAGCGTTCACAGGAGGTGACCTACTGATGAGGGTCATGGCACAAGTTGGCATGGTGATGAACCTCGATAAGTGCATCGGGTGTCATACATGTTCAGTTACCTGTAAGCAAGCGTGGACTAACCGTGCTGGTACCGAATACGTCTGGTTCAATAACGTGGAAACTCGCCCAGGGCAGGGCTACCCGCGTCGTTACGAAGACCAAGAACAGTGGAAGGGCGGCTGGGAACTCAACAAGAAGGGTCGCTTGAAGCTCAAGGCAGGCGGCCGTCTCAAGAAACTCGTGACGATCTTCGCCTCGCCGATTCAACCCGAACTCGAGGACTACTACGAGCCGTGGACGTACGACTACCAGACCTTGATTGACGCGCCTCTCGGCGACGACTTCCCGGTTGCTCGCCCCAAGAGCCTCATCACAGGTAAAGACACGAAGATCACGTGGTCGGCCAACTGGGATGACAACCTCGGTGGCACCCACGAAATGGGTCACTTGGATCCGCTCGTGGAGAAAGTTCGCCGCGAATCCGAAGACAAGATCAAGTTCCAGTTCGAGCAGACCTTCATGTTCTATCTGCCCCGAATCTGTGAACACTGCTTGAACCCCTCATGCATGGCTTCGTGCCCTTCGGGCGCGATCTACAAGCGCGCAGAAGACGGCATTGTCCTCGTTGACCAAGATCGTTGCCGCGGCTGGCGCCAGTGCATCACGGGCTGCCCATACAAGAAGATCTACTTCAACCACAAGACGGGCAAGGCCGAAAAGTGCACCTTCTGCTATCCCCGTATTGAAGTCGGCTTGCCAACAGTATGTGCAGAAACCTGCGTCGGACGCTTGCGTTACATCGGCTTGTTCTTGTACGACGCAGATGCCGTAACGGCGGCAGCTTCGGTCGAGGATCCTCAAGACCTCTACGAAGCGCAACTCGATGTCATTCTCGATCCCAACGATCCAGAAGTCATCAAGGCCGCCAAAGAACAGGGCATTGCCGATGACTGGCTCGCCGCTGCGCAAAAGTCGCCCGTTTACAAACTGGCGAAGGTGTACAAAGTGGCCTTGCCGCTTCACCCGGAGTACCGCACCATGCCTATGGTTTGGTACATCCCACCGTTGTCGCCCGTCGTCGACATCTTGACCGAACAAGGCCACGATGCTGAAGACCACGGCAACATCTTCGGTGCGATTGAAGCTCTGCGAATTCCGATGGAATACCTCGCTGAATTGTTCACCGCAGGCGATGTTGAGAAGGTCAGCGCGACCTTGCGCAAACTAGGTGCAATGCGCTCTTACATGCGAGACATCAACTTGGGACGCAACTCCAACGCTGCGATTCCAGAATCGGTCGGCCTGACCGAAGAGGAAATGAACGAGATGTATCGCCTGCTGGCGATCGCCAAATACAACGATCGCTACGTCATTCCGAAGGCCCACGTCGAGCAGGCTCACGAGCTTGAAGAAATGGGTTGCTCGCTTGATTTCGAAGACGGCCCAGGCATGGGTGGATCGGGCCCCTTCGGTGAAGGCAGCGGTGGCCCAGTTCCGGTCGCAATCGAAACGTTCCAGGCACTCAAGCAGCGTCAAGAAAGTGACTCGGCAACAAGCGATGACGCGCTTCGCAATCGAGTGAATCTCTTGAACTGGGACGGGAACGGAATGCCGCAAGGCATGTTCCCCGAGGACAAGGAAAAGTAAAATGGCTGATCACAGAGTCACTCATCAGGTCGCATCGTGGTGCTTGTCGTACCCCGATGAGACCTTGGTGGCTCAGGTGCCGCAATTGCGGGCAGCGGTGTCTGAGCTTGATGAAGGAGAAATCCGCGTTCGGATGCTTCGGTTTCTCGACCACCTCGAGACGGCGCCACTCGATAAGCAACAAAACGAATACGTCGACACCTTCGACATGACAAAGCGCCACGCGTTGCATTTGTCGTACTGGACCGACGGAGACACTCGCCGACGCGGTGAAGTTCTTGCTTACTTCAAGCAGAAGTACCGCGACACGGGCTTCCTCGTCGCTACCGGTGGCGAGTTGCCTGATCACTTGACGATCGTGCTCGAATATGCGGCCGTCGCTGATCCAATCAAAGGCACTGAGTTGCTTCAGGAGTACCGCGCAAGTATCGAGTTGTTGCGGATGGCCCTTGAAGAAGACGAATCTCCCTACGTCGACGTCATCACTGCCATTTGCCGCACACTCCCAGGACCTTCGCCCAAGACGCGCACTGACGTCATGGCGATGGTTGGACTCAATACCATCCAACCCACTGAATCGGTGGGCTTAGAACCTTACGATGCGCGGCTCTTGCCGCTCGCAGGAGAGGTGACCTTATGAACATGAACATTTTCCTCTGGGGCGTTCTGCCCTATGTGGTGATCGCGCTGCTCGTCGGAGGCACCTTCTGGCGATACAAGTTCGACAAGTTCGGCTGGACGACCCGTTCGAGCCAGGTTTACGAATCGAAACTGCTGCGCGTTGGTTCGCCAATGTTCCACCTCGGACTCGTGTTCGTCGTTGGCGGACACGTCATCGGTCTCGTTATTCCAAAGTCGTGGACGGAGTTCTTCTACATATCCGATCACATGTACCACATCACGGCTTTGTCGCTGGGTACGGCAGCCGGCATTTTGACCGTCGCCGGGCTCGCAATTTTGATTTACCGTCGCCGCACCAACGGTCCGGTATTCATGGCAACCACGCGCAACGACAAGTTGATGTACGTCGTTCTTGGTCTCACCCTCTGCTTCGGCTTGTGGATCACGGTTGCTTCGTTCATGGCGGGCGACCAAGCTCACGAATTTGACTACCGTGAGTCGGTTTCGCCATGGTTCCGTTCGGTCTTCCTGCTACAACCCGAAGTAGAACTGATGGCGGGAACGCCGCTCCCGTTCAGGGCTCACGTCTTGATGGCGATGTTCCTATTCGCGCTATGGCCATTCACCCGACTGGTTCACGCATTCACCGCACCACTGCACTACCTGTTCCGCCCGTACATCGTGTACCGCACGCGAGATTCCTCGCCTGCAGGCGCGCGTACACCCAAGCGTGGTTGGGAGCCAATCGGCACCGGCACCACGTTGGTAGAGAAAAAGAAAAAGCGCTAACCCCATAACCCATCCCTTCTTGGAGAGGATTAATCGTGACAACTACAACGTCCAAACCACTCCCCGAAGAAACCGAAAAGCTTCCTAAGGGCGCCGCCAGCGTCATCACAATGTCGACGCTTGCGTTCACATTGATGTTCGCTGCGTGGATGATGTTCGGTATTCTCGGCATCCCCATCCGCAAAGAACTCGGACTGACCGATGTTCAACTTGCCTGGATTTCGGCAGCAGCGATTCTCAACGGTTCACTCTGGCGACTCCCCGCGGGAATCATGGCTGACCGATTCGGCGGACGCATCATCATTTTCGTACTGCTGATCGTGACGGCGGTGTTCTCCTACCTCGTCTCGCTAGCAGATTCCTACGGGATGATCCTGCTCCTGGCATTCATGGTTGGTTTTGCCGGCAACTCGTTCTCGGCGGGTGTCGCGTGGAACTCGGCTTGGGTGCCGAAATCGCGCCAAGGTCTGGCACTCGGGATCTTTGGTGCCGGCAACGTGGGCGCCTCAGTAACTAAGTTCATCGGTCCGGGACTCATTACCGCGACCGCTGGGGCAACCTACTTCGGATTCATTCAAGGCGGCTGGCGCCTGATTCCCGTGATCTACTCGGCGCTGTTGATCGTTACCGCAATCGCATTGCTGATGTTCACGCCGAAACAAGACCGCAAACCAGGGGCAGGACGTTCGCTTCGCGATGAAATCAAGCCACTAAGTCAAGTTCGCGTGTGGCGCTTTAGCCTCTACTACGTCGCTGTGTTCGGTGCCTATGTCGCATTGGCCGCCTGGTTGCCGAAGTACTACGTCGACAACTTTGACGTGACCTTGAGTACGGCAGCACTCTTGACGGCAACATACATTTTCCCAGCCAGTTTGCTTCGCCCGCTTGGTGGTTGGTTCTCGGACAAGTTGGGCGCTCGACGGGTCATGTACTGGACTTTCGGCATCATGATTGTTTCCACGCTCTTCTTGAGCTTGCCAAACGGTCACCTCGTCGTCCAGGTGTCTGAGAAGGTTTCAGACACTGGCGTCAAGGAAGTTTTGCCATTCACCATGGGTCTTGTTCCGTTCGTGATCCTCGTGTTCATTTTGGGTTGTGCCATGGGTATCGGCAAAGCCGCTGTCTACAAGCACATTCCCGAATACTTCCCCGGACAAGTTGGTTCAGTCGGCGGTCTTGTCGGTATGTTCGGTGGCTTGGGAGGATTCCTTCTGCCACCACTCTTTGCTTACACCACGGCTTGGACGGGACTACCGTCCGCGACCTTCTTCGTTCTTTTCCTGCTGAGTGTCGTCTGCGCCATCTGGATGCATGTCACTGTGCTCCGCATGCTCCGCGACGAAACTCCGGGACTCATCGACCACTTCGAAGCACCACCTATTGAGGAGAATTCCGCATCATGAGTACAAATCCAACTGCCCGAAAGGGCTCTGAGTGGCTCACTTCGTGGGACCCAGAAGACGAAGCCAACTGGGATTCCAAGCTTGCTTGGAAAACCCTCAGCATCACGACGTTCTCGCTGACGCTCGCGTTCAGCACCTGGTTTATTGCTAGCGCGATCGCGCCAAAACTCGGCAATATCGGCTTCACGTTAACCAAAGACCAGTTGTATTGGCTCGTCGCAATGCCTGGCTTGTCGGCCGGCCTGCTGCGCATCCTGTGGATGATCCTGCCCCCGATTCTGGGCACACGAAAGCTCGTCGCCTTCACGACGATCCTCCTCGTTTTGCCACTGATTGGCTGGGGACTTGCCGTGCAAGATCCGTCCACCCCGTATTGGTGGCTGCTCACGCTGTCGTTTATGTCGGGCATCGGTGGCGGTGCATTCTCGGGCTTCATGCCAAGTACCTCATACTTCTTCCCACGTAGCAAGCAGGGAACGGCACTCGGTATTCAAGCCGGCATCGGTAACTTCGGTGTCTCGCTCGTCCAGTTCGTGACCCCGTGGATCATCGGCTTCTCGATGGTTGCCTTCCTCGGTGCCTCGCAAACCGAGAAGTTCCCCGGTCGCGAACCGGCTGAGGTCTGGTACCAGAACGCCGCTTACATCTACATCCCGTTTGTCATCATCGCTGCGATTCTTGCGTGGTCGATGCTCAAGAGCGTTCCAATTGTTGCGAACGTGAAGCAGCAGTTCGACATTTTCAAGAACCAAGACACCTGGTACATGACTGTCTTGTACATCATGACCTTCGGTACGTTCGCTGGTCTTTCTGGTCAATTCGGTTTGATGATCAAGAACTTCTACGGCGGCGGCAACACTGAAATAGCCACGATCATGGCAGACGGCACCACCCAGCTCTTGCTAACCGGTTACACCATTCCTGACCCGGTGAAGTACGCCTTCCTCGGCCCACTGATTGGTGCCGGCGCGCGCGTGCTGTTCAGCCCGCTGACCGACAAGTTCGGCGGCGCAAAGTGGACTCTCGTCTCCGGCATCGGCATCCTGATTTCAGTGGCATTCACGAGCATGCACATCACTCCCGACGTGTCGCAAGGCGCCGAGGCAGTCGCGGCGGACTTCAAGATGTTCCTATACGGCATGTTGGCCATCTTCTTGTTCACAGGAATTGGTAACGCCTCGACTTTCAAGCAAATGCCGATGATCTTCGAGCGTCGTCAAGCCGGTGGCGTTATCGGATGGACCGCTGCCATCGCAGCGTTCGGTCCGTTCGCTTTCGGTGTTGGGCTCACGATCATGAAGCCAGAATGGTTCTTCTACATCGGAATCGCCTTCTGCGCCGTCTCGATCGTGATCACCTGGCTGCGCTACGCACGTCCAGGAGCACCAAAGCCATCCTGATCTGAGTAACCTGATTGCAGACACAATCTAGGAGGACAACTGATGGAAACGTCACGTTCCCTGACTGCTATCAGCGCTCAGCTTCTCGATAAGGCACGTTCAGTTTCGGCCGGCCGCAGTTCGGATACCGTTTTCGGTGGTGCAGAACACGCACTCCGACAGACGATGATCGCACTGACGGCCGGTTCGAAACTTGCCGACCACGAAAGTCCCGGCGATGCGACCTTGCACATCTTGATAGGTCGTGTCGTCCTAACTGGCGGACCAGCGGGGGACCTCATTGGAAACGCCGGCGACTTGCTGGTGATTCCGAACTCGCGGCACGGACTCGCTGCTGAATCAGACTCGGTCGTTTTGCTCACTGTGGCAAAAACCCCGCATTCAGCAAAATAGCCACCTTCGAGGTGGCCACCGAGAAAGTTCTTCCACGAACTGACGGTGGTCGCCTTCGAGTTTTCTTGTGCGCATAAACTGGCACTTGGCTTATGCGAGTGCTAACTGCTGAAGGGAGGGCCACGATGTCTGCTGACGTTCGTCGCCTCGACGTCCTTCGCGCAATCGTCCAAGACTACGTCGCCACTCAAGAACCAGTTGGCTCGCATGCGCTTCTCGAACGGCACCAATTAGGCGTGTCATCGGCCACGATCCGTAACGATATGGCTGTCCTCGAAGAAGAGGGGTACATTTCTCAGCCCTACACGAGCGCAGGGCGTATCCCTACCGACAAGGGCTACCGAACATTCGTTGATCGCTTGGCCGAGGTCAAAGCTTTGTCTGGGGCGGAACGCCGGGCCATCGAAACGTTCTTGACGGGCGCGGTTGATTTAGACGACTTGGTTTCTCGGACGGTTCGCCTGCTTGCGCAAGTGACAAACCAAGTGGCGATCGTTCAATATCCGATTTTGCAGCGATCAACTGTTCGACATATTGAACTCGTCGAACTGGGGGCATCGCGGCTTCTCGTAGTCTTGATTACGAGCAACGGTCGCGTGGAACAACGCGTGATAGAAACGCCAAATATCCCCGACGCGGATGCGCTCAACGTGCTCAAACACAAGTTGATTGGGGCTTGCCTCGGGGAACGTCTGCCACAAGCAGTCGACAAGGCCAGTTCGATCGCTGAAGAGTGCGAGCCGCAACACCTACAATTCATCAACGACGTTGTGGCGGTGCTCCGTGAGACGGTTGAAACCGATCGGGCAGACGAGCGGATCGCGGTCGCAGGCACCGGCAATCTGGCTCGCCTTGATGGGGATTTCGACTCGACAATCCGGCCGGTTCTCGAGGCAATTGAGGAGCAAGTCGTCCTACTCAAGCTGCTTGGCGAAGTAGGCGAAGGCCAACAGACGAATGTTTTTATCGGCACTGAGACGGGCCATGCGGGCCTCGCTAGCACTGCGATCGTCACCCGCAGCTACGGTCCAGAATCCGAAGCGTTGGCGACCTTAGGCACGGTCGGGCCGACCCGAATGGATTACCCAGCAACAATGGCCACGGTAGGAGCCGTGGCTAGATATGTCGGCCGCATTTTGGCGGAAGACTGAGGAAGGCACATGGCACAGGACTATTACGAGCTGCTCGGAGTGAGCCGGCAAGCGACTCCCGAAGAACTCAAAAAGGCATATCGCAAACTTGCTCGGCAGTTGCACCCCGACGTCAACGATGCACCCGATGCTGATGATCGTTTCAAAGAAGTGACTACAGCCTATGAAGTGTTGTCTGATCCGCAGAAGCGATCCGTGTATGACCGCGGCGGCGACCCACTGTCAGCAAGCGGCGGCATGGGCGGCGGCTTCGGCCAAGGCTTCAGTTTCGACGACATCATGGACGCATTCTTTGGTGCCGGTGCCCAGCGCGGACCAAAATCGAGGACCCAGCGCGGGCAGGACGCCCTCCTGCGGCTCAACGTTTCGCTCGCTGAGGCTGCGTTTGGTGTCGTGCGTGAGTTCAAAGTCGACACGGCAGTCGTGTGTGAACTCTGTCAGGGTTCAGGGTCACGAGATTCCAGCGCACCCGTCATGTGTTCGACCTGCAATGGTCACGGCGACGTTCAGCACGTACAGCGTTCGCTGCTCGGCGACATCCGCACGAGCCGGCCGTGCCCCACATGCCAGGGATACGGAAGCGTTATTGCCGATCCGTGTGCCGAGTGTCGTGGGGATGGGCGTGTGCGCACGCGGCGGACGTTGTCGGCTACCGTGCCGGCCGGCGTGGCCGATGGTAACCGGATCCAGATTGCCGGTGAAGGCGAAGTTGGCCCCGGCGGTGGACCAGCTGGCGATCTCTACCTCGAAATCCGAGTTGCTAAGCACCCCGTTTACACCCGGCGTGGCGACTCCTTGCATTGCCAAGTCACGATCCCGATGACGGCGGCTGCCTTGGGCACGCGAATCGACGTACCGACGCTCGAATCTGAACGCGACGATCTCGACTTCGAAGCAGACAAACTCGTGAGTGTCGATATTCCGGCCGGCACCCAGTATGGAGAGCAAGTGATTGCGCGGGGTAAAGGCGTGCCTCGACTCAATGGTTCCGGTCGCGGAGACTTGACTATCCAAATCATCGTCAAAACTCCCACGGATCTCGATTCAGATCAGCGAGAACTGCTTGAGAATTTGGCCAAGGCGAGGAATGAAGAGCATGTGGAACCGCTCGTTGCCGATCACTCCAAGGGCGTCTTCGGGCGAATCCGCAATGCGTTCAAATAGCTCTCCGCTGGGGCGCTTGAGTTTGTAAGGTTGCCGTATGAGAGACTGCATTTTCTGCAAGATCGTGGCGGGCGAGATTCCCTCCGAAATTGTCGCTGAATCAGCGCATTCCATTGCGTTCAACGACATCAGTCCGAAAGCGCCGCTGCACGTCCTTGTCGTATCCAAAGCGCACCACGAGAACATCGGTGCTATCGCAACAGCAGACCCGGTCGCGGCGGCAGACCTGGCTGCGTTGTCGCGCAAAGTCGCTGACGAAGCAGGCGTAAGTGACTATCGGTTGATCTTTAATTCGGGAGCCGACGCTGGGCAAACCGTCTTTCATGTTCACGGACATGTGCTGGCTGGTGGGCCGATTGCTTTGGGATTCGAGTGACAGTGGCGCTGCTCGGTAGACTTGCCTGTATATGACACAAGAAGAAGTCACGGCCCCACCGCGGCGAAACCAGTTCAAAGTACCGAATTCGCTGGATTTGGTGAGCCTGTTCGGCCCCAGTGATGAATTCCTGCGTGCGATCGAAGCAGCGTTCGATGCGCAGATTCACGTCCGTGGCAATGAAGTGACGGTAACGGGTGCGCCTGCCGAAGCAAATCTTGTCGAGCAACTCATTGATGAACTTGTCACGATTCTGCGAACAGGGCAATCGCTATCAACTGAGACCGTTGAACGGTCGATCCAGATGTTGAAGTCCGCCAGCCAAGTGCGCCCTGCTGACGTTTTGAGTCTCAATATTTTGTCAAGCCGAGGCAAGACGATCCGGCCCAAGACGATCAACCAGAAGAAGTATGTCGACGCTATCGACAAGCACACCATCGTGTTCGGAATCGGGCCTGCTGGCACTGGCAAAACCTATCTGGCTATGGCGAAAGCAGTGCAAGCATTGCAGGCGCGCGAGATAAGCCGCATCATCTTGACTCGTCCGGCGGTTGAGGCGGGGGAGCGTCTTGGCTATTTGCCCGGAACGTTGAGTGAGAAAATCGATCCGTACTTGCGGCCGTTGTACGACGCCCTGCATGACATGCTTGATCCAGATTCGATCCCCAAACTTCTCACCTCCGGTGTCATCGAAGTGGCGCCACTTGCGTATATGCGTGGCCGCACCTTGAACGACGCATTCATCATCTTGGACGAGGCTCAGAACACCACAGCGGAGCAAATGAAGATGTTCCTCACGCGTTTGGGTTTCGGTTCGAAAATGGTGGTGACTGGAGACGTCACTCAAGTCGATCTGCCTGGTGGGGCAATATCTGGCTTACGCGTTGTCGAATCAATTCTTGGCGAGGTCAAAGACATCGAATTTGTGCGTCTGAACAGCACCGATGTCGTCCGACACCGACTCGTGGGGCATATCGTTGCCGCATACGACCATTACGAGGCCGAAAAGCGAACGAAGGACACGAGGGATCATGAGCGTAGACGTTCTTAATGAGTCTGAAGTCGATGTCGACATCGTCGAACTCACTGCGCTCTGCCGTTTCGTCATGAAACGGATGCGCTTGCATCCTGAAACCGAAATGTCACTGCGATTGGTGGACATCGCCACGATCACCGAGTTGAACGAAAAGTGGATGGGCAAAGAAGGCCCAACAGATGTCTTGTCGTTCCCCATGGATGAACTTCTCCCGGGCAAAGATGGCGAAGATCTTCCCGAAGGTTACCTCGGTGACATTGCGTTGAGTCCCGAAATCGCCGAGCAGCAAGCACCGGGGCTGGGTCGTACACGCGACGACGAGATCCGACTACTTACCGTTCACGGCATTCTGCACTTGCTTGGTTACGATCACGCTGAACCTGAAGAGCACGAAGTGATGTTTGGCATTCAGGGTCGACTTTTGCTCGAATGGGATGAAGAAAAGAAGGACGCCTCATGAAGGAGTCGCGAAGACCGAGCGGTGATCGCCGGTGATGTGGCAAGGCGTGGTTATCGCCTTCGTGTTGATCGTCCTCGCTGGCTTGTTGGTCGCGATCGAGGCCGCCCTTTCTGCATTTTCGAAGGCGCGCGCCGAAGAGTTGGCTGAGGAAGGGTCCCCAGGGGCAGAACGTCTTGCGCGAATTCTTGACGACCCCGCTCCGTACCTCAACACCATCCTGCTTCTTCGTGTCTTGAGTGAGACCTCGGCGATTGTGATCGTCGCGGCGATGGTGGCGGACGAAGTCACAGGGTTTTGGACGAACGTCCTGATTGCCGGATCGATCATGACGGTCGTGAGTTTCGTGGTGGTTGGTGTCGGCCCACGAACTCTTGGCCGTCAACAAGCAGAGCGCATTGCGGTCGTCATGGCGAGCCCCGTCATGTGGCTCACGATGCTGCTGGGTCCTTTCCCCAAGATCCTGATCCTGCTGGGCAATGCGCTCACGCCAGGTAAAGGTTTCAAGGAGGGGCCATTTGCCTCCGAGGTCGAAGTGCGCGAACTTGTCGATCTGGCTGCGGCGAGTGCCGTGATCGAGTCCGAAGAGTCGAAGATGATTCAATCGGTTTTCGACTTGGACGACACGATTGCCCGCGAAGTGATGGTTCCGCGCACGGACCTTGTCTTCATCGAGTCGACTAAGACCTTACGGCAGGCCATGTCTCTTGCTCTGCGCAGTGGATATTCACGTATTCCGGTCGTTGGTGAAAACCTCGATGACATTCTCGGAATGGCCTATTTGAAAGACATCACAAAGCGCGTCTTCGACAATCACGCTGCCGAAAGCAGCGAAAAGGTCGAATCGATTTGTCGCCCCTGCATGTTCATTCCCGATTCCAAACACGTGAACGAGTTACTGCGTGAAATGCAGTCTGAACGAACTCACGTCGCCATCGTGATTGACGAGTTTGGTGGGACTGCCGGCATGATCACCATCGAAGACATCCTCGAGGAAATCGTTGGCGAAATCACCGACGAGTTCGATGCCGAACCCGATGAAGTCGAGTTTCTCGCTAATGGGGGCTGGCGCGTAAGCTCGCGATACAGTCTCGGTGACATTGAAGAGTTGTGCGGTGTGCCAATTGATGAGGAAGACGTTGATTCGGTCGGCGGGTTGATGGCGAAACTTTTGGGATGTGTGCCGATCCCGGGAGCGTCAGTCGAGCACGAGGGACTGATCTTCGAAGCGCAGGCGCCGTCTGGGCGTCGCAACCAGATCGGCCGAGTACTCATCGCCCGTAGTGTCCAGAGCGACGATGCCTCGGACTCATGATCACCAATCGCAGTTAGGCTCAACCCATGGAACTAGAGGCAGAAGACGCCAAACTCGTGACGCTCGCCAAAGCGTCTCGGGCGCGCATCGGATCGGTGGCGGGGGCAGCAGTTCGCGATCAGGATGGGCGCACCTACACGGCCGCTGTAGTTGATCGTGGTTCGTTGAACATTGCGGCGCTTGACTTGGCGGTCGCGATGGCGGTGTCGTCAGGTGCAACCTTGCTTGAGGCAGCTGCTGTCACATGTGAGGTCGACTACGCGCTCGACCTGCAAGCCGTTCGAGACGTTTCGGGCACGGGAGTGCCGGTCTATCTCGCCTCACCCGCCGGCGTCGTGCGAGAGGTCGTGGTGTCATGACTGAATTTCGCTCCGGGTTCGTCAGTTTTGTGGGCCGGCCAAACGCCGGGAAATCTACACTGACGAACACTCTCGTCGGGGAAAAGATCGCGATTACCTCGTCCCGCCCGCAGACGACGCGCCACGCAATTCGAGGTCTTGTGCATCGACCCGATGCGCAACTTATTGTTGTCGACACTCCGGGAGTGCATCGTCCGCGAACATTGCTGGGCGAGCGACTCAACAATCTCGTCCGGTCAACGTGGGCCGAAGTGGACACAATCGGCATGTGTTTCCCTGCCGATCAACAAATCGGACCAGGTGACAAGTACCTCATCGGTGAGATGGCCGCGCTTAAAGGCAAACCGGTCATCGCGATCGCAACCAAGATCGACAAAGTTACGCCTGAGAAACTCGCAAAACATCTCATGTCGATCTCCGAAGCTGGCAAAGCCGCGGGCGTCGAATGGTTGGAAATCGTTCCCGTTTCGGCCGTATCTGGGGAACAAGTGGAGTTGCTACGCGACCTGCTGATTGGCACACTGCCGCCGGGGCCGCCGCTATATCCCGAAGGAAAACTTACTGACGAACCCGAGGAGACGCTCGTCGCTGAGATCATTCGCGAGGCAGCGCTCGAAGGTGTCCGAGACGAACTGCCACATTCGCTTGCGGTCAAAGTTGAAGAAATGGTTCCGCGCGAAGGTCGCGATGCCAGCCACCCACTCCTTGACGTTCGCGTGAATCTGTATGTGGAGCGCGACAGCCAAAAGGGCATCATCATCGGCAAGAAGGGATCTCGACTCAAACAGATCGGGATCACATCGCGTTCGCAAATTGAGAAGCTACTCGGCACTCCTGTGCACTTGGACCTGCACGTGAAACTCGCTAAGGACTGGCAGCGTAACCCGAAAGAACTTCGCAAACTCGGATTTTGACGAAAGGTTCCGAGGCGTTGACGTGCTAGCTGATGAGTGCCGAGAGCGTGCCGCCCAGTTCTACGGCTGCTGCCTCGTGCTCAGGGGTGAACTCACCAATGAACACGAGTGGATCACACGCGAGACGCCAACCCAATCCGGTCGTGATTGACTCCATGGCGCGCTCTGCTCCAGTCGTGTCGTAGCCGCCGTGGATCCAATACGAAAAGGGCCGTTTGTGGGTAGCTTCGCGAACATCGTTGTATGTCGTGTCAAAGAAGTGTTTGAGTGCACCGCTGATATAGCCGAAGTGTGCGGCCGTGCCAAGCAGGTACGCGTCAGCGTTCAAGACGTCCTCCACGGTTGCATCGAGCGCAGACACGACACGCACGTCGACACCCTCGATGGCATCGTCTGTGGCACCTGAGACCACCGCGGACGCGATCGCCGCGAGTTTGGGGGTGGGCGACTGGTGCACGATCAGCAAGGTAGCCATGTGCCTAACCTAACTCTGTAGCGCATAGGGAACACAACCGTTCAGTGCTATGCTGAACTTATTATGCGGAACAAAGGACTTCTCCTTGGTCGCCGCGTCGAGGTTCGCTAGGTCGGACCCCCTCGACGCGGTGTTTGTCGTGGCCGGCCGTTTCCCACACTCTCTCTTGAGGAACGAACCGTGAAAAACAACAAGATTTCTCCGCAACAGCCTTCTGCAATGCCGTTCAACCGGTATGCCCCGTTTACCCCCATCGACTTGCCAGACCGTACTTGGCCGAGCAAGACCATCACCGAAGCACCGCGCTGGTTGTCCACCGATTTGCGGGACGGTAACCAAGCTCTGATCGATCCCATGACACCAGCGCGAAAGCGTCGCATGTTCGAGTTGCTGGTTCGGATGGGTTATAAGGAAATTGAGATTGGTTTCCCGTCAGCTAGTGAAACGGATTTCGACTTCGTTCGGTCGCTGATCGAGAACGACGAAATCCCTGAGGACGTCACTGTCTCGGTATTGACTCAAGCGCGTGAGGATCTGATTGAGCGAACTGTCGAGTCGCTGGTGGGGGCGCCCCGCGCCAACATCCACATGTACAACGCGGTGGCTCCGCTGTTCCGTCGCGTCGTGTTCAACGTTGATCGCAACGAATGCATCGCGATTGCGACTCGTGGCACTGAACTGGTTATGAAGTACGCCGAACAAATGTTGGGTGATACGGCATTCGGGTACCAATACAGTCCTGAGATTTTCACGAGCGCCGAGTTGGACTTCAGCTTGGAAGTATGTGAAGCCGTGATGGATGTGTGGCAACCTGGCGAGGGTCGCGAGATCATCTTGAACTTGCCAGCCACGGTTGAAATGGCTACACCCAATACCTACGCCGATCAAATCGAATGGTTCGGACGCAACATCAGTCGTCGCGAAAACGTGGCGATTTCGCTGCACCCGCACAACGATCGCGGTACTGCTGTGGCGGCGACGGAGTTGGCGATGATGGCCGGCGCAGACCGTGTTGAGGGCTGTTTGTTCGGTCATGGTGAACGCACGGGCAACGTCGACCTAGTTACGTTGGGCATGAACTTGTTCAGTCAAGGAATTGATCCGCAGATCGACTTCTCAAACATCGATGAAGTTCGTCGCACGGTGGAATACTGCACGAACTTGCCGGTGCATCCACGGCACCCCTACGCGGGCGATTTGGTCTACACGGCTTTTTCTGGTTCTCATCAAGACGCCATCAAAAAGGGCTTGGAGGACTTGGATCGTCAAGCCGCTGAGCAGGGAGTGACTGTCTCCGATTTGCCGTGGGAAGCGCCCTACTTGCCGATTGATCCGCACGATGTGGGACGTACCTACGAAGCTGTCATTCGGGTGAACAGCCAAAGTGGAAAGGGTGGCGTCGCCTACATTCTGAAGAGCGAACACCAACTGGACTTGCCCCGGCGTCTGCAAATCGAATTCAGTCGAGTCATTCAATCCATGACCGAAGGCGAAGCAGGCGAGATCGATCCAGAATCGATCTGGTCTGCATTCAGCGCGGCCTATCTGGAGCCGAACGATCCCTATGAATTGAAGAGTTTCACCTCGGTGACGAGTTCGGACGGTCGTGATGAGCAAGTCGTCAACTTGGTAGTTCGAGGCAGCGAGCGGTCGTTCCGCGGTGAAGGCAATGGTCCTGTCGATGCGTTCGTTGACGGCATGCGTCAAGCGGGGGCGGACATTCGCGTACTGGATTACACCGAGCATGCGCTGTCTGCGGGCGGCGATGCGAAGGCTGCCGCCTATGTCGAGTGCGACATAGCCGGTGAAGTTGTGTGGGGCGTAGGTATTCACGAAAACATCGTGATGGCTTCGCTTCGTGCAGTCGTGTGCGCAGCAAACCGGGCCGAAGCGGTCACCATTCCGAAGGCTTGAAATAGCGGGCCAAACCGGCCCGTGAAATGTGCGTTTGCGAGCACACGCAAGGTTGAGGGGCGCTGAATATTCAGCGCCCCTCAACCTTTATTCCGAGTGTGAAATGTGTACTAGCGACCTTTCACCTTGCCCGAAATATTGCTCATAGGGCTGAGCCCGGCTGCGTTCGAGGACTTGACTACGAAGCGGTAGGTGCCCTTTTTCGGCAACTTCATTTCGTAGTATCTGCTCGATGCGGGCAACCATGGTGAGTTTCGAACTTGGACAACTTTCGAACCCTTGTAGCGGTAAGCAAACACGACATACCGGGTCACAGGAGCGCCATTGTCGAGTGCTGAGCCGCTCCACCAAACCTTCGCTGTGACCGATCCACCCTTCTTGCCGCTTGCGGCTTTCGTGATACGCGCAGCCGACGGCACGGTGCGTGGCGTGGTACTCGCGCTGGATGCAACCGATGCAGTCGCGCCACTGAGCGCTTGAACCTTGTAGGTGTATTCGGTGCCGTTGGTTAGCCCGGTGACCGTGTGGGACATAGTCGCGAGCGGAAGGGTGGCGACGACGTTGTTGCTGTTGTCCAACACCCGCCATCCCGTCACATCTTGGATACGGCCCGTTGTCGGGTATTGCCATGAGAGTTTCATCGACTGATTGAGCGGTGCCGCGACGACCTGGCTGGGGGCACCTGCGGTGACACCAGAACCCGAATCGCATGGTGACGTGAGTCGCCATTGACCGACGCTGCCGTATGCAGTGTAGCCATTAGGGGCAGAACTGGCGCCGTAGATTCGCAGATAGTACGGGGTCCCGGCCGGAACTGTGAAGATGGCGTTGGTGTTTCCCGGCTTGCGGTCGAAACTCGGGAAGCCGATACCGCTCAACCCTGTTGAGACGGATGAGGTATCGACGCCGCTCACTGTCGAGACTACGTTGCCTGAAGGATCCAGCAATTGCGCTCGCAAGCCGAGGTTGGCCATTGTTGCCGTTTCGACAGTCACGTTCGTTGCGCTTGAACATTGTCCGAGCAAGACGGTGTCGCCATCGTTCCAAGCAGTCACAACTCCCTCTCGCACCTTTTTCGCGTTCGCGATGTCGGCGCCCGCTTCGTCCGTGCGGTAACCGAAGCCATTTTTCAAGATCGTCGCGATCTGGTCTTGCTTTTGTAGCGCGTTGGGGAAACTTCCGTTTGACCACTGGGAGAGCGGGCGGTGCGTGCCTTGGTTGGACGAACCCATAATCGGGGACCAGTTGTTGTGGCCGGCGTAATAACCATGGGGGTTGGATTTCTCTGTTGAATGTAAGAGGCCGAGATTGTGGCCGGCCTCGTGAGAAACGGTGTCGGCAGTGTAGGCCGCGCTGCCTCCCGTCCATTCTGTGAATACCCACGCCGGCTGATAGTCGTAGCCGGCAGTCGTATCGACAAAGGAGCCCATTTTGGCGCCGGCGTAGTGCGTGAACGAGCCAATAATGGCGATACCTGCGCACGCTCCACTACAGAGATCTTCTGAAAGTCCTGCCTGGGACGACACCACGACGTGCGATCCGAAGACCTTGTCTGCGGCGTTCGCGCGCTCCATTGTCTGACGGAAGTTGCTCGGTGTTTTGGTCGTGACGTTGACATCAAACGGCGAAAAGTCTTCAGCGACTTGTGCCCAAATCCACTTGATCTCTCGCAGTTCGTTTGAACTGAAGCTGGCACCACCCTCGCGGTTGAAGCCGGATACGAGCGTTGGGGCATCGAAGTACTTAACCCATGCATTGCTCGTAGACCCGGCCCAGCCATCGAAATCCAGATAAATCGTTATTGCTGCGCCCGGCTTACTGCTCAAATTGAACGCGTCACCATCTGGAACGTTCCAGTCCCAATTAACTGCTGAGCCAAGACTCTGAACTGGCGTAGCAGGCCGTTGTGCGACGAGTCGGCCATGTGGCAGCACGGCTAGGCCGTCGTCCTGACGAAGCATGGTGCTTAACTCGGCCGTCGAGAGGTCGTTGTCTTTGGCCACGTGTCGAAGATCTGAACCGAGGAGATCAATCGCTTCGGTGCCAGACACCGGTTCGGTGACGGCTTCGATTCCCGCTTCTGGAGGATCAACTAGGGCAGGCTCGGCATAGGAGGGATGGAACGCCGCGAGTGCGAGGAACGAACTCGTAGCGAGTACCCCGAGAGGTCGAAGAATATTCACAACTGCACTCCTGGCTGGCATGCGATGGGCTTAAGGCAGGGCGCACCGAGGCGATGATCTGCCGGATCGGGTTCAAGTCTGCCGTAAAAACCCCCAAGATGCGAGAGGCCAGTCGACCCGCGATTCATGAAGCGCAAGGCACAATGGGGGAATGAGTACCTATCGTGACGTTGGCGTCGTGCTGCGCACCCAAAAACTGGGCGAAGCCGACCGCATTGTCACGATCCTGACACGCGGTCGGGGCGTGATTCGAACGGTGGCCAAAGGTGTACGAAAAACGAGTTCGCGTTTAGGGGCCCGAGTTGAACCCTTCATGCATATCGAGTTCCAATGCGCGGTCGGGCGCACGCTCGACATCATTACTCAAGTTGAAACACTTAACGCGTTCACTCGCGATATGGCCGACGACTATGCCGCCTACACGGCAGGGACGGCCATGCTCGAAACCGCCGAACGGATTGTGGCCGACACCCAAGAGCCTTCTGTGCAGCAATACCAACTGCTCGTTGGTGCGCTCGCAGCCTTGGCTGAGCGTCGGCAATCCCCGGCGGTCCTCCTTGACTCGTTTCAATTGCGGTCGCTCGCGATTGCTGGCTACGCTCCGAACTTCACGCATTGCGCACAATGCGGTAACGACGAAAACTGCCGGTACTTCCACATTGCTTCGGGCGGGATCTTGTGTGACCAGTGCCGAGTCCCGGGTGCATCGGTGCCAGGAGATTCGACAATCGCGCTGCTCGGTGCGTTGCTCGCTGGCGACTGGGCCGCCGTGGAAGCAAGCGACGAACGCACGCGGAAGTCGGCAGGCGGTATTGTCGCTGCGTACTTGTCTTGGCACCTTGAGCGCAGTTTGCGTTCCTTAGCTCACGTGGACCGTTGATGACCGAAACTTTGCAGCCACCGGCGCTGCCTGCCGACCTGATCCCCGGACACGTGGCCATCATTATGGACGGGAACGGCCGCTGGGCGAAAGAGCGTGGACTTCCACGCGTTGAAGGCCACAAGATGGGGGAGGCCGCACTGTTCGATGTCGTCGAGGGGGCTTTGCAGATCGGGGTCAAGGCCGTGACCGCCTATGCCTTCTCAACCGAGAATTGGAAGCGCTCACCAGAAGAAGTGCGATTCCTGATGGGGTTCAATCGTGACGTGATTCGACGTCGGCGCGATCAGATGAACGACCTCGGCGTCAGAATCCGTTGGTCGGGTCGCAAGCCGCGATTGTGGCGCAGCGTTATCCGCGAACTCGAAGCCGCTGAAGAGTTGACCAAACGCAATACGAAGTTCACCCTCACGATGTGCGTCAACTACGGCGGGCGTGCCGAGATTGCCGATGCTGCTGCCGCGCTCGCTCGCGACGCCGTTGCCGGCAAAGTAAAACCTGACAAAATCACCGAGGCGACCTTTGCGCGGTATCTCGACGAACCGGACATGCCCGACGTCGATTTACTGTGGCGAACATCAGGTGAACAGCGCACGAGCAATTTCTTGCCGTGGCAGGCGGCCTATGCAGAAATGGTTTTCAGTGACATCGCATGGCCAGATGTTGACCGCCGCGCCTTGTGGGCCGCCATCGAAGAGTACGCTCAGCGCCAGCGGCGATTCGGTTCAGCATGACGGTGCTGTAAGTCGAATGGGTTCTGCTGGGTAGGGTTGAACTCATGCGTATTGCACGTTTTGTGGCCGATGGTGACCCTCGTTTCGGAGTCCTCGGTGCCGATGGTGACACTCCGATCATTGCGCCCCTCAAGGGCGATCCTATGTACGCGGGTCTAGAACTAACTGGCGAAAAAATCATTCTCGACGATGTGCGACTTATTGCACCGGTCATTCCACGCAGCAAGGTCATCGGAATTGGCAAGAATTATTCGGACCACGCAGCGGAGATGGGTGGCGATGTGCCCAGTGAGCCGCTCGTTTTCCTCAAGCCCAATACGTCAGTTATTGGGCCAAACGAGCCGATCTTTTATCCAGCCCAATCGAGTAATGTGCATTTTGAAGGCGAATTGGCGGTCGTGATCGGTCGGATCTGCAAAGACGTCTCGGAAGCAGACGTGAGCAAGGTGATCTATGGGTACACGATCGCCAATGACGTCACAGCTCGTGATTTGCAGGCCGCAGACGGCCAGTGGGCTCGTGCCAAAGGATTCGACACGTTTTGTCCCCTTGGGCCGTGGATCGAAACGGACTTCGATCCGGCGTCTGTCCAGATTCGTACTGAACTGAACGGCGAGACGAAGCAAGACGGCATTACTTCAGACATGGTCTTTTCGGTTGCCGAAATCATTGCCTATGTCAGCAGTTTCATGACGCTACTGCCAGGCGACGTTATTTTGACTGGAACTCCTGCGGGCGTCGGCCCGATGATCGCCGGCGACCAGGTTGCGGTTTCGATCGATGGAATTGGCACTCTCACGAACACGGTGGTAACTCTCGATGACTGATTTGACTCGACTCGCTTCAGACAAGGTCGTAGCCCGGTTTTGCCCTTCTCCAACGGGCAATCCGCATGTCGGCATGGCTCGCACGGCCTTGTTCAGTTGGGCATTCGCGCGTCACCACGGTGGCGATTTCGTTTTCCGTATCGAAGACACTGATGCGAGTCGCGATAGTGAAGAGTCCTACGAACTGCTCGTTGATGTGATGCGTTGGTTGGGTCTCGATTGGGATCAGGGTGTTGAGGTGGGTGGTCCAGATGGGCCGTATCGCCAATCTGAGCGCATGGACATTTATGTCGAGGTGACTGAGCGACTGCTCGATGCGGGCTTGGCATACAAGGCGTACGACACGGCCGAAGAGCTTGAAGAGCGTCGCGAGTTGGCGCGCGCCGAAGGCCGTCCGAGCGGATACGACGGTTTGCATCGCGACTTGACCCCTGAACAGCAGGCCGCGTTTGAGGCTGAAGGCCGCAAGCCCGTCATCCGATTCAAGATGCCCGTCCGGGACTATGCGTTCAACGATCTGGTGCGCGGTGAGGTGAAGATCCCGGCATCGGACGTTCAAGACTTCGTGATCATGCGGGCGAACGGACAGCCTCTCTACACGCTGACCAACCCCACGGACGACGCGCTCATGGGTATCACGCATGTGCTTCGGGGCGAAGACTTGTTGAGTTCGACCCCGCGTCAAATTGCGCTGTATGAAGCATTTGCCCAGGTGGGTATCGGCTCGGGTCGCACGCCGGAGTTTGCACATTTGCCGTATGTCACTGGTTCGGGAAACAAGAAACTGTCCAAGCGCGACCCCGAGTCGAACTTGCTGGGTTATCGCGATCAAGGTTTCTTGCCCGAAGGTCTGCTCAACTATCTTGCTCTGCTGGGCTGGTCTATCTCGGCCGATCGCGATGTCTTCACCTTGGACGAAATGGTTCAGGCATTCGATATCTCTGATGTGCAGCCAAACCCGGCTCGTTTCGATATTAAGAAGTGCGAAGCCATCAACTCAGATCACGTTCGGATGCTGAGCGCTGATGATTTCCTAGCGCGAATCATCCCGTTCTTTGAGTTTGCAGGCCTCGTGAGTACACCTATCGCGGACAGCGAGCGCAAAGTGCTGGCAGCAGCCAGTGGACTCGTTCAAGAACGTATCGGGCTGTTGGCTGAAGCAGTCCCGATGCTGCGCTTCTTGTTCGCTCGAGATGACTTCGCGATCGATGAAAAAGACGCTGCGAAAAACCTGACCGAGGATGGCCTCGGCGTCGTCCGGGCCGCTCGCGAGGCCCTTGCTGGTTTAACGGAGTGGACGACCTCATCGATTGAGGCGGCGTTACGCACGGCACTCATTGAGGGGCTTGAACTCAAGCCGCGGTTGGCTTTTGGGCCTGTCCGAGTTGCCGTTACGGGTAGCCGGATTTCGCCGCCGTTATTCGAATCCTTGGAGTTGCTCGGCCCGGACTTGACGTTGGCTCGCCTCGACGCAGTTCTTGCATAATCGCTAGCTTTACCCATTTTGGTGGTGTCTCGGGCGGTCAGGTAGAGTGTTCCCTTGGTTCTGGAGAGTCTCGATTGAGGCTGCTCTGGTACCCACTGGGGTATGGTGTAATTGGCAACACAGCGGTTTCTGGTACCGCCATTCTAGGTTCGAGTCCTAGTACCCCAGCGAGCGTAATCGGGCTTAGTTCTGATAACGTCTCAACGCTGGCCCCGTAGTGTAGCGGCCTAGCACGCTGCCCTCTCAAGGCGGTAACGCGGGTTCGAATCCCGTCGGGGCTACCAGCGCAAAACCCTTCGCCTGCCGCGAGGGGTTTTCGTTTTTCTCAAACACGCAGATGCGGCCGCAACGGCGAGGGAGTTTCCAGGCATGGAACCTGTATTCAGTGTCGATTTAGGATCGATCACGCTCTTAGGGCTGCTCTTTGGAGTCGTCGCTTTGGGGTGCGGACTCACCGCCGGTCTAATACGGGCGAGGAGCCGAGGTGGGGGCACGTTTGCGCTCATTCGATTCGTACTTTTCCTTGGGGGAGTTCTTGCCGGAATCCCGTTCTACCAAGGAATGGGCAGCCCGTTTGAGGACCACTGGTGGCGTTCACTTGTCGCTGTGGCGCCACTCATGCTGGGTATGACGCTGGGCGAATTGGTCGCGTCACTCGGGAGCGACACCCAGCCAGGGGAGTAGTTCAGCGAATCGCGCGTTATGCGACGTAAGGCCTCATGATGATTGGCCTTCCTTCATTTAGGCTTGCTTCCATGCCACGAACAGACGTGCACGTCAGCCTGCTGCGTACACCGATACTACGTCGGATGGACGAGAGTGTTCACGGGCTGACTCCTGGCTATTTCGCGCTGGTGATGGCTTCGGGCATCGTGTCAATTGGTGCCTTAGATCAAGGTTTATGTGGGCATTTCCTTGGCGCTCGCCACGGTGGCATGTTCGGGCTGGGCCATTCTCATCATCTTGAATGTGATTCGGTTCTTTCGTCATCGCGCTGCAATCGTGGAAGATTTCCAGGACCCCGCTCGCGCATTTGGCTTCTTTACGTGGGTGGCGGCTACCTGCGTCTTGGGCAGTCGACTCGCCGTCGCTGAGCATCTGAAGTGGGCCTTGGCTCTGCTGCTTGCAGGCTCAGCGATTTGGCTGATTCTCGGATACGCCATTCCGTGGACGGCTGTCTTAGGTCAGGCAGTGCGACCAGTAATGCAAACCGCCAACGGAACGTGGTTTATCTGGGTGGTGGCGAGTCAGTCGATTGCGGTGCTCGCGGCCACGCTGGAAGTCGAGTTCGCTGATTATCGCCGAGAGCTCGCGGTTTTAGCAGTTTTCTCGTGGTCAGTTGGGATCTTCCTTTACGCTGCAGCAGGCGTTTTCGTGGGCGCCCGAATGTTGCTATTTGACCTCAAACCTGCAGACCTCACACCGCCGTACTGGGTTGCCATGGGGGCCACAGCCATTACGGTCGTTGGCGGTGCGCGAATTGTTCACATGGCTGACGCTCCGATGGTGGATGCAACTCGAGGCCTGATCGCTGGTGCTTCTGTGTTCTTTTGGGCATTCGGGACGTGGCTCATCCCACCGTTGATCGCGGCCGGCTACTGGCGACACGTCCGACACGGCGTTCCGGTTCGATATGAAGCAACCTGGTGGAGCATTGTTTTCCCGCTGGGGATGTACGGCGTGGGTTCGTCGTTCCTCGGCGAAGCAGATCGATTGCCGATTTTGGTCACCGTTGGATCGGTTCAGTTCTGGATTGCGCTTGCCGCGTGGTGCATCGTGGCCACTGCCATGACGTCACATGTCTATCGCACTGTTATCAGAGGGTAGATCTATTCGCCGTCAGCGCGCGTTTGGTGTCGTGCAGAGTTAGGATCCGGAAACTTCATCGTTGGAATTATTCCCAGCATGGGTCACGATAGTTACATGAGAAAACCTCAGGGACACGAACGGCGATGAGCACACGATGGCTAAACAGCCCGGTCGGGGGATTGCGAATACACGCTAGCGCCGGCCTCATCACGGCAATCGAATTTGACGCTGAACCGGTTGGCTGTCCCCGCCGGGACCCACTTTTAGATCAAGCCGAACGACAACTCACGGAGTATTTCGCGAGCGAACGGACCGAGTTCGACTTGCCATTGGCGAAAGACGGCACGGAGTTCCAAGTCAAAGTCTGGAATGAATTGCGCAAGATCCCTTATGGAGAAACGGTTTCGTACGCCGACATTGCGAAGCGCTTGGGCTACGACCCAAGCGTCTCGCGGGCCGTGGGTGTCGCCAATGGGGCGAACCGATTGTCAATTGTTGTTCCGTGCCATCGCGTGGTCGGCGCAGATGGGACTCTGACGGGCTACTCAGGTGGAATCGAACGCAAACAGGTGCTCTTGAGCCTCGAGAATCCAGGCTTGTTCTAGTCGGGACGCACCGTGGTCGCTGGCTGTGGATCTTCGCAACGGCAGAACTCGAAAGTCGTCACAATCAACAGATGATCCACCGACAATCTGTGCCAAGAACCTGCATCCAAACCCACGATGATCTACGTCAGATGTGGCAGGCGGTGCGAGACCCGTGGGTAAAAGGCGAAGGCAGACTGCGGTTCGTCTTGATGGACGCGCGCGGGAAACCCTGGCCCTTTCCAATCGAGATTGATGTGTCACCAACGACGGACCGAGATCGGGTCGCCTTGGTGCTCGACATCATGGCCGACATGATGACTGACCTCGCGCCGGGTGGCTCGCTTGCTGTTCAGATTGTTTCGACGGCAGACATCGGTGGGGGTGACTTCTCTGCGCAGTGGGTAGAGGTTATTTCGAGTGAACTTGCACATCGCAGTCTCGACAGATGGCCGATGTACGCGACCGATGGCACTCAACTCGTCGACGTGCGATCTCTCGAGACTGCTCGCGGCTGATAGTAGACGGAGGCTAGCGGCGCAAGCTTTGTGAAAGTCGTTCGGCGGCCGCGACGACGGCCGGTGCGTGCATGCGTCCGGGCTGGCGCGTCAATCGTTCGAGCGGGCCAGACACCGAAACGGACGCGACCACTTTGCCTGACGGCCCGCGTACTGGTGCTGACACCGAACCGACTCCTGCTTCGCGTTCGCCAACGCTTTGTGCCCATCCGCGCTTACGAACTGCCGCAAGTGAAACGGAGGTGAAATCGGCCTTCATCAAAAGCGCGTTCATCACTTCTGGTTCTTCCCACGCGAGCAGAACCTGGGCTGCGGAACCAGCGCCCATCGTCAATTGGGCACCGACAGGAACCGAGTCGCGCAAGCCGGTTGGTCGTTCCGCTGCGGCTACACAAACCCGGTACTCGCCTTGGCGGCGGAAGAGTTGAGCCGATTCGCCAGTGATATCGCGGAGACGAGCCAATACAGGTGCGGCGGTGGCAAGCAAACGGTCTTCGCCCGCGGCTGCCGCGAGTTCACCCAAGCGCGGTCCGAGCACGAACCGACCTTGCAGGGCGCGCCCAACGAAGCCATGATGTTCTAAAGCGACCGCGAGCCGATGGGCTGTTGGTCGGGCTAATCCCGTTGCGGTGACGAGGCCAGCCAAGGTGGCTGGGCCGGGCTCCAACGCCGAAAGTACGAGGGCGGCCTTGTCAAGAACGCCGACTCCGCTAGACTTGTCCATGTCTTGATACTGCCGTATCAGAGTTTGAGACGCAACCCCAGTAGGAGGAAAAATGCCAAAGACCTTGGCCGAGAAGATTTGGGACGACCATGTTGTCCGTAGCGCAGAAGGCGAACCCGACCTGCTCTACATCGATCTGCACCTCATTCACGAAGTCACCAGCCCCCAAGCATTCGACGGACTTCGCCTCTCAGGACGCCCGTTGCGTCGCCCGGATCTAACTCTGGCAACCGAAGACCACAACATCCCCACCACTGATCTCGACAAGCCGATCGCCGACTTGGTCTCCCGTACTCAGGTAGAGACGCTGCGCCGCAACGCAGAAGAGTTCGGCGTGCGCCTGTACCCGATGGGCAACATCGAGCAAGGCATCGTCCACGTCGTTGGGCCCCAGCTGGGACTCACCCAGCCAGGCATGACGATTGTCTGCGGCGACTCGCACACCTCCACGCATGGTGCGTTCGGATCGCTCGCCTTCGGCATTGGCACGAGCGAAGTCGAACATGTCATGGCCACACAAACGCTGCCGCAAGCCAAGCCGAAGATGATGGCTGTTGAAGTCATCGGCGACTTGCCGGCTGGCTCCACCGCCAAGGACTTGATCTTGGCGCTGATCACTCAAGAGTCCACCGGCGGTGGGCAGGGCTACATCGTCGAATACCGCGGCGACGCGATCAAGAAGCTCTCGATGGAAGAGCGCATGACGATCTGCAACATGTCGATTGAGTGGGGTGCCAAGGCTGGACTGATCGCTCCCGACGAAACGACGTTCGAATTCCTTAAAGGCAAAGATCGGGCACCGCAAGGCGAAGACTGGGACGCGGCCGTCGATTACTGGAAGGGCCTGGTGACGGACGAAGGCGCAGTCTTCGACAAGGTCGTCACTATCGATGCCACTCAAGTCAGCCCGTTCGTCACGTGGGGAACCAACCCCGGTCAGGGCGTAGCGATCTCCGGCAACGTACCTAACCCAGCCGACTTCGAAGACGAAGTCGAGCGCACCACCGCCGAACGCGCACTTGAGTACATGGGACTCACCGCAGGTACACCGATGCGAGAAATCAAGGTTGACACCGTATTCCTCGGTTCGTGCACCAACGGACGTATGAGCGATCTGCGTCGTGCCGCTGAACTCATCGAAGGGCATACGATCGCCGACAGCGTTCGCATGCTCGTTGTTCCCGGTTCGGTGCGCGTGCGTTTGCAAGCCGAAGCCGAAGGACTCGACAAGATCTTCATCGCTGCCGGAGCCGAATGGCGTGGCGCTGGTTGCTCGATGTGTTTGGGTATGAACCCAGACCAGCTTGCGCCAGGCGAGCGCTCGGCGTCCACGTCAAACCGTAACTTCGAAGGCCGTCAGGGCAAGGGCGGACGCACGCACTTGGTCTCACCCGATGTTGCCGTTGCAACGGCAGTCACTGGCCACCTAGCCACTACCGCTGAAATCTGAGGAGCCACTGATGGAAAAGTTCACATCTCATACTGGAGTTGGCGCTCCCTTGCGTCGCAGCAATGTTGACACCGACCAGATCATTCCGGCTGTATACCTCAAGCGAGTGACTCGTACCGGATTCGAAGACGGCTTGTTTGCCGCTTGGCGCAACGATCCCGAATTCGTCCTGAATCAAGAAGCATACAAGAACGCAAGCGTACTCGTCGCGGGCATCGACTTTGGTACAGGATCATCGCGCGAGCACGCAGTCTGGGCCTTGCAAAACTACGGCTTCAAGGTTGTCATTAGTCCACGCTTTGCTGATATTTTCCGAGGCAACTCGGGCAAGGCTGGCTTGTTGGCGGCGCAGGTTGATGAGTCGGTAGTTGAACAACTGTGGGCGCTCCTCGAAGAGCAACCCGGTGCCGAAATCAGTGTCGATCTGGAATCGCGGACGGTCACGGCAGGCGAAGGTGATTCGCGTATCGAGGCGTCGTTCGCCATCGACGATTACACGCGCTGGCGGGTGCTCGAAGGGCTCGGTGACATCGCCATTACGCTCGGGCATCAAGACGACATCTCTGAATAAGAGAAAACGGGCCCGTCATTTAAGCCAGCCACGCTGTAACGCGCTAGGGTCGGATTATGGCTCGACCACAGTCACGGAAGCTCCCGCTCGCTACGAAGTTCATCTTTGCCCTCGTGTGGCCTTTGCTGATGCTTTTCACCAAGCGAGATCGCCGTGGTGAAGAGAACCTGCCAAACGAGGGCGCGTTCGTCATCGCGGTGAATCACCTGTCGTACATTGATCCTTTCGTGATGGCGCATTGGATGGTGGACAACCGGCTGCCTCCGAGGTATCTCGTTAAGGACACGATCTTTTCGATACCGGTCGTGGGATGGTTGTTCAAGCACGTCGGACATATTCCCGTGTATCGGGGAACGAAAGATGCCTCCAAATCACTTGAGGCTGCCGTTGAGCAACTCAAGGCTGGGGCAGTGATCTACATCTATCCCGAGGGTACGATGACGCGCGACCCTGATGCTTGGCCGATGAGCGGTCGCACCGGTGCGGTGCGTCTTGCGCACGAAGCCGGCGTACCGATTATTCCTGTCGGACAGTGGGGTGCTCAGGAAATCCTGTGGCCCTACCGCAAAGGTCTCCACTTGCTTCCGCGCAAGACCATGCACGTCAATGTGGGTACTCCGCTCGACATGAGCGACCTAGGTGAGAATCCGACCGAAGAGGAATACAAGGTCGTCACCGAACGCCTGATGGACCGAATCACTGATTTGCAGGCCGAAATCCGTGGTGAACGCCCCACACGCCCACGCATTGACGTGCATACTCTCAATAAACCAAAGACACATCACCAATCTGAGGAGAACTAATGGTCAAGGCAGCAGTCATGGGGGCAGGCTCGTGGGGCACTGCCTTTTCTATTGTTCTAGCCGATGCGGGGCATTCCGTCGCAATGTGGGGTCGTCGCAGCGAGGTGTGCGATTCGATCAACCAGCAACACGAGAACTCGACGTACCTCCCGGGAATCGACCTCCCCGCGAATATTTCTGCGACGACTGATCCTGCCGAAGCGCTCGCAGGGGCCGAACTCGTTGTTCTCGCGGTGCCTTCTCAAACGCTTCGGTCAAACCTCGGCGATTGGGGCCAACACATCGAAACAGATGCTGTGATGGTGAGCCTGATGAAAGGCGTCGAACTCGGCACCCAATTGCGGATGAGTGAAGTCATCGCTGAATTGACAGGTGCAGGACCGGAACGAATTGTCGTTGTCACGGGCCCCAACTTGGCTAAAGAGATTGCCCGACGCGAACCAGCTGCAGCTGTCGTGGCCTGCGCGGACGAAACCGTCGCCGAGAAGGTCCAGTCGTGGTGCCATACGCCCACCTTCCGTCCGTATACGAACACCGACGTCGTCGGGTGCGAACTGGGCGGCACCGTGAAGAACATCATCGGCCTGGCGGTCGGGGTCTGCGATGGTCTCGGCTATGGCGACAACACGAAAGCGTCAGTGATCACTCGCGGGCTTGCTGAGACGTCTCGCCTCGGCATGGCAATGGGCGCAGACCCCATGACCTTTGCCGGTCTTGCTGGTCTCGGCGACCTCGTCGCGACGTGTTCATCGCCGCTTTCGCGCAACCGCACCTTTGGTGAAAAACTGGGCCGTGGTTTGTCCGTCGAGGAAGCCGCCGCGCAAATGAACCAAGTTGCCGAAGGCGTGAAGTCGTGTGTATCTGTTGCAGGGCTAGCCGAAGCGCATGGTGTCGAAATGCCCATCGTTGAACACGTTCGTGAACTCGTTGACGGCACGACAACGCCCGAAGGCTTGGTTGCGGCATTGCTGGGCCGGACAACGAAGCCTGAAGTGCGTTGAGCCTCAATACAGGCAGGTAGGCTAGGCGTCGATGTCAAAACCAACTCTTGCCCTTATTTTCGGTGGACGCTCGAGCGAACACGGAGTTTCCTGCCTCACTGCTCGTGAAGTACTTTCCGTCATTGACCGTGACGCCTACGACGTTCTGACCATCGGTATCACTCGTGAAGGCAGGTGGGTTCGCGAAACGGCCGAATGGCCGGAATTGGCAGACGGCTCTTTGCCTGAAGTTCGCACCGAGTTTCCTGAGTTCGACTGGTCTCATATCAACGAGATCGATGTAGCATTTCCGCTCTTGCACGGTCCGTGGGGTGAAGACGGCACGATTCAAGGCCTTTTCGAAATGGCGGACATCCCCTTCGTCGGCGCGGGCGTATTAGCCAGTGCTGTCGGCATGGATAAACCCTTCACGAAATCGGTTTTTTCGGCCGCAGGTTTGCCGCAACTGCCCTACGTCACGATTCAACCGTGGGAATGGGACGTCTACCGTGAGCGTTCGCTTGCGCGTGTTCAAGCGCTCACCTATCCCGTCTTCGTCAAACCGGCGCGGGCCGGTTCGAGTTCTGGCGTCACGAGGGTAACGCATGAGTCGGATCTCGTTGCGGCCGTAGAAGCCGCACGTGAGCACGATCCGAAAGTGGTGGTTGAAGCGGGTGCTCTCAACCCGCGCGAGATCGAATGTGGCGTGATTCAAACCAAGAACGGCAAGCCGATTGCGAGCGTCGTGGGTGAGATCGTCGTTCAGACTGGTGGCCGACATGAGTATTACGACTTCGAAGCGAAATACCTCGACCACACAAGCGTGAACGTGATCCCGGCCGATCTTGACCCCGAGACGTCCGAACGCGTACGTGCCTACGCGCTTCAAGCATTCGACGCGATCGGGGCTGAGGGTTTGGCTCGTGTCGACTTCTTCTTGACTGACAACGTTGACGGTGGTCTCGTGATCAACGAAATCAACACCATGCCAGGATTCACCCCGTATTCGATGTTTCCCGGTCTTTGGCAGGCATCCGGCATGTCGTACCCCGAACTCGTGCAGCATCTCATCGAGCTGGCCCTTTCGCGAAGTACAGGACTGCGCTGACGACGTAAGAACTTCGCCTTAGGCGGGGCCTCCGGCGAGGCGCACATGTTCGCTAGTTTGCACTGCGACAATGAAAACGTGACTGCAAAAACACTTGCTGAACTCGGTGAATTTGGCCTCATTTCGCTTGTCCAAGAGTCTCTAGGCTCAAGCGACTACGTACTGATCGGCTCTGGGGATGATGCTGCGCACATTGCCACCGCCGACGGCACCTACCTCGTCAGTACTGACCTTCTCATCGAGGGCCAGCACTTCCGCCGTGACTGGTCCAGCGCCAACGACATTGGGCGCAAAGCGATTGCCGTTAATCTTTCTGACATCAACGCGATGGGTGGGGTAGCCACGGCACTCACAGTTGGTTTGGCTGCGCCCGGCGACCTAGAAGTGGCGTGGTTGCGTGAGCTTTTGGCGGGCATGGTTGCCGAATGCGACAAAGTTGGCGCTCATATCGTGGGCGGAGATGTCTCCGCCGCGGACCACGTCATCTTGTCGATCACTACAATGGGTGATGCGGAACGTCCTGTGCCACGCTCGGGCGCGCAACCTGGCGATGTCGTCGCGGTAGTCGGGGAGTTAGGCATGGCAGGTGCCGGACTGGGCGCTCTGAGTCGCGGTTTCCGGTCGCCCAAGGCCGCCGTTGACCGCCAGCGAGTCCCCGAGCCCCCATATGCCGCTGGACCGGTCGCATCGGCCGCAGGGGCCACGTCGCTCATCGACGTGAGCGACGGACTCATTGCTGATCTCGGCCATATCGCCAAAGCGAGCAATGTCGCAATCGACGTGAGTTCGGCCGCGTTCGAGATTCCCGACGCTGTTCAGACCGTGGCGAGCGCACTTGGCGGAATGGATCCGCTCGGGTTTGTCCTCACAGGCGCGGAAGACTATGCCCTCGTCGGCACGTTTGGGTCAACAGAGGCCGTTCCCGAGGGCTGGCGCCCGATCGGTCGCGTTCAGTCGGGCACAGGCGTTACAGTCGATGGGCAACCATACGAGAACGCGGCTGGATTCGAACACTGGCGCTGACCGCTGACCGCTAGCGGTACGGAAGGGAAAGCTAGTGAGTCAGTCTTGGATGCGCGCAAACCCCATGGCCGCCTCAAGTTCGAATGCGATCTCAAGCAGAGTGCGCTCGCGCCCGTGGTCGGCCGAAAAATGCACAGCGATCGGCAACCCGATGTCGGACTGACCGACTGGAAGCGAAATCGCTGGTCCGCCCGTCGCATTGTTAATGGGCGTGAACGCCACGTACTTGACGAGCCGGTCGAAGGCTTCTTCAAACTCAACGCCCGGATCGAGGTAGCCAATCTCGGGAGTCGTGTGCGAAAGCGTGGGGGAGAGGAT
>CALMUY010000102.1 GCA_937873005.1 uncultured Aeromicrobium sp. | reverse complement strand
CTTCACTACCGAGCGCGGCAAAATCAAACTGAGAGTCTGGCGTATCGCGTTCGGCATTCGCACGGGCAAGCATCTCGGCTTCGGCGGCGAACAAGTCGTCAGCATCTTTGATGGGACGCCCGATCACGTGATCGCGTTCGGTTTCGAGTTCGGCAGCTAGTTTGAGCAGGGTTGGCACGCTCGGTAAGAAAATCGAGGCCGTCTCGCCTTTGCGTCTGGCCCGCACAAACCGACCAACCGCTTGCGCAAAAAACAGGGGCGTCGTGGTGGTCGTGGCGTAGACGCCGACAGCGAGGCGCGGCACGTCCACACCTTCAGACACCATCCGCACCGCCACCATCCACGGCGACGTACCGGCCGCGAACTCGCTGATCTTTTCACTCGAACCGCTCTCGTCAGACAACACGAGCGCCGGTTCAGTACCGGTGAGTTCACGCAGAAGTTTGGCGTAGGCGCGAGCGTTGTTTTGGTCGCTCGCGATGACGAGTCCGCCCGCGTCAGGGATCTCGCGTCGCACTTCCAACAAGCGCGTATGGGCGGCTTCGAGCACCGCCCGAATCCATGCGCCGTTCGGGTCGAGTGCCGTGCGCAGCGCCTGCGCGACGAGATCACGGGTAAGCGGTTCACCAAGCCGTGCCGCCACCTCGTCGCCAGCGCGGGTGCGCCACTGCATTTCGCCCGAATACGCCATGAACAACACGGGACGCACGACACCATCCCGCAATGCTTCGCCATACCCGTACGAATGATCGCTCAAACTCATGACCGTGCCGTTGTCTTGCGGCGCATATTCAACAAACGGAATCGGATTGTCGTCAGAACGGAACGGCGTGCCCGTCAACGCGAGTCGGCGGGTGGCAGGCTCGCACGACTCAAGAACGGCATCGCCCCAACTGAGCGCATCGCCGGCGTGGTGGATTTCGTCGAGGATCACGAAGGTGCGTTGACGTTCGATCCGAACACGATGGCCGACCGGGTTCGCCGCCAAACCTGCATAGGTGACCGCATAGCCATCAAAGCCGGGCGGCAGCGGGCCATCAAGTTCCGGGGCGATCGAAATACCAAACTTGGCAGCGGCTTGCGCCCACTGGACTTTGAGGTGTTCGGTCGGGGCAACAATGACGACTCGATCAACAACCCGGTGATGAAGCAGGTCGGCTGCGATCGTCAGAGCGAACGTTGTTTTACCGGCGCCGGGTGTTGCGACAGCGAGAAAGTCGCGCGGCGAGGTTGCCGTGTACTTCTCGAAAGCTGCTCGCTGCCAGGCGCGAAGGGACTGGCTGCGGCTCACTTGTCTGGATCGTCTCCGTCTTCACCCGGATCGAAACTGTCCCATTTGTCTTTACATTCGGGGCAGACGGGGAACCGTTGCGGGTCGCGGCTGGGGACCCACACTTTGCCGCACAGGGCAATCACGGGCGTACCCATCACCATCGCTTCGGTGAGTTTGTCTTTGGGGACGTAATGGCTGAAACGTTCGTGATCACCGTGATCGAGGCGCTGATCTGTGCGCTCGTCATGAACTGTTTGTGTACCTCGACCAAAAAATCCCACGAGACTCATCCTACCGGTCAGTTGTCGGCCAACTGATCGGGCAAGGTCGCCCAAAATCGTGTGTCGCCTGTTTGTCGAGCCAGCACCTCGCGCCATAGCGTGCTCGTATCGGCGTGTTGGAGGTCAGATTCGAGTGCGGGAACCACGAGCCACGATCCCTCAGCAATTTCGGCCTCCAGTTGACCGGCGGACCAGCCAGCGTATCCGGCATACAAACGCAGCCCATCAAAAGCTCCAACAGACGGGACCGGGCCATCGAGATCGACAATCCCGATTCGCCCGTTGGCCGATTGCCATCCAGTGGGCGTGGTGCCTTCATGGGCGATTCCGACCGCCATTGCGGACTGCGTATCAACAGGTCCGCCAAGGAAAAGC
>CALMUY010000101.1 GCA_937873005.1 uncultured Aeromicrobium sp. | reverse complement strand
CGCGCTCGACGCAGACTGACGAATTTGAACACCGCAGCGAAGATTCCAATCGAAAGCAACAGACCGAGAATCCGAACAATGCCCGACATCGCCGGCGCCGACGCGAGACCAATGATGTGCGGATTGTCGACGAGTACCTGGATCACGGCAATCATCATGATCCCGGTACCCGCCATCGCGAGCAAAACGAGACTCCTGAGCCTCAAGATAATGGGGTTAGGGCGACTGCTTCGCGGTACTGCCCAGGCGACGTTTGAGGCGTTCTGTGTCGACTGTCCCACACCGAGGCAACCGTAGCCAGCGGCAAGCAAACCAACCACGATGGCGGACGTGCTGCCCTTGATACCTTCTGGTCTGCCAAGGTGATCCCCGACGAGCGGGAACTGCGCCAAAGCCGAATCGAGAAGCCTGTCTTGGAGTTCGGGGTTCCCTTGCAACACGAATCCTAGAATCGATGAACCAATGAGCAAGAGCGGGAAAATCGCGATGAAAGAGTAATACGTGATGATTGCGCCCAAATACGGGCCTTGGTCGTCAAAGTACTTGTAGATCACTGCGAGCGGAAAACCCAAGACCGGGTGTTTGCGCTGAAAATCATCGACGGCCCGAACGCTGCGACGAAGCCAACTCATTGGTTCACCTGCCGAACTCCGTGACGCGAAGGTGCCTCAACGCGACGAACCCCGCCGCGGCGGCTTGGGCACACGCCCAAACTCGCACTTGGCGGGGTTCATCAACGGTCGAGAAGATCACCCAATCACATTATTCGATGGGAGGCAGCATTCTCTTCATTACCTTGCCCGTTGGGTTGCGTGGAAGCTCATCCAACATCGCGATCGACTTCGGCACAGCAAACCGCGGCACATTTTCCTTCGAGTACGCGATGAGGGACGCTTCCGTGGCGTAACTGCCCTCTTCGAGTACGACGTAGGCAACGAGACGTTGGCCCCATTCGGCGTCGGCAACACCCGTGACTACAACATCTGAAACGTCTGGATGATCGCTGAGGCAGTCTTCGAGTTCACGCGGGAACACGTTCTCGCCGCCCGAGATGATCATGTCGTCGTCACGACCTGAGACGAACAAGCGACCTTCTTCATCGAAGTATCCCAAGTCGCCCGTGTCGATGAGACCACCGTGAACGGCCTTGCTTCGCCCATCGGTGTATCCGCCGAACGGCATGTCGTTGATGACGTGAATGACGCCGATTTCGCCGGTCGGCAACTCGTTGCCCTCTGAATCAAGAATCTTGACTTCGGTACGCCACGGGACACGCCCTGCGGTACCTGGCGCGTCGCGCAGGTCTTGCGGCGAAGCGATCGAGACCCAGCTGGTTTCTGTTGCTCCATAGAAGTTGTAGATCGAATCGGTGTAGCGATCCATGAACCGGATAGGCATATCTCCGGCGAGAGCCGAACCACTTGAAGCCGTGATCTTCAACGAAGAAACATCGTACTTTTCGGCATCCGCTTCTGGCAGGTTCGCCATGCGCTGAATCATCAACGGAACGACAACCAATACCTCGGCCTTGTACTTTTCGATGTCGGCAAGTGTTTGCTCGGGATCGAAACGGCGACGCAAGATGACCGTCGGGACTGTTGTCTGAGCGAAGCCGTAGTTCAGCAGTCCCCACGAGTGGAACAGAGGCGCCGCCACAATCATGGTGGAGTTACCCTCAACAGGGATCGCACCGTAGTACGTGATGAGCGGCAACAAATCGTCAGGTTCGCGACGCTTTGCGCCCTTGGGCAAACCGGTGGTGCCAGACGTGAAGATGACGATCTCGCCCTTGCGTTCGGGAACTTCTTGATCTCCCTTGGGCTTGCCCACAATGAGGTTCGCGATTGTCGGAACTTCCAACGCTTCGGGGTTGTCTGCCCAGGCTGCGATGAGACGACTGCGGCGGACTTCGTCGACGAGCGGAAGGAACTCTTCATCAAGAATCAAGAGTTCTGCGCCTTCGCGTTCAGCGAGGTCTGTCAACTGCGCCTTGCTCGCCATGGTGTTGAGCAAGAGAATGCGAGCGCCCAATTGAATGATTGCGACGAGTGCGATAACAAAGTAGCGGTGGTTGCGCGCGAGAAGCGCGATGGAGTCGCCTGGTTGCAGGCCACGTTCGCGCAGGACTTCGGTGAACTGGTTGATTTGCGCAATCAGTTCCGAGTACGTGATTTCGCCTTCATCATCGATGATGGCGATCTGGTTCGGGTAGCGGCGTGCAGCAGCGTTGATGCCGGCCGGAAGACCCGGACCCCACTTCTTCAACTGCTTCACAGCACCGATAATTCGGCCCGGAGGCGCGGCCTTGATCAACCCGATCTGACGTAAGACTTTGACTTTGTATCCCAAATCACCCATGGGGTGGAGCGTAACAGATATGCGTGCTCCACGTCACTAGAC
This sequence comes from uncultured Aeromicrobium sp., assembly GCA_937873005.1. Lineage (GTDB taxonomy): Bacteria > Actinomycetota > Actinomycetes > Propionibacteriales > Nocardioidaceae > Aeromicrobium. The sequence goes on along the minus strand of CALMUY010000101.1, from coordinate 8,847 downwards.
TGGGCAGACTTCCGGCCAAATTCCGGAGAAAAGCATGCCCCCGGATCTCGGGACCGGGGGCATGACGAGCGCGGTTGCGCAAATTAGACGCTAGCGGCCGCTTCCGCGTTCTCGAGGTAGGTGCGCAGTCGCGTACTCGACGTGTGCAATGTGTACGGGAAATAGTGCACGCGAACGCCTACTCGAGCCATGTCGGCTTCCAATTGGTTACCTTTCGGCGAACCACGCCAATCGTCACCCTTAAAGAAAACGTGGAAGGGGTGCTCGCACCAGACGAGGGTTTTGTCGACGCTTTCATCTTTGACGACTTTGTCGACGAACTTGAGGTTTGCCACGATTTCAGCGCGCTCTTCAAAGGGAATCACGGGCGCATTCCCTTTGAGGTTCTCGATGTATTCGTCTGAAGCGACGCCCACGATCAATCGGTCGCAATTTTCACTCGCCGATTTCAAGATGTTCAAGTGTCCAATATGAAACAAATCAAACACGCCACTCGCGTATCCCACGACCTCAGACATAGCGATCACCACGCTCCCTTGCGGTTCAACACGACAAGCACCGTGCGGAACATGATTTTGAGATCCATGCGCATGCTCCAGTTGTTGACGTACTTCAAGTCGAGCCTGATGGATTCATCCCATGAGAGGGTTGAGCGTCCACTCACTTGCCACAGGCCAGTCATGCCTGGCTTGACGTGAAGTCGCCGCCACACCCAAGCGCTATATTGCGAGGTTTCGCTTTCGATGGCCGGGCGCGGGCCAACGAGCGACATCGATCCGAAGAACACGTTGATCAATTGCGGCAATTCATCGAGTGACGTCTGGCGCAAAAACCGGCCGACCTTCGTGACGCGCGGATCTTCTGTCATCTTGAACAACGGGCCAGCACCGTCGTTCTGCTCCAGCAAACCGTCAACTTGTTGTTCTGCACCTTCGACCATGGTGCGGTACTTGTAAATCGTGAAAGGAACGCCATCTTTTCCGGTTCGTTCCTGGCGGAAGATCGCTGGACCCTTCGAATCAATTCGAATTGCCATGGTGATGGCCGCCATCAGCGGAGATAGCGCAATTAGGAGGAACAGCGATGCGACGCGGTCGAAAACATCTTTTATCGCGCGCGATACGACGTGCGATTTTGGTTGATCTAGGGCGAGTGCCAACTGCTCGCCAACTTTCGTCGGGCGCACGAATTCGACGTAGTCGTGCATGTCAGCGAGAATGAGGCACTCGATTTCAGCCTTTCGTAGGCCCCAAGCTAGGTGCCGTAGGCCCGGATCAGCCATCGCGTCATCTGCGGTGATGACGACGCGCGCACCACGTGCTGTATGCAGCATGCGTGGCACATCCCGCAAAACAGAATTAAGTGTTGCGCTGGCCATCGGCATATCGGGATCCCACGTGCAGGCTCCGATGACTTCCAAATCTCGACGGCGTTCCCAGCGAGCCGAGAGCCTTCCGACCGAGTCTTCGGGGCCAACCAGCAGCGTCGGCACTCGGCGATAGACAACTCGGTGCACGAGCGCAGACACAAAGAGTAAAGCAGATAGGACGGCGGCAGAAACAAGTCCGATGTACGTTGAGCCCGCGATTTCAACGCCGAAAAGAACGATACCGAGCGAGGTGAGCGCGAGAGCTATTACAAGCCTGCGAGCGGGCGCAAAGGATCCTGCACGCTCATAGGCGGGCAGGATCGCGAGCGAAAATGCGATGCACGCCGCCGAAGCCAAGCCAACCGATACGACGGCAGGAATGGAAGCGTTTAAAAGCACCGCGGAAAGGATCGTCCCGAGGATGACGAACGCCTGTCCTACGATTCCTTGGCGAACAAGTGCCGACCAAACTGAATGGGCTTTGGGTAAGCGAGTGAATTCGCCGCGAACCGCGCGGTGCTGACCAAGCCGGTCAGTCTCGCGGTCAGCTTCGACCAGGCGTAGTCCTCTGACTAGCTCTGGTTCGCCTGCGAACGTTGCCATCTACATACTCCCGAGTGAGTCTCAATTCTGACCGCGGCGAACCACGGAAAGCCTACATATGAGTCAACCTCTGACATGAATTTCGTTGGAATTTCTTCCCTAGCTACATGCCCGATCACGATTGCCTAGTTAGAAGATAGTCCATAAGAACTATTTTCGACAACTTTTCCACGTATTTCTTATGTTGTTCCAGTCACATACGTCACAGGCATGGCCCGCACGAACTAGCCCGAGCCAGCGAAAGAAAAGAATGGCGGGGCTCCGGTGAACCGGAACCCCGCCATCGCGTGATTTGTGAGTGAGGGTCAGAAGCCCATTCCACCCATTCCGCCCATGTCACCCATGTCAGGTGCCGCAGCCGCCGGTTCCGGCTTGTCAGCCACGACCGCTTCGGTAGTAAGGAACAGGGCAGCGATCGAAGCAGCGTTCTGCAATGCCGAACGCGTCACCTTGGCCGGATCAATGATCCCTGCTGCGATCATGTCGACATATTCGCCGGTCGCCGCGTTGAGCCCGAAACCGTTTTCCAGTCCCGAAACCTTCTCTGCCACGACTCCGCCCTCAAGACCCGCATTCACTGCGATCTGCTTGAGCGGAGCGGCCGATGCGGTACGCACGATCGCAGCACCGGTAGCTTCGTCGCCGCTCAAGTCAAGCGAACCGAAAACCGCTTGGGTCGCCTGCACGAGCGCGACGCCACCACCAGCGACGATGCCTTCTTCCACGGCTGCCTTGGCGTTGCGAACAGCATCTTCGATGCGGTGCTTGCGTTCTTTGAGTTCAACTTCAGTCGCAGCGCCCACCTTGACGACGGCTACGCCACCAGCGAGTTTCGCCAAGCGCTCTTGCAACTTCTCACGGTCGTAATCAGAATCCGTGTTTTCGATTTCAGCCTTGATTTGGTTGACACGACCCGCGATCTGAGCTTCAGAGCCAGCGCCTTCAACAATCGTGGTTTCGTCTTTGGTTGTTACGACCTTGCGTGCGGTTCCCAAGGAGGTGAGATCTGCGTTCTCGAGCTTGAGCCCAACTTCTTCGCTGATGACTTCGCCGCCGGTAAGGATTGCGATGTCGGTCAGCATTGCTTTACGACGATCACCGAAGCCTGGCGCCTTGACGGCGACCGACTTGAAGGTGCCGCGCATCTTGTTGACCACGAGCGTCGCGAGTGCTTCGCCCTCAACGTCTTCAGCGATGATGACGAGTGGCTTACCTGTCTGCATGACCTTTTCGAGTACCGGAACGAAGTCCTTGGCATTCGAGATCTTGCTGTTAACAATGAGGATGTATGGGTCTTCAAGAACCGTTTCCATCCGCTCTGGGTCGGTAACGAAGTAGCCGGACAAGTGGCCCTTGTCGAAGCGCATACCTTCTGTCAGTTCGAGTTCGATACCAAAGGTATTGGACTCTTCAACCGTGATAACGCCTTCTTTGCCGACTTTGTCCATCGCTTCGGCAATGATGTCGCCGACGACCGTGTCTGCGGCCGAGATGGAAGCAGTCGATGCGATCTGCTCTTTTGTTTCGACGTCCTTGGCGTCTTCGAGAAGTTGAGCGCTAATGGCCTCAACTGCTGCTTCGATGCCGCGCTTAAGGCTCATCGGGTTGGCGCCGGCCGCGACATTGCGCAGGCCTTCGCGCACCATGGCCTGAGCCAGGACGGTCGCGGTGGTGGTGCCGTCGCCGGCTACGTCGTCAGTCTTTTTAGCGACTTCCTTGACGAGCTCAGCGCCGATCTTTTCGTATGGATCTTCGAGTTCGATTTCCTTAGCAATCGAGACGCCGTCGTTGGTGATAGTGGGAGCGCCCCACTTCTTTTCCAAGACGACGTTGCGGCCTTTAGGGCCAAGCGTAACTTTCACGGCATCTGCGAGCTGGTTCATACCGCGCTCAAGGCCGCGACGTGCTTCTTCGTTGAATGCGATGGACTTTGCCATGTGTGCTTAACTCCGACACTGGTAGAAGAGGATCTAGCACTCTCACTATACGAGTGCTAATCAAATCTCACCAATGTGGGTCAGCAGCCACCAGCAACGGCAGGAATGATGCTCAATTGTGTTCCCGCAGGCGTTTGCGTATCGAGACCTTGCTCAAAACGCACGTCTTCCTCGGCGACGTAAATATTGACGAAACGACGAATCGCACCGTCTTCGTCAAGAATGCGCGCCTTGATTCCTGGGAAACTGTCTTCCAGTGAATCGATAACGGCCCTTACGTCGGTTCCTTCAGCGCTGACTTGCGATTCATCGCCAGTGTAGGTGCGCAGAATCGTGGGGATGCGTACGGAAACGGACATGGTGTTCTCCTAAGTGTGTTTGTTCGGGTCGCCTCAGGCGATGCCTGCTGCGGTGAAAGATTCGTAGGTCGGGGCAATCGTGGTACGAGGACCAACGTCACCTGAAATCGCGTCGAGTGTTTTGAGCCCATGCCCCGTGTTGATGATGACGGTTTCGGCTTCAAGATCCAACTGACCCGTTTCGACAAGTTTCTTCAACACGCCGACGGTGGTTCCGCCGGCTGTTTCGGTGAAGATTCCTTCGGTTCTGGCGAGCAAGACAATCGCGTCACGAATCTCGCTATCGCTGACTTCTTCAACGGCGCCACCGGTTTGACGCGCGATGTCAAGAACATAGATCCCGTCTGCCGGGTTACCGATGGCCAACGACTTGGCAATCGTGTCCGGCTTGACTGGCCGGATAGCATCCACGCCGGCCTTGTAGGCGGTGGCAACAGGGTTGCATCCTTCGGCTTGAGCGCCGAATATTTTGTAGGGCTTCTCTTCTACGAGCCCCAACGCGATGAGTTCCTTGAAGGCTTTGTGGACCTTTGTCAGTTGCGATCCCGACGCCACCGGGATGACGATCTGATCGGGCAGGCGCCAGCCAAGCTGTTCGGCGATCTCGTATCCGAGTGTTTTCGAGCCTTCGGCGTAGAAAGGTCGAATGTTCACGTTGACGAATGCCCAATCATCTTCTTCGGCTGCAATTTCGCTCGCGAGCTTGTTGACGTCATCGTAATTCCCATCAACAGCAATCAAGTTCTCCGTGAAGATCGCCGAGTTGATTTGCTTCGGTGTCTCGAGGTTGCTGGGAATGAAAACAACTGTCTGAATTCCGGCACGAGCACCGGCCGCAGCGACGGCGTTGGCCAAATTGCCCGTCGAAGGACAGGCGAAGACACGACTTCCGAATTCACGAGCAGCACTCAACGCGCAAGCGACAACGCGGTCCTTGAATGAGTTGGTGGGGTTGGTGCTGTCGTCCTTGACCCAGAGCTTTTTCAGCCCAAGTTCAGCGGCAAGATTTCGCGCATCGAGAAGTCGCGTGAAGCCCGGTTCGAGGTTGGGGCTCTGCTCGATGTCATCAGGGACGGGCAGCAGCGCCTTGTAACGCCAAATATTGCGCGGCCCCGATTCAATCTCTTCGCGCGTCACGGACCCGAAGTCGTATCCGATCTCCAGCGGCCCAAAGCAGTCAAAACAGGCATAGAAAGGGCCGATGTCGAGGGTTGCACCGCACTCACGACAGACGAGATTGGTAGCACGACCAAACGCGCCGGAACGAGTTCCCGCGCTGGTCGGGGCAGATAGCGTTACGCTCACGATTTCTCCTTCATCGTTCCGGCGCGTATCTCGCACCGGACGGAATTAGCACCTGGCCGCCAATCGGCTGGTTGCTGGGGCTTCAACGGGCCGTATCCCTAAACCCCTCTTGATGAGTGAGATCAGATTAGAAGTTGCGTCTCAAAATGCGCAACCTCATCTCATGATGTGAGAATTGTTTTCTCACATGTCAGATTCGAGAGTTGTTGCGAGGTTCTCTAGCAGGTCCATCACGCCTTCGGTACCAACTACCGACACGTCGGCTCGGTCCACCAAACCACGCTGTTCATCGGATGCGACGGCAACGCTGAGGGTCCAGATTCCGGACTCGCGCATTCGCCCTAGCATTTCAAAAGCCGGCACATCGCCAAGATCGTCACCCACGTAGATAACACTCGATGCATCGAGGTTGTGAGCCAACGTGGCTACCGCTTTTCCTTTGTCGGCGCCCGGGACTCGAAGTTCAAGTACCTGTCGGCCGGGCTCAAGATGGAGAGCGTGCTCTCGTGCAAAGTCGGCCAGTGGCTCGGCGAGTCGATCGGCGACGTCGGGGGCGAGTCCACGCGTGTGAATCGCGACGGCGATGCGCTTGTCTTCGATAAACGCGTCCGCGGCACCGTAACGTGCCACAATGCTCGGCAACTCGGCAAAAGCAGCGGCGATTTCTCGAGACGGTTCCGGTTCGATGATGGCGTCCGACGCGCTATCCCACCACTCGGCACCGTACTGCCCGAACACGACTAAGCCGGCAGGTGCGCCGACATCGTCAAAACCCGCGAGTTCCCTCACTTGCGCCACCGGTCGACCCGTCACAATCGCCACTTGCCCCACGAGCGCGGCGAGACGGTTCAACGCCCGCACCGCTCTGGGATGAATAAAAGCGCGTTCCGGATTGTCCACGATCGGAGAGAGCGTGCCGTCGAAGTCCAACGCGACGAGCGTACGTTTCGGCTCGCTGAGCAAAGATTCCCACATCATTACCGCAAGAGTACTGACAGGCCAACGAGCGAAATCCCACGCGGGTTTGGTGCCGTCCGAGCGATACCTAGATCCTTGGCAAGCGCCTTCGCTTGGTCCTGGAGCCCAGCCGAGTAGTAGACAACCGAACTGTTTTCCGCAGTCCCAATGTTTCCGACGTGCACCACATTCCAGCCCTTGGACTTCGCAGTCTCGGCCGTTCGCGCACCCAAATTCGCCACACGCGTCGTGTTGTAAATAACCACCCGCGCAGTTCGTTGGACCGGCGGTGGCGCAGTTGTGGCCGCCGGAGCCGGAGTCGGCGTGGGCGGTGGCCCGGTCGTTGGTTCTGAATCCTTCGGGGTTGGAGAAGGTGCGGACGGTGTGGGAGTAGAACGAGTTTCTTTGTCGACCACGCCGATATCTTCGGCATTGACCGGTTCGTGGTCGCGCCCGATGCCGAGGAACCGGAAGTTTGCATACAGGATTCCGGCGACCATCAACAGCCAGACAACGAGCCACACGTGCCACTTCTGAATGATGCGTTTACTTCGCGTGCGCCGCCCACGGCCCGGATACGTAGGAGCCATGTCGACTACGAGTGGGAGCGGCGAGCCGAGCGTTCGCGTTGACGCTGAGAGCGAATGCGGCGCAGCCGCTTCACCAGAAGCGGATCGTGCATGAGAGCCGCCTCAGAATCAATGAGCGCGTTGAGGACTTGGTAATACTGGGTCGGGCTCATATCGAAAGTATCTCGGATTACTTGTTCTTTCGCGCCCGAGTATTTCCACCACAAGCGTTCCAGATCGAGAATCGCGCGATCCTGATCACTCACATCAGTCGCGGAAACTCCCGAGATTTCGTGGTCAATCGCCGTCATGTTGTCATCGTAACCTGAGAATTACATGGTTGTCATTCAGGTAGGCTGGAAATATGCCTAGAGACTTGGCGGACTTCGTCGTTGTTGCGAACCGCCTGCCCGTGGATCGCATCGTCGACAAAGACGGCTTGGCGAGTTGGCGCAACTCCCCCGGCGGTCTCGTCACTGCGCTAGAACCAGTCTTGCGCGCACGAAACGGCGCGTGGGTTGGCTGGCACGGAGCCATGGACGAACACCTCGCACCGTTTACCCACGACGGCTTGCGACTCGTTCCGGTGCCGCTGAGTGAAATTGAAGTGACCGAATACTACGAAGGCTTTTCCAACGCAACGCTCTGGCCGCTCTATCACGACGTTGTCCGACCACCCGAATTTCACCGCGAATGGTGGGAGGCCTATGTCCATGTGAACCGACGATTCGCCGAACATGCCGCTGCGGTCGCCAGTGAAGGGGCGTTCGTGTGGGTGCAGGACTACCAACTTCAACTGGTTCCGCAAATGCTGCGCGATCTTCGGCCCGATCTCAAGATCGGCTTCTTCCTGCACATTCCGTTCCCGCCAACAGAACTCTTTGGCCAATTGCCTTGGCGGCGAGAAATCCTCGAAGGTCTCCTCGGCGCGGACCTGGTTGGGTTCCAAATGCCAGGCGGCGCACAAAACTTCATTCGACTCGTGCGCCAGCGAGTTGGCCATAAAGCTCGCCGAAATATCGTCGAACTCCCCAACGGGCGCCTCGTGAAAGCAGAGGCCTACCCCATTTCGATCGATGCTGCCGGCTTTGAGGAACTCGCGCGAACGCCCCACATCGAAGCGCGCGCACGCGAGATTCGTGAGCAACTCGGCAATCCCAAGACTGTACTTTTGGGCATCGATCGGCTCGACTACACGAAAGGTCTCCCCCAACGACTCCGCGCCTTTGGTGAATTGTTGTCCGAGGGTCGACTCAGCGTTGATGACGTCACGTTTATTCAAGTGGCTACGCCGTCGCGCGAGCGCGTCCACCAATACCGCGTGCTGCGCGACGACATCAATGCAATCGTCGGTCAAATAAATGGCGACTCTGGCCGGATCGGCCAACAGCCCATTCAATACCTGCACGACTCATACGACCGCGACGAAATGGCAGCGCTTTACCGGGCCGCCGACGTCATGGTAGTCACGCCCCTGCGCGACGGCATGAACCTTGTCGCCAAGGAGTACGTTGCCACTCGTTGGCAAAACGATGGAGCACTCGTTCTGAGCGAGTTCGCTGGCGCCGCCGATGAGCTTCGCCACGCTTATCTCGTCAATCCCCATGACATCAATGGCCTTAAAGAAACCCTCATGCTCGCAATTACATCGTCGCCACGTGAACGCAGGCGCCGAATGAAGGCGTTACGCAGACAAGTGATGGAGAACGACATCGAGTTGTGGGCGAACAACTTCATTGAGGACTTGA
>CALMUY010000100.1 GCA_937873005.1 uncultured Aeromicrobium sp. | reverse complement strand
TGAAAGTGTCGCGCGGGAATGGTCAAGGTGATTTGACGTATACGGGGGCCTATGATGCAGACGGACATTTGGTCAAACAGGGGATGCCCGGCCAACTCGCTACGCATTACACCTATGATCCGGCAGGTCAACTCACCGAGTTGACCTATACCGGTCAAGTCACGCCCGTGAGCGAGGAAACTGATCCGGATACGGGTGAAACCACCTGGACTCCTGGCACACCAGTCCCCGATCAACCGTGGTTGAGTTGGTCTCGCCGGTATGACATTGCGGGTCGTGTGACAGCAGAGTGGAATGGTGCCGGCACCGCCTATGAAGGTATCCCTGGCGTCACAGACCCAAGCGATATTGAAGCACCCACAACAGGTCACGGGTTAGCAGCGGATAAACGCTATCTCTATGATTTCGCTGGCCGCCTCACGCGTGTCGATGACCGCACCGCCGCCAATACGGGGATCACACTTGACCCGGACACGGGTGGCGATCCGCAAGCACCGTGTGTGAGGCGTGAATACTCGTTTGATAAGAACGGGAACCGCACGAAACTGAAAACCTCCTCCAGTACTGGTGGTGACTGTTTCTACGCCAGCCTCGACAGCGAAACCGATTTCACCTATGACGCTCTCGATCGGCCGCTGAAAGCCGCTGATGGCACCGATTATGAATCTGACAGTTTCGGGCGGCAAACCCTGATTCCTGAAGCCGATGCGCCCGTCAATAATGCGGGTGACATTTCTGTCACGTATTTTGATGATGATCTCGCACGATCGATTACTCAAGATGGGGTGACGACGACGTTCGAGTTGGATGCTCTTGCTAGGCGGACCACCTCCACGATCACGAACAACCCAACCGTGACTCGCCATTATGGGGACGATTCTGATAATCCGGCCTGGACCACCAACAGTGATGGTGCTGTGATGCGCAGCGCAGGTTCTCTTGATGGGTTGGGTGCGATCGTGTTCGGTGATGGGTCTGCAGCGCTCACGATTGGTAACCCGCATGGTGACAATGTCACTACTGTGATCTTGCCCGTCGGCCACGCAGAAACCACTCCAGCGGTGTCAATCAGCGGGTGGGCTGACTATGACGAATACGGAGTCACGAAATCTAACTATCCCCAAGGCGTCACCTACGGCTGGCTCGGTAAACACGAACGCTCGGCCAGTATTGAATCCGCTGGCTTGACGTTGATGGGTGTTCGCCTCTATAACCCCATCCGAGGCGCCTTCACCAGTGTCGACCCCGTTCGCGGAGGCAACTCGACCGCGTACACCTACCCCCAAGACCCCATCAGCATGATGGATCTGGACGGAGAGGCCGCAGTTGCGATTCCTGGGATTGCGCTAGGCGTATTTATCCAAGCATTAGGGTACACAGTCGTCGCTCTCATTGCGGGGTACGCAATCATCAAGGGAACCAAGTGGGCTAAAGCGGAACTCACGAAACTCTATAACGAAGCCAAAGCGAAAAAGAAGAAGAAAGTTACTCGGAAGTCTGACAAGGAAGCGGCGACCGATGTTCCAAATTATGCACGCGGTCAGTCAATTCGACCGGGCGAAACGCAGGAGGCCGCGATCAAGCGAATCATGGGCCACAGATATCCAAAGACGAATGATGCCAAGAGGAAATCTCGTGACTACCAAAAAATCAAGAAGAACTTAAAGCGCAGGAGATAGGAATGCTCAAGACGGGTGAATGGGTGTCGGCGAGTGCGTTCAAGTTTGGGCCGAACACCTTTTGGTGGCTGCTCGTTAACGGAGTGGATGAGCAGCCCGACAGGGTTTTATTAGGCGAAGATAGCCTGCCAAGGCTTTGGGTTGATGAGAGAGCAGTACGCGAACAGATCGATGAACTTGATCGAATGTATGGGTCCGATGGAGATGCTGACAATAATGAAATTGATGAATATGAGATCGAGGTATTTGATCTCGAGGAGTTGGTGAAAAATACCAATTACTTCCTTCACGTCGATAGCGAATATGTGATCGGAGCGTGGAACGCGTTAGATGATTTTGTGCCTTCGATAAGTCAGCCGTGGGGGTTCGAAGGAGGCAAGGTGCTCGAGCGATGTTACGACAAGTTGTTTTATAGCCTTAATATTGAGGGATCCCTTCCCGAGGGGGTTATGTACCGTCCCTCTTGGTCTCAGGAAGAAGTTCGTAAAATTCATCAACTTTTGAGCGCGGGCCGCACGAGAATTCGGGCGTTTCTTGTCCAGGAGGGGTATTTAGTAGATGACTGACGGTGCGCAAATAGGATGTGGGGTACCAAACAGAAAACTGTTTTTGGGCATGAGCCGCGTCGCGATTTGGCGCGGTGCTCGTGTGCAATTTTCTGTTGTAGTTCGATCCTTGGGTCGCTGTCAAGGACAGTCTCATGTCCTATGACGGTACGGATGCGAAGGGGAAAATCGAGCACCGTGGCCTAGTGACTGAACTGAAAGTGAGTCGCGGCAACAGTCAAGGTGATTTGACGTATACGGGAGCCTATGACCCGGACGGTAACCTCACGAAGCAGGGGATGCCGGGCCGGTTGGCGACCGAATACACCTATGATCCGGCAGGACAACTCACCGATTTGACCTATACCGGTCAAGTCACGCCCGTGAGCGAGGAAACTGATCCGGATACGGGTGAAACCACATGGACGCCTGGCACACCCCAAGCCGATCAGCCCTGGTTGTCGTGGTCTCGCCGGTATGACATTGCGGGTCGGGTGACAGCGGAGTGGAATGGTGCTGGTGCTGCGTTTGATGGTGTGCCGGGGGTGACGGATCCGAGCGATATTGAAGCACCCACAACAGGTCACGGGTTAGCAGCGGATAAACGCTATC
>CALMUY010000099.1 GCA_937873005.1 uncultured Aeromicrobium sp. | reverse complement strand
CCGGTCAGTCATTCACTGTCGCCGGCGATGCATCGGGCCGCCTATCGCGAACTGGGACTCGACTGGACGTACAACCCGATCGAGATCGGTGCTGGCGGGCTGGCGCACTTCCTAGCGCGTTGTGACGACTCGTGGCAGGGCTTCTCTGTTACCGCACCACTCAAACATGAAGCCGCGCAGCTTGCTACGTCACGCACTCGGGATGTGGAAAAACTCGGCGTCGCCAACACGCTCATCCCGGTCGCTGGTGGCTGGGCGGCCAGCAATACTGATGTGCCCGGGGGCGTAGCTGCGCTGCGGGGGATAGGTGTTGAAATGCTCGATTCAGTTCGGATTTATGGTGCCGGCGCAACGGCCATTTCGTTTGCCTATATCGCCCACAAACTGGGCGCGCGCAGTCTCGACTTGCGTGCGCGAAGTGCAGAACGGGCGGCAGAAACGGCGCGATTTGCTGAAAGTCTCGGCATGGCTGTTGACATCCACGACATTGCCGATGCTCCTACCTTCACGACAGACCTTGTGGTCACGACGGTTCCGGTCACGGCCGTCGCGGGTATTGAACACGCGATTGTGTCGACAGCCGAAGCCGTGTTCGAAGTGGTTTACAACCCGTGGCCGACACCAGTGATGCAGTCGGCGCAAGCCGACGGAAAACCACTTGCCACGGGCATTGACCTGCTCGCGCACCAGGCAGTACTCCAATTGACTGCCATGACGGGTGAACTCGTGTCGCCCGACGTGCTGATCGAGGCCGCGCGCACCGAGCTGTTGTCACGTTGACACGCGCAACGGCGAGGACCGCGTGTGAGTGGGTCTCCCCGTTAGATGACTTTTCGGGCTAGTCTCGGCGCGTGACCCCTGTTTTATCTGCGCTCGTTGCCGCAGTCCTTGCCGCGGTGCTCGCTGCCTTTGGGCCCTTTGTGCTGCGCGTCTTGCCCGAACCACTCGGGCCAGACCCCGATGATGTCGAGGCGGCTGAACGTAAAGGCGAAACAGTCGACCCAGAACCGGACAAGGTTCTCTACGCGGAACTGGGTAAGCGCCCACGTTTGGCGCTCTGGCTTGCGCTCGCGGCAGGTATGTACGGCGCACTCGCTGGGCTCTGGATTCACGACTATCGCTTATTGCCAGCGTGGATCGTATTGGCAGCGGTGGGAGTGTTGCTGGCGTATATCGATTGGCATACGCATCTCTTGCCGTATCTGATCGTCGCGCCCACCTGGGTCGCGGTGTGGGTTCTGACTGGTTTGAGCGCTTGGTGGATGGGTGACCTCTCGGTCCTCAAACAGGCATTGTGGGGCAACCTCATTGTTTTTGGCTCGTTCTGGGTCTTGTATTGGTTCGCAAAGATCGCCTTCGGTGGGGCGTTCGGTTATGGCGACGTGCGCCTTTCGGCGGTGTTGGGTGTCGTCCTCGGGCCGCTAGGTATTGTGCCGTCGTTCGTAGGAATCTATGCCGGATTCTTCTTAGGTGCGATCGTCGGATTGATCCGCCAAAAGGGCCGACTGCGTGGGGGAGTGCCCCTCGCGTTCGGTCCATTCATGGTGGTTGGTGCGGTCTTCGCTCTACTTCTCGTGTGAGCGTTCCGCGCGGTTTACTAGCGGACGACATTCCAGTGAATCTAACCAGTGCCTGCTCATTGCGGTGCGCGTGAAAGAATTGACCCTATGCTGCGTTGGTTGACGGCCGGTGAATCACACGGTCCCGCATTGATTGCCACACTTGACGGATTGCCCGCTGGAGTCGAGGTGACGAGTCGCGACATCGACGATGCGCTCGCACGTCGTCGTCTCGGTTATGGTCGCGGTGCGCGCATGGCGTTCGAAGCCGACGAACTAGAGATGGTCGGCGGATTCCGCCACGGCAAGACGCTCGGCAGCCCCATCGCACTTCGCATCGGCAACAGCGAATGGCCGAAGGGGGAAAAGGGCATGTCACCAGACCCGATCGACTCAGCCGAACTTGCTGGCTCGAAGCGAAACGAACCACTCACGCGTCCACGCCCAGGTCACGCCGACTTGACGGGCATGCAAAAGTACGACTTCGATGAAGCCCGACCGATCTTAGAACGCGCCAGTGCGCGTGAAACCGCAGCTCGTGTTGCGCTCGGAGAAATTGCGGCGAAGTTCATTGAGCAAACCACCGGCGCAACCATCGTGAGTCACGTGGTCGAACTTGGCTCGGTAGCCGCACCAGCAGGCGTTCTCCCCAGCAAATCTGATGAGCCGGCACTCGACGAAAACCCGGTGCGCTGTTTCGACCCGGCAACGACTGACGCGATGGTCGCTGAAATTGACGCGGCCCACAAAGACGGCGACACGCTTGGCGGGGTTGTTGAAGTTCTGGTTGAGGGCCTGCCGCCCGGACTCGGCTCGCACACGCAATGGGATCGCCGCCTCGACAGCCGACTCGCGGGCGCGCTGATGGGTATCCAGGCCATCAAGGGCGTTGAAGTGGGTGACGGGTTTGAACTCGCGCGTACCCGCGGCTCACTCGCTCACGACGAAATCGTTTCCACACCAGAAGGTATTAGGCGCACCTCTGGCCGCGCAGGTGGCACCGAAGGCGGAATGTCGACTGGTGAACTCTTGCGCGTTCGGGCAGCTATGAAGCCCATCGCGACGGTGCCGCGTGCGCTGCGCACGATCGATGTCGCGACCGGCGAAGAAGCCGTAGCGCACCATCAACGCTCGGACGTGTGCGCCGTTCCCGCCGCCGGAATCGTTGCTGAGGCAATGGTCGCACTTGTTGTTGCTGACGCGATTTTGGAGAAGTTCGGCGGCGACTCGGTGGGTGAAGTGCGCCGCAACGTGAACAGTTACCTCGAATCGCTGACCTACCGATGAAACCTGTTGCAGTTTTCGTCGGCCCACCCGGTGCCGGTAAGACGACAGTAGCTAGTCGGGTTGCGCGAGCACTCGGTGTCGCGCTGCGCGATACCGACCACGACATTGAGGCGAATGCCGGTAAAAGTGTCGCTGATATTTTCGTTGAGGAAGGCGAACCGGTTTTTCGCGAGCTTGAGGTTGCGGCGGTTGCCCAAGCTTTGGCAGAACACGAAGGAGTGCTGGCCCTTGGCGGTGGAGCCATCGTTAACCCCGAGACGCGGGCGTTGCTAGCCGGACACACCGTCATCTTTCTTGACGTTGACTTGTCGAACGCGGTCGCACGCGTAGGCATGAACCGCAACCGACCATTGTTGCTTGGAAACGTTCGTACCCAAATGAAACAACTCATGGACGCGCGCCGGCCGTTGTATACCGAAGTGGCGAGCATCATCGTCGACACAAACGACCGCACGACAGACGAGGTTGCAGCCGACCTTGTCGCTCAACTCACGTCCAAACAGGGGGACGCATGACGTTGCGCAGACTCACCGTCGCCACGAGCCAGCCGTACGAGGTCGTACTCGGACACGGTGCACTCGCCGAGATCACTGCGCTCGTTCCTGCAGATGCACAGCGAGTTGCCCTTGTCCATTCGCCCCACATGGCCGACCTGGCGGCGCGTGTTCAAGACTCATTAGCCGACAAGCAGGTCCTGTTGGTTGCCAGCCCCGATGGTGAACAAGCCAAGACCATCGAATTTGTGGCGCGAACTTGGGACCAACTCGGCGAAGCAGGCTTCACGCGCAGCGATCTTGTCATCGGTATCGGTGGGGGAGCCACCACCGACGTTGCCGGTTACATCGCTGCCTCGTGGTTGCGTGGTATCCGTTTCATCACCGTGCCCACAACAATCCTTGCGATGGTGGATGCGGCTGTTGGCGGGAAAACCGGCATCAATGTTCTGGCCGGGAAGAACCTCGTTGGGGCGTTCCATGAACCCATCGGGGTCGTGTGCGAGCTTTCGGTACTCGCCACGCTTCCGGCACGGGAAATTTCTGGCGGGCTTGCTGAAGTGGTCAAATGCGGATTCATCGCTGATCCGAGCATCCTTGACGACGTCGAGATCCGTACCACCGAAGCGATGGACCCAAAATCCGACCTGCTTGCTGACCTCATCATGCGTGGGATCGCAGTCAAAGCCGAGACCGTCGCCCGGGATTTGAAAGAAACGGGCGCAGACGGCACGATCGGCCGCGAAGCACTCAACTACGGACATACGCTCGGTCACGCGATCGAACGCTTCGAGAAGTACACGATTCGTCACGGCGAAGCAATCAGCGTCGGTATGGTGTTCGCTGCCGAACTCGCACAGCGGGCGGGTTTCATGGATGAAGAACTCCTAGCCCGTCATCGATCGGTGCTGGCCCTCGTGGGCTTGCCGATCGCGTGGACTGGAGGCAGTTTTGATGACATGCTCGCCGCGATGCGCCTCGACAAAAAATCACGTGGTTCGCAATTGCGATTCGTGATTCTCGACGGTCTTGGCGCGACCAAGATTCTTGCCGGCCCTGACGAGCAGTTACTCCGCGATAGTTTCGCTAGCATCTCCGGGAATTGACATGTCAGTCCACGAAGACCGTTTAGCCCGGCTACAAGCGCTACTCGCTGAACGCGGCTTTCTCGGACTCGTCGTCACGGACTTGCTCAATGTTCGGTACCTGACGGGGTTTACCGGATCGAACGCCATGATGCTGGTCCCGGTGCGCGGCGAACCGACATTCCTGACTGACGGGCGCTATCAGGACCAAGCGCGCGAGCAAGTGTGGATCGAACGTCACATCATTACGCGTGATTTTTCGGGCGAAGTTGAAAAACTGGGCACCGATTCGTGGGCAGTCGAGACTCACGCGCTGAGCGTAGACGAATGGCGCACCATGGGGGAGCGGCCATCTGCCGGCAAACTCATCGAAGAATTGCGGCTCATCAAAGACGAAGTCGAGATCACGGGGCTGACCCAAGCCTGTGAGATTTCGGCGCGTGCCCTTGAACGACTGTGGACCGAACCGCTCCTTGGTCGTACTGAGCGAGACATTGCGCTTCGGCTTGAAATCATCATGCGCGAACTGGGTGCAGACGACCGTGCCTTCGACACCATCGTGGCGGTCGGGCCAAACTCCGCGATCCCTCATCACGACCCAACCTTGCGGGCAGTCGAGGACGGTGATTTTCTCAAGATCGATTTCGGTGCGCTCGTTGAAGGTTATCGGGCTGACTGCACTCGTACGGTCGTTGTGGGTCGCGCAGCCGAATGGCAACGCGAGATTCATGCGGCGGTTCGCGAGGCACAAGCAGCTGGTGTTGCTGCATTGATTCCGGGCACTCCGCTAGCTGAAATTGACGCACTCGTGCGTGAGAATTTGGCGGAATCTGGCTGGCTTGACGCGTTCACTACGGGGCTCGGGCATGGAGTCGGATTGCTGATCCACGAGGACCCGTTCTTCGCGGCGAGTGCAGTCGGTAGAATCGAACGTCGCATGGTGCTGACGATGGAGCCAGGAATCTACCTGGCGGGTCGCGGCGGAGTGCGCATCGAGGACACCGTGCTGGTTGAGCAAACCGGACCGGTCGTGCTCACTAACTTGACTACTGAATTGATGGAGATCAGCTGATGGCTACCACGAACGACCTCAAGAACGGAATGGTTCTTCGCATTGACGGACAACTGTGGGCTGTCACCTGGTTCCAACACCACAAGCCAGGCAAAGGTGGTGCGGTGGTACGCACCAAGTTGAAGAACGTTCTGTCCGGTAAGACCGTTGACAAGACTTTCAACGCAGACGTGAAGGTTGAAATAGCCAACGTCGACAAGCGAGATATGCAGTTCCTTTACCACGACGGCACCTCATACGTTTTCATGGACACCAACACATACGATCAGCTCGAATTGAGTGACGCTGTTGTTGGTGACGCGAAAGATTTCTTGCTGGAAAATCAAGACGCAGTCGTTGCTGTGAACGAAGAAACCCCTTTGTACATCGAGCTTCCTGCGTCGGTGGAATTGCTCATCGAATACACCGAACCAGGTTTGCAGGGTGACCGTTCCAGCGGTGGCACCAAGCCTGCCCGCCTCGAAACGGGTCGCGAAATTCAAGTCCCGCTGTTCATCGTGAACGGTGAAAAGGTCAAGGTTGATACCCGCGACGGCAGCTACCTTGGTCGCGTGCAGTCCTGATGGGCGCACGCACTAAATACCGTAAACGCGCCCTTGACATTCTCTACGAATCCGAAACGCGCGAGTTGACGCTCGACGGAACGCTGGCTGAACGCGTCGAACGCAACGAGCCGCCGATCAATGAGTACACGGTGTTTTTGGTCGAGGGCGTGACGGCACACGGTGACGCGATTGATGCGCTGCTGGCTGAACATTCGCAAGGCTGGACTCTGGATCGGATGCCTGCGGTCGATCGAAACTTGCTTCGCATCGCAACGTTCGAGATTCTGCACTGTGCGGATGTGCCAGACGGGGTCGCAATCAGCGAAGCAGTCGAATTGGCAACTGAGTTGTCGACCGATGAGTCGCCTCGGTTTATCAACGGGCTCTTGACTCAGATCGCGAAGTTACCGAAAAGCTAGGCTCTCGCCACGATCGAAAGGTTCTCGGGATGTTGCGAATCGGTAGTGGCAACGTGCGGCGAAGCGCGCCCGTGATTGCTGCATGCCTATTCGTTCTGGGTGGGCCTGTTTCAGGTTGCGGCTCCAACACCAAACCGGCGCCCGAAGGCACCGCGCCAGTCGTTGAGACGCCTGAAACGGCGCCTACAACTCGGCCGACGCCAACGTTGGAGCCTGAACTTGAGCCGAGCGTTGATTTCGGTCCGCTTTACAAGGTCACACGCGTGACTGACGGCGACACCATTAGTGTCGACTACGGCGGAACAATCGAGAAAGTTCGCCTCATCGCGATAGATACTCCCGAAGTGGACTGGTACGGCAGTCAAGGCGGTTGCTTTGGTGACGAGGCAGGTAATTTCACGCGCCAGAAACTCGCAGGTGCTCGAGTGCACCTGGTGCGCGACGGAGCGCAAGAAGACCGCGACCGCTATGGGCGCCTGTTGCGGTTCGTCGTCCTTGAAGACGGCACGAACTTCAATGCGCTGATAGTGAGCAAGGGGTTCGCGACCTATGAATCGCAATACCCGGTAGCTGAACCCTTTCTCTCGCAACTTGAGAACGCCTCGGATGCAGCGTTGGCGAGCAACGCTGGCTTGTGGAGCGCTTGCCGCTGAATTGGCACGCAGTTCTGGCCGCTATTTCGGTGTTAGGTTGAACTCATGGCGCAGACCGCAACTCATCATGCAATCAACTACGTCGAGTTGACCGTTACCGATATTGTTCGAGCCAAACTTTTCTACTCGGCCGCGTTTGGTTGGCTCTTCACCGATTACGGGCCCACTTATGCGGGCATTCAAGGAATCAACGAGGGTGACCCCGAGATGGGCGGACTTCTGCTCGCTGACAGGCCCCGTGGCCACGGCGGTCCATTCGTCATCCTGTACTCGCATGATCTCAATGCGAGCGCCGACGCGATTCGTGACGCCGGCGGAACGGTGACATCAGGGCCTTACGAGTTTCCAGGTGGCAGACGGCTTCACTTCAACGATCCGGACGGCAACGAACTCGGCGTCTGGTCTGAGGTGTAGCGCTGC
Organism: uncultured Aeromicrobium sp.; assembly: GCA_937873005.1. Classification (GTDB taxonomy): domain Bacteria; phylum Actinomycetota; class Actinomycetes; order Propionibacteriales; family Nocardioidaceae; genus Aeromicrobium. Next base: position 11,355 of record CALMUY010000099.1, on the reverse strand, counting down.
CATGGGATCACGCGCAGGCAGCATCGAAAAATCCACGGGAGTTTCCTGGGAGGATTGGACCGCCTACTTACTCGACCGTGACGCGACCAAACTGTCGCATCAAGCAATCGTGGCGCTCGTGACTCGCCGCGTTGGCGAACTCGAAATTACGACACACCAAGCGACAGGGGCACCGTTCAACACAGGTTGGTGGTGTCAGGGAATCGCAATTCAGTTCGAGGAAGACCACGGGCTTCGCGCAAGCGGCCAAAAGGTCAGCGGCGACTTCGGTATCTCAGTCTCGCGAACGTTGCCGGGAACAATCGACGAAGCGATCGAACGCTGGATAGCCGCGGTCGACTCCCACGTCACGTTCAACGGCGTAGATACAACGGGGGAACCGCGACGCAGCAGTACCGAAAAATGGCGCTATTGGCGTGTTGATTTTGAGGACGGGACCGCTGTGAGCGTTCAAACTACGGCCAAGAAAGGTCCAGACGGTGCACCACTCAAGGCAGTGCTTTCGCTTGAACACGCCAAGTTGCCGACCGCAGCGTCAGGGGAGCAGTGGCGAACCTATTGGAAGTCAATCATGTCCGAAGTGTGAGTTTTGAACGCATTAGGTGAAGAGCCCTGCGCCGACAGACGCGCCTTTCTTGATTCCGCCCGGGACGGCGAAGATCGCTGATCCAACGTGGCGAATGTACTCGTTGAGGGCGTCGGTCGCGAGGTTGTTTTGAACTGCGATGAATTGCTCTGGCGATTTTTGGTAACTAATGAAGAACAGCCCTGCACGAATCTGTCCGAGATCGTTGTTGCCTTCAACGAAGTTGTAGCCGCGGCGCAGCATGCGTTTGCCGTTGTTCTGGTGTGGATTCGCCAAGCGCATGTGAGCCGTCATGGGGATAACAGGTGCAGACGTTGCTGTCGAAATCATCTCGAAGTTTGGTTCGGCGAACTCCTTGCCGCCAGATTGAGGTGCCCCGTCGCCTTTCGTCCGCCCGAAGATATTTTCTTGCTCTTGCAATCGGACACGATCCCACGATTCGATCAACATCAAGATTTTGCGTGCGACAAGGAAACTACCCCCGTCCATCCACGGCTGATCTGAACCGTCGGCCCACACCCAATCGTTCAGGTCGGACTTTTCGTCACTGAAAATGTTGGCGGTTCCGTCCTTGAAACCGAACAGGTTTCGGGGTGTGACTTGGTCTTTTGAGGTCGACGAGGTGCGGCCGTATCCGAGTTGTGCCCACTTGATTTGGGCGCGCCCAAAAGCGATCCGGGTCAGGTTGCGGATCGCGTGAACGGCAACTTGAGGATCGTCAGCACAGGCCTGAATACACAAGTCGCCGCCCGAATACTGATCCTCAAGCAGATCGAACGCAAACGATGGCAGTTCCTTGAGCGCTTGTGGGCGCTTGCTTTCAAGGCCAAACCGCTTGTCGAAAAGTTTCGGACCAAAACCAAACGTGATCGTGAGCGAATGCGCTCCGAGGTCGAGTGCTTCGCCCGTGTCGTCGGGCGGGCTGTGTGGGCCACCGCCAGTGGCACCCGACTCAGACACTTCGAGTCCTTGGGTCATCCGATTCGCGGCATACGTCCAGTCTTCAAGGAGGGACATAAGTTCGGCCCGGGTGGCCGTTGAGGTCATCTCAAACGCCGCGAAATACAAGTGATTCTGAGTAGCAGTCGTAATACCTGCTTGGTGCTCGCCATGGAACGGCACCGAGGCGTTCTCGACCTTCGCTTTGCTCGGCGAGTCGTTTCCGGGCAGGTGACTGGCCGCTGCGACGCCACCGGTTAAACCGATGGCGCCAGCAGCGCCCATGAGCCCCAGCGCTGCACGCCGACTGACGCCCTTGCTTTCAAGGTGTTCAGTTGGTGATTCGGCCTGGTCGTGCTCTGTCATGTCTACCTCGGGTTGTGCTGTTTACTTCGTGCCCAGAACGATGCCAGTGAGCTCGGAGAGCGGTTCACTCAGGGCGTTCAGTTGCGCACCGAGTTCATTGCGCTTCGCTTGGCTGACAGTGTCGTACGAGACGAAACCATCATCAAAGTTGCCGTATGTTTCGAGCAGTTCGAACATGGCCTTGAACTGCTTGTCGAGGCGAGCGACAAGTTCTTCGCCCTTCTTGCCCTTTGCCAGTGCGATCTCGCGAACAGACTGGTAGGCGACGTTCGCGCCTTCCACATTGGCGTAGAAGTCGTAAAGGTCGGTGTGGCTGAACTCGTCTTCTTCGCCTGGGAGTTTTCCGTCTGGTGCGGCAACTTCGTCGAGCAGGCCAATAGCGCCGTTCGTGATGTCGTCAAGAGTCATCACGAAGTCCTTGGCGTGGACGCGATCGTAGAGTGCCTGCACATCGGTTACGAGTTGCTCGCCAACCTTCTTGCGTCCGGCAGCGTCAAGGGCTTCGATCTTTTCACCGGGGTAGTTCTTGCGTGCTTCGTCGAGCCACAAGTCCATCTCGATGCGGTGGAATCCAGTGAACGGCAGACCCTCAGCTTCGGCACCGGGCTTGCGGTAGTCGATCTTCGGGTCGAGGTCGCCGAACAATCCAGCAGTCGGCTCAATGCGTTCGTAGGAGCGGCGCGCCAAGGGGAACAAGCGGCGTGCTTCCTTGTCGTCGCCGGCGATGTAGGCGGCTACGAACTCTTCAGTTGCTGTGACGAGAGCACCAGCTTGATCTTTTGTGTAGGCGGTGTACGACTCGACTGCCGCGTCGGTGGCTTCCTTCTCGTCGGCAGATACGGCCAACTTCTCGCCGGTGACCGTGAACTTCGCAGTTCCGATGCCTTCGCCCACCATTCCGGGCTTGCATTCAGTGAAATAAGTACCGGGTTGTGCTTGAAGAGTGAGGTTTCGCGAGGTTCCAGGTGCAATGTTCTCGACTTCGCCTGCGATGCGTAGTCCGTCTTCGCCAAGAAGATAAAACTCGGTGACCTTGTCGCCCGTGTTCGTGACTTTGAACGTGACGGTGCCACTCTTTGCGGTGGCTGCACTGACGGTGCAGTCGTCCTTGCTTGAGGTCACGTCGATGACAGCGTCGCCTTCAGCGCTGTTCTTGACGCAGCCCGACAAGGCCAAAGTTGACACGGCCGCTACGGCAGTGAGAGTGCGGAGTTTCATGCAGAAACCCTTTCTGTCGCTGGTTTTTTGGGTTGACGAACCACGCGCCAGTAACACGTGGAAACGATGGAAAGATAGAGCGCCCAGACGAGAAGTTCGAGTTTGGTCATGTCTGGGGAGAAGCCGATCGTGCCTTTGATGAGCGCGGCGGGCAGGCCAGCAGCATTGACGCGGTCACTGAACTGGAAGGCCCAGGCGTTCTCGCCGTACCAGCCCTGCAACCAGGCAGGTGCCCAACTGGGTTCGGGCGCAAACGGGCCGGGCAAGACGCCCGCTTCTTGCAGATCGTGAATACCGTAGGCCAAGATCCCGGCCGCCACCACGATGAGCAGTGCGCCAGTCCACATGAAGAAGGTGGAGAGGTTGATCTTGATTGCACCTCGGTAAATCAAGTAACCGAGGAACGCTGCCGTCACGAGTCCCAGCAGCGCACCGAGCCAGGCGAGGGGAGCGGTACCGCTGGAGCGAACGGCGCTCCACAGGAACAGCGCCGTTTCGAGGCCTTCGCGCGCGACCGCGAGAAAACCGACTGCCACGAGCCCCCAGCCGTCGCCACTGATGTGCGAGTCGATTTGGGCTTCAAGTTCGCGTTTCAGGTGACGAGCAGTCTTCGCCATCCAGAAAATCATCCAGGTGACGAGGCCGACGGCGAGAATGGAGAGGGTGCCGCCGATGATTTCCTGAGCCTTGAATGTCAGGCCGTAGGTGCCGAACGTCAAGATCGCACCAAGGGCAAGGGAGAGCGCAATTGCGAGCCCGACACCGAGCCAAATGCGTGCGACAACATCGTCACGCCCGATCTTGCGCACATAGGCGATCAGGATGCCGACGACGAGAGCGGCCTCGAGGCCTTCGCGTAGACCGATGATGAATGTTTGCAGCATGAGTTTCCTTTGAATCGCGCTGCGCTTAGGGCAGGCTTCCCAAACATACTCCTGAGTGGGACGGGAGTGGAAGAGTGGTCGGGCAAAAGTGGCGCTCATCACCCCGGTCATTGCCGTGCGAGTCGTTCGAAGGGCGGTGATAGAGTGAATGAAGTTAGACATCCTTTAAGCACCGTCCAGAGAGGCGGAGAAGGGGGTCAATATGGTCGCATCTGCGCCCAATATGGCTCGGCAAGTCCTAGACGCCACCGATATTAAACGTGCCGTGACACGTATTACTCACGAAATCCTCGAAAAGAACCGCAATTCCGATGACCTCGTTCTGATCGGTATTCCCACACGCGGCGACGAACTTGCAGCACGCATCGCCGCCAAGATGTCTGAAGTTGAAGGCAAAACCATCAGTTTTGGCTCGCTCGACATCACGATGTATCGCGACGATCTCCGGATGAGACCAGCACGCGGACTCGAACCCACCAGTATCCCCGAAGATATCGACGGCAAAGTCGTTGTATTGGTGGACGACGTGCTCATGAGCGGTCGTACGATCCGCGCCGCCCTCGATGCGCTCAACGATCACGGACGGCCACGCGCGGTGCAACTCGCAGTCCTTGTCGATCGCGGTCACCGCGAACTGCCGATCCGCGCCGACTTCGTTGGCAAGAACCTGCCAACGTCGATGAGTGAGCGTGTCCAAGTGCGACTCAGCCTCACCGATGACGCGGATGATTCAGTCACGATCACGGGAGGCGAGGAGTGAAGCACCTACTTTCGACACGCGATCTATCGCGCGAAGACGCGACGCTCATCCTCGACACTGCACAAGAACTTCTCGCAGTTGCTGAACGTCCGGTTAAGAAGCTCCCGACGTTGCGTGGCCGGACGATCGTGAATTTGTTTTACGAAGACTCCACGCGCACACGCATCAGTTTCGAGGCTGCTGCCAAGCGACTCTCAGCGGACGTCATTAACTTCAGTGCAAAAGGTTCGAGTGTCAGCAAGGGCGAGAGCCTGAAAGACACGGCCCTCACCTTGCAAGCTATGGGTGCAGACGCCGTCGTGATTCGCCACTCGGCTTCTGGCGCACCACACCTGCTCGCCGAATCACAATGGATGCGCGGCGCCGTGGTCAACGCCGGCGACGGTACCCACGAGCACCCCACGCAAGCGCTGCTCGACGCGTTCACGATGCGCCGTCACTTGGGCGAACTCGACGGCAAGAACATTGTGATCGTGGGAGACGTGCTGCACAGTCGCGTGGCTCGCTCGAACGCGTACTTGTTGTCGACGCTCGGCGCGAATGTCACGCTCGTCAGCCCGCCAACGTTGTTCCCCGTGGGCATTGAAACCTGGCCAGTAGCGACCTCCTACAACCTCGATGCCAGCCTGGAATCTGCCGACGCTGTCATGATGTTGCGCGTGCAAAACGAGCGCATGAATGCTTCGTTCTTCCCGAGCGCTCGCGAGTATTCGCGTCGCTATGGGCTCAATGCGCAACGCGTCGCCAAACTGGCCGAACACGCGATCGTGATGCATCCGGGGCCGATGAACCGTGGCATGGAAATCACAGCCGATGTTGCCGACTCAGATCGCTCGGTCATTGTCGAGCAAGTTACGAACGGTGTAGCCGTGCGGATGGCCGTCTTGTACCTCTTGCTCAGTGGTTCTCAAACCCCTGAAGCAATCGAATCGTAAATCTCTTTCACGCTGCAATCTAAGGAAATCTATGAGCATCCTTATCCGGAACGCCAAACTGTTCGGCGAATCCGAAGTCAACGTCCTCATCGAGGGCGACACCATCACCGACATTGGCGCAGGCGTTGGTGAAAACGCCTCAGCCGACACAACCATCGACGCGACGGGCCTCGTGCTCTTGCCGGGCCTAGTCGACCTGCACACCCACTTGCGCGAACCTGGTCGCGAAGATGCCGAAACCGTCGCCACCGGTACACGCGCCGCCGCCCGCGGTGGTTTCACCTGCGTTTTCGCGATGGCTAACACTGAACCCGTCGCCGACACCGCTGGTGTGGTCGAGCAAGTGTTCCGCCTTGGTCAAGAATCTGGCGCGTGCGACGTGCAGCCGATCGGTGCCGTCACGGTTGGCCTCAACGGAACACAGCTTTCAGAACTCGGTGCGATGGCTGATTCGGCCGCGAACGTGCGCGTGTTCTCGGACGACGGCAAGTGCGTCCACGATGCCGTCCTGATGCGCCGCGCACTCGAATACGTCAAGGCGTTCGATGGCGTCATCGCCCAGCACGCCCAAGAGCCCCGCCTCACCGAAGGCGCGCAGATGAACGAAGGTCCACTGTCGGGCGAACTCGGCCTGACCGGTTGGCCGGCGGTGGCCGAAGAAGCCATCATCGCTCGCGATGTCTTGCTGGCAGAACACGTCGGCTCGCGTTTGCACGTGTGCCACTTGTCCACGCGCGGATCGGTTGAGATTTTGCGCTGGGCCAAGAGTCGCGGCATCAACGTGACTGCCGAAGTCACTCCTCACCATTTGCTGCTCGACGACGACCTCGTGCGCGGCTACAACCCGATCTACAAAGTCAACCCACCGCTGCGCAGTAAAGATGACGTTCTCGCAGTGCGCGAAGGCCTCGCCGATGGCACGATCGACATCGTCGCGACCGACCACGCGCCGCATCCGATGGAAGACAAAGAGTGCGAATGGCAAGTAGCCGCGTTCGGCATGCTCGGTCTGGAAACGGCGCTGTCGGTCGTCCAGAAGACGATGATCGATACGGGCGCGATCACGTGGGCGCGCGTGGCTGAAGCAATGTCGGCTAACCCGGCACGCATCGGTCGTATCGACCATCACGGTCGTCCCCTTGCAGCGGGCGAACCCGCCAACTTGGTGCTGTTCGACCCGGCGGCCACCCGAGTCGTCGACGCCACCGACACGGCGTCACTTTCGCGAAACAATCCCTACGCAGGCATCGAACTTCCCGGCCGCGTTGTCCACACCTTGCTCCGCGGTAGCTTCACGGTCCGCGACGGCGAACTAACCGAAGGAGCCCAAGCATGACTCGTACGCCCGCCATTTTGGTACTAGAAGACGGAACGACCCAGACAGGATGGGCGTGGGGTGCCATCGGTGAAACCGTTGGCGAAGCCGTGTTCTCCACCGGCATCACCGGCTACCAAGAAACACTCACGGATCCTTCGTATCACCGCCAAGTCGTCATCATGACAGCTCCACACATCGGCAACACGGGTGTCAACACCGAAGACAACGAATCTCGCAAGATTTGGGTCGCGGGCTTCGTCTCGCGTGACCCTGCTCGTCGCCCGTCGAACTGGCGTAGCGAACGCTCGCTCGACGATGAACTTGTAGAGCAAGGCGTAGTCGGCATCAGTGGCGTTGACACGCGGGCGTTGACTCGCCACTTGCGCGAACGGGGCTCGATGCGCGTGGGCATTAGCTCGGTATCGACGGATGTTGACGCACTGCTCGCAAAAGTTCAGGCCTCGCCCAAGATGGCTGGTGCCGACCTCGTTTCGGATGTGACGACACCTGCGAAGACCGTAGTGCCTGCTGAAGGCGAGCAGCGCCTCACGGTTGCGGCAATCGACTTGGGTATCAAAGGCATGACGCCCAAACTCATGGCCGAACGCGGCATCGAAGTTCACAATTTCCCAGCCAGCGTCACGATCGAAGAGATCCTCGCAATCAACCCCGATGGTGTGTTTTTCTCGAACGGCCCAGGGGACCCATCGACCGCCGAAGGGCCGGTCGCGTTGCTGCGCAGCGTGCTCGACCGCAAAATTCCGTACTTTGGTATTTGCTTCGGCAATCAAATTTTCGGACGCGCACTAGGGCTCGGGACGTTCAAACTCAAGTACGGTCACCGTGGCATCAACCAACCCGTTAAGGACTTGACCACTAACAAGGTCGAGATCACGGCCCACAATCACGGCTTCGCCGTCGATGCGCCGATCGAAGGCACCTTCGACACGCCATACGGTCCTGGCCAGGTGACGCACGTGTGCCTGAACGATGACGTGGTGGAAGGTCTTGCCCTTATCGACCAGCCCGCGTTCTCGGTGCAGTACCACCCCGAAGCGGCAGCCGGTCCACACGATGCGGCCTACCTCTTTGACCGTTTCGTCCAACTCATGCTCGACAACAAGAAGGTGAGCAACTGATGCCACGTCGTACCGATATTGAATCGATTCTCGTTATTGGTTCAGGGCCGATCGTTATTGGCCAGGCCTGCGAATTTGACTACTCGGGCACTCAAGCTTGCCGCGTGTTGCGCGAAGAAGGCATCCGAGTCATCTTGGTGAACTCGAATCCGGCCACGATCATGACCGACCCGGAATTTGCTGACGCCACCTACGTTGAACCGATCACGACTGAATACCTGGAGCAAGTCATCGCCAAAGAACGCCCGGATGCGTTGCTGGCAACTCTCGGCGGACAGACAGCACTTAACGCAGCGATTGCGCTCGATGAAGCCGGCATCCTCGAAAAGTATGGTGTCGAACTGATCGGCGCTTCGATTGATGCCATTGAACGTGGTGAAAACCGTGAATCGTTCAAAGCGATCGTGGAAGGCTTGCCGAAAGAATGGGGCGCGGAAGTTGCCCGTTCTGTTATCTGTCACACGATGGAAGACTGCCTCGCTGGCGTGGACACGCTCGGCGGTTACCCGGTCGTGGTGCGCCCTTCGTTCACGATGGGTGGCTCCGGCAGCGGTCTGGCCTACAACGAAGAAGACCTGTACCGCATCGCCGGTTCGGGCCTCGCGCTCAGCCCCACCACTGAGGTTCTGCTGGAAGAATCCATCTTGGGATGGAAAGAGTACGAACTCGAAGTCATGCGCGATCAGGCCGACAACGTCGTGATCGTATGTTCGATCGAAAACCTCGACCCGATGGGTGTCCACACGGGCGACTCGGTCACCGTTGCCCCCGCGATGACACTCACCGATGTTGAATACCAGCGTCTTCGTGACATTTCGATCGAAGTCATCCGACAAGTAGGTGTCGACACGGGTGGCTGCAACATTCAGTTCGCGGTCGACCCAACCAACGGGCGCATCGTGGTTATCGAAATGAACCCGCGTGTATCGCGCTCGTCCGCACTTGCCTCGAAGGCAACAGGCTTCCCGATTGCGAAGATCGCTGCGAAGGTCGCAATTGGCTACACCCTCGACGAGATCCCGAACGACATCACCAAGATGACGCCTGCGAGCTTCGAGCCGACGCTCGATTACGTCATCGTCAAGGTGCCTCGTTTCGCCTTCGAGAAGTTCCCGACCGCCGATGACACGCTAACTACGCACATGAAGTCGGTGGGTGAAGCCATGGCAATTGGCCGTAACTTCACCGAAGCGTTCGGCAAGGCTTTGCGTTCGCTCGAAAACAAGAACGCGCCGCTCACATGGGCGGGGGAGCCAGGCGACAAGGCTGAGCTCCTCGAACGTATCCGCCGCCCCCACGATGGCCGCTTGCCAGCAATCATGAACGCGATCCGTGCCGGCGCTACGCCCGAAGAGATCTTCGAGTCCACCGCGATCGATCCGTGGTTCATCGACCAGTTCTACTTGCTGAACGAGGTCGCTGAAGGCATCAAGGACGCCACCGTGATCGATGCGCCGATGCTTATTGAAGCGAAACGTCACGGCTTCTCGGATGCTCAAATCGGTGAACTTCGCGGCACACCAGAAAGTGTTGTCCGCCAGTTGCGTCACTCGCACAACGTGCGTCCGGTGTACAAGACGGTTGATACGTGTGCGGCAGAGTTCGCCTCCAGCACGCCGTACCACTATTCGAGTTACGACCTCGAGACCGAAGTTGCCCCGCGCGAGCGCCCAGCCGTTTTGATTTTGGGCAGCGGGCCAAACCGCATCGGTCAAGGCATCGAATTCGATTACTCCTGCGTGCACGCGGCGATGGCGTTGTCGGAAGCCGGTTACGAAACCATCATGGTCAACTGCAACCCCGAGACCGTTTCGACCGACTACGACACGAGTGATCGTCTCTACTTCGAACCGCTCACGCTCGAAGACGTGCTGGAAATCGTGCACGCCGAACAGCAGGCTGGCCCAGTCGTTGGTGTTGTCGTGCAGTTGGGTGGCCAGACGCCACTCGGTTTGGCGAAGGGACTTAAAGAGGCCGGCGTGCCGATCGTGGGCACCCAGCCCGAAGCGATTGATCTTGCTGAGGAACGCGGCGCGTTCGGCCGTGTGCTCGCTGATGCAGGATTGCCTGCGCCTAAGCACGGTACTGCCACAACGTTCGATGGCGCGAAGAAGATCGCTGACGAAATCGGCTACCCCGTGCTCGTGCGTCCCTCGTATGTTCTGGGTGGCCGCGGCATGGAAATCGTCTACGACGAAGCCTCTTTGTCGAGTTACATCGAGAATGCCACCGAAGTGACGCCAGATCGTCCCGTCCTTGTTGACCGTTTCCTTGATGACGCGATCGAAGTCGACGTCGACGCACTCTACGACGGTGAAGAACTGTTCCTCGGCGGCGTGATGGAACACATCGAAGAGGCAGGCGTCCACTCGGGCGACTCGGCCTGTGCGTTGCCGTCGATCACCTTGGGTCAAAGCGAAATCGACACGATTCGCCACTCGACTGAAGCGATCGCCAAGGGCGTTGGCGTGCGCGGACTCATCAACATCCAGTTCGCACTGAGTGGCGACACCGTGTACGTGCTCGAAGCGAATCCTCGCGCCTCGCGCACCGTGCCGTTTGTCTCCAAGGCCACCTCGACGCAACTTGCCAAGGCCGCCGCGCGACTCATGTTGGGCGAATCGATTGCTGAACTACGTACAGCTGGTGTGCTTCCGGCCGTCGGCGATGGGGGAGACCTGCTTGCCGGTGGGCCAGTGGCCGTCAAGGAAGCAGTCCTGCCGTTCAACCGGTTCCGCACAAACGACGGCTCGTTCGTTGACACCGTGCTCGGCCCGGAAATGCGTTCGACTGGTGAAGTCATGGGCATCGATGCCACCTTCGGTTCGGCGTTCGCGAAGAGCCAAGCCGGAGCGTTTGCGACGCTGCCTAGTTCGGGCAAAGTGTTCGTGTCTGTCGCCAACCGCGACAAGCGACACATCATCTTCCCGATCAAACGCCTCGTCGATCTAGGCTTTGAGATCCTCGCAACCAAGGGAACAGCAGACGTGCTGCAACGCAATGGTGTGTCGGCAACGGTCTTGACCAAGATCCATGAAGACGCCGGCACAGGCGGCCCGGCCACGACGGTCGTGGAGAAAATCAAGGAACGCGACGTTCAGTTAATCATCAATACGCCCCACGGCACCAGCGGTAAAGACGCACAGATCGACGGCCACGAGATCCGCAACGCGGCCATGACCGAAGGTATCCCGTGCATCACGACGGTCC
>CALMUY010000098.1 GCA_937873005.1 uncultured Aeromicrobium sp. | reverse complement strand
ACGATTCAATGTCCTGAAACCAGACACTGCCGGGGGCACGTTTTTCGCAGCGGCGACGTTAGGGGCGTTCCCAAGATTCGATGTCGCCCTCGATCACCTCGAAGATCGGGTGGACGGTGAGTTTCGCAGTTGCCCACCTCTGAGCGTCAGCAGGACTCCGCTGAATGAGTTTTCTGCCGAGGTGTTCCCATTCGAATTCACATTGACCCTGCGTTACTGGTAGCAGAAAAGTCACTGGCTTAGGCACGATAATTTTGCCGGCATCGAATCGGTAGCCACGGCTTTCAGCTTCGGCATGAAGGCCAGTCAAGAAAGTTCCGATCGCCGCCAGCGGTTCAGTAGACTCTCGGAACCGCAGCAATTGCGGATGCTGGCGGTAGCCCTTCGTTCGCTCGGCTAAGACGGCTTGAGCAAGCAGTGCTTCACGCCAGCCGGCGACGAGCCCGGCACGATCAAGATGGCTCGGGTGCAGCGACCACAACCTCACCTCGAACACACCTGGCCGTGCAGCCCGCGAAAAGCACCCGCCTGCTCTTGAAACATCGGCACCTCAGCGAGCTTCCTCAGCAATAGTCTCCGCATCTTCATCCTGCTTTTTCGCAAGCTTCGATGGCCACCAAATCGCTCGACCGATGTCATAGGACAGCGCCGGAACCAGCAAGGTGCGCACCACGAAGGTATCGAGCAGAACACCGAAAGCAACGATGAACGCCAACTGAACGAGGAACAAGATGGGGATGACTGACAGTGCGGCAAAGGTGGCAGCTAGGACCAAACCGGCCGAGGTAATAACACCACCGGTGATGGCTAGGCCACGCAAAATGCCTTGTCGGGTGCCGTGCTTCAGTGATTCCTCCCGGACTCGCGTCATCAAGAAGATGTTGTAGTCGATGCCCAAGGCCACGAGGAAGATGAAGCCATATAGCGGTACCGCCGGGTCGGCTCCGGGGAAGTCGAACACCTTGTTGAAGACAATGGCCGCAACTCCCATCGCGGTGCCGAAGGACAGCACCGTCGTCGCGATCAGCAACACCGGCGCAAGTATCGAGCGCAACAAGAGCATCAAGATCAGCATGATGACGAGCAGCACGATCGGAATAATCAGATTCCGGTCATGGATCGAGGCATCGTTTGTGTCTACCGCCGTTGCCGTCACGCCGCCGACGAGTGCGCTTGGGGCCGCATCAAGCAATTCTTGACGCAGTTCACGGACCGTTTCGCCCGCAGCATCCGAGTCCGCAGCATTCGTCAATGTTCCCTGCAAGAGAACCTGGCCGTCAACCACCGTTGGTTCCGGCGCGGGAGTTCCCGGAGGCCCGAAAGCAGTAATTCCATCTTCGGTCACGGGGGCTGTACCGCTCGGAGAATCGGCCGAGGCCACGGTCACGCTGTCGATGCCTGCATTCGCCAGCAGCACCTCGACGGCATTGCCCATTTCGCTTTCATCCACCACGATGTAGGCCGGGCTGCCGGAGCCGCCTGGGAAGTGTTCGCCAAGTGCAACCTGCCCGTCCCGTGCCTCAGATTCGCCGAGAACGAGGTCAGACTGTGGCACGCCCACCGCGTTCAGTTGCGTCGCTGCGGCAGCTCCAATCACCAGCACGATGGTGGTGGCGATCCAGATGAGCCGGGGGCGACGTTCCACATTACGCGCAAGTTTGGTCCACAGACCCTTGCTCGGCATTCCTCCTTCTGCTTCGACCACCTCGGGCTCGAACTTCGGACGACGCGGCCAGAAGGCACTGCGGCCGAAGGCGAACAGAATCGCCGGAAGCAGTGTCAACGCCGAAAGCATCGCAAAGATGATGCCGATCGATGCCACTGGCCCGAGCGTGCTGTTCGACTTGAGGTCGCTGAGCAGCATGCACATCAGTCCAGCAATCACCGTTCCGCCGGAGGCCAGGATGGGCTCAAAAGAACCCTTGATCGCGCGATGCGTGGCGATCCATTTGTCTTGCGTGCTGCGCAACTCTTCTCGGTAGCGGGCCACGACCAGCAGCGAATAGTCGGTGGCGGCACCGATCACCAGAATGAACAAGATTCCTTGAGTCTGTCCACTCAGCAACAGGACGTCCCACTTTGCTAGCCACCACACCGTCAAAAGCGCCGCACACAGCGCGAACAAACTCGTCGACAGCACCGCGATTGGGAGCAGGAAGGAGCGGTACACCAAGATCAAAATGATGAAGACGGCTCCAAGCGCGACGCCAAGCAAAAGCCCATCGATACCAGCAAAACCGGCGACGAGATCTGCAGTGAAGCCTGCCGGCCCGGTAACAAACACCTCGACGCCGTCGGGAGCTGCCTCATCGAGCTTTTTGCTCAGTTCCGCGACCGTGTCCCCGATATCTGAGTCGCTCAGAATCGGCACGAGAGCTTGAACGGCTCGGCCGTCTTCGGACGGTATGGCCGGAGAAATATCTGCGCTCACTCCGCTGATGTTCGGCACATCCGAAAGGGCTTCGTTGATAGCCCCCAGTTCGGATTCTTGGAGCTCGTCCTCAGCGACGAACACCACAATCGCCGGGATCGCATCGGAGTCGTTGAACTCACCAATGAGCGCCTGGACTTGAGTCGCGTCGGCAGACTCTGGCAAATAACTCGTTTGATCGTTAGACGCGACCTCAGAAACCCTGCCGAAATAGGGCCCGCCCATTCCGGCGGCCGCAAGCCACACGAGGATCAGGATCGCCGGCAGAAAGATTCGCAACCACTTGGGGACGCTGCTTCTTTCGGAAGCTGCCGTGTGCTGCGAAGCGGCATGCTGAGGCGAGCTGCTCGCTGATGACGAGTTGGTCATACCTGATTCCATTCAACGATCAAGAGAAGTGTGACGAGAAATCCGGAAAAATAGTTCAAGGCGATAAATCGCCGCCATGCCTTGTTCGTGCTGGCGGAATTTTCATCTGAGACTGACCAATACGGGGCGCAATTGAGGAGATAGGGCACTGTGATTATTGCAGCCAGTAGTCCGGGCCAAGCCACGAAGAGCATGAGTATGCCTGCAGCCGTCCACAACACGAGAGCCAATCGCGTTGTGGCTTTCGCGCCAATAGCTGTCGCAATCGAGTGAATGTCTGCTTCGCGGTCAGGGTTAATGTCCTGAATTGCTCCGAAAGCGTGGGCCGCCATGCCCCATAGGAAGAACGCCAGAAGCAACAAGATCAGCGAGCTACCGAACTGCGCACCGGCAAGGATGAGACCAACGACGGCAGGGCTGACAAAGTGGGTACTGGACGTTATCGAATCTAAGAATGGTCTCTCTTTGAAGCGCAGCCCAGCGGCTGAATACGCCACCACAGCGAAAGCACTGATCGCTAGGGCAATCCATGCGCTCGGGCCTCCTGCCGCAGCCAAAATGAGCAGAAACGGCACGTTGCTCCATGCCGCGATCCACAGAGTTGGCCGGTGCAGACGCGGCGCGAGTAGAGCTCCTTCGATTCCCCCCTTGCGAGGATTGGCGAAATCCGAGGCGTAATCAAAGACATCGTTAATTCCGTACATCGCGAAGTTGTAAGGAATGAGGAAATAGATGACTCCCAGTAACCAAACCCAATCGATTTCTCGAGCAACCAGCAGGTAGGCGGCACCAAACGGAAACGCGGTATTGATCCAGCTAACGGGCCGCGAGGCAACGATCAAAGTGAGGAAATCTTTCCTGCGTTCCTCGCTCCCCCGCTGCAGCGCGATCCACATGGCCGGGAGTAGGAGAGCACCCGCCAGCGGATACGAAAAGTCCTCGATTGGCGCCAAACCGATACTGACTCCGTGAAGGTGCTCCGGGGAGTAGTGGAACAACTCGGCGGCGATCATGATGTTGTCGAATATCGCCGTGAGCACGAAAAGGACGAGCACAGTTAGCCCGATCGCAAGCACATAATGGCGCGAGGAAACCGTGAGTGAGCGCCGGAGGCCACGCCAGGTGAAGACGACAAAGCCAAGAAGCGCGATCGCCACCCCGGCCAAGGCAAGCAATGGATAACTCATCGTTTGCTGACCACTCTCAAATCTGAGGGGCTCGCATGCGCCAAGAGTTTCAGTGACCCGGTGAAGATCACCATGGTGCACAGCACGAGAAAAACCAAGAATATGGGCTCTTCAAGCGGCATTTCCGGCGCGAGAATCACGCCCGAAGCGAAACTGCTCTCCCCGCGCAGAAAAACTCCGGCGCTAATACCTGCGATATCCCACAGCAGGAATAGCACTGTGCCGACCACGGTGATCAGTGTTGCGACCGCTGGATCGTGCCAAAAGAACAACGCAAATCGACGATCGAGCAGAAGCATGCACCCGATGCCACCTAAAAGAAGCAGGAGATAGAGGTATCCCGTCACGCCATCGCCTTGCTTTCGAGGTGCACAGGCAAGGGGCCCGCGCTGTGGTCGCCTCGGATTCGCTTGAGCACGATCTCTGCGCTGATGAGACACATGGGTACGCCGACGCCTGGCGCGGTAGTGGCACCCGCATAGAAAAGTCCGTCGATCTTCTTCGAGGCGTTCTGAGCCCTGAACATGGCGCTTTGGCTCAAAATATGTGCCGGGCCCAGCATTCCCCCACTCCAGGAGTAGTAGTCAGCCACGAAGTCCTTGGGGCCAAGGGATTCCCGCACGACGATGCGCTCGGCAAGATCAGGGATATCTGCCCAGGCGGCGATTTGGTCGATGGCGGCATCCACTGCCTGCTCCACGGCTTGTGAGCCGCGGCCATTAGGGCCACCGCGGCCGATGGCGGGATCAGCAGGGACCGGAATGAGAACGAACAGGTTCTCGTGCCCGGCTGGAGACACCCCAGAGTCCGTAGCACTCGGTTTGCACACGTAGATCGACGCCGGGTCTGGGATTCGCGTCTGTGCGCCGAAAATTGCTTCAAAGTTCTTCGCCCAGTCGTCCGTGAAGAACAGCGAATGGTGCGGAAGTTCTGGCAGTTCACCGCGTACGCCAAGCAGTGCTATCACTGCGCCGGGGCCGCTGGTGCGACGCTCCCACCAACTCTCGGGGTAGCTCTGGTCTTGCGGGTCGAGCAAGCGAGTTTCGGTGTGATGCAGATCGGCTCCCGAAACCACGTAATCGGCGGGAGCGAGCTGAACCGCTCCGGCCAAATCGCGCCATGTGACTCCGATGACCTGTCGGCGCTTGCGAGTACCAGTGCGCTGGGATTCTGCAGTCTCAATGCGCAGAACTTCAGCTTCTGTGATGATCTCTGCCCCGGCTTCTACGGCAAGTTTCTCGAGAGTCTCGATCAGATGCCAGAACCCACCCATCGGATACTGCACACCTTCTTCAAGATCCAGAGCACTCATGAGGTGATACATCGCGGGAGCATCTGCGGGGTTTGTGCCTAGGAAAACTGCGGGATAGCCCAATACTTGGCGCAGAACCGGATCGCGAAACTTCTTGGCGACATAGGTTTCCAGTGATGTGGAAAGCAAGCGCATCAGTTTCGGTAGACCCGCGAGCACCTCTGAGGTACCAAGTTTGCCTAGCCGAGTGAAGGGGTTGTAGAGGAAATAACGCTCAGCGAGGTCGGTGGAGTGACGCGCGGAATCAAGATAGCGCTGCAACTGAACTCCGCTGCCTGGCTCCACCTGTTCGAAGACATCGAGTACCTGCTCCGAACCGTAGGGAATCGTCAGCGGCTCGCGGACTTTCCCATCGGCCCCCGGCTCGCTGAAGACGCGGTAGCCAGGATCGAGGAAGCGCAAGTCCACGTGCTCTGCGGTCGACGTTCCCATCATCTCGAAGAAGTGATCGAATACCCCCGGCATGAGGTACCACGAGGGACCGGTGTCGAAGCGAAAACCGTCGCGCTCGATGAGGCCAGCGCGGCCACCCACACGGTGGTTCTTTTCAAGTACTGTCACCTCGTGGCCTTCGCGAGCAAGAAGTGCTGCGGTTGCCAGACCAGCCACACCTGCTCCAATAACGACGGCGCGAGTCATGAGCGGCCTTCTTTCATAGTGGTCAAAACTGCTGAGGACGCGAGCGTCAACTTAACGGGATTCGCCACACGAATACGCGAGGAATACAGCTCAGCCACAGGAACCGCTGCGACGCGATCCGTGAGTTTGGCGAAGAGCAAGAGCGCAGTTCGTACGGCAGTTCTGGTGTCTCGCGGAAGCATCGGAATAACTCGTTCAGCATCGCTCAGTTGACTGCGAATATCAGCGACCCATCGATCCCGATCAGTCGACGTCAGCGTGTTAGCGCAGCCCAGATAGCTTCGGCCAAGTCGGTCGGTGTCGTCGGCGAGGTCACGAAGAAAATTGATGTTTTGGAAGGCTGCGCCCAGTTGGCGAGCCCCGTGCTCGAGTTCGGCGATGGCGCTGGGATCGAGCCGTTCCTGACGGAGAAACACACGCAGGCACATGAGACCCACCACCTCGGCCGATCCGTAAACATAGTCTGCGTGGGCACGGCTGTCGAAGACGGCTAAGGAGTCATGCGCCACGAGAAGATCCGTTTTCATCGAATCGAAAAAGGGTTGCGTAAGGGACTCATCAATCCCCGACTCACGCGCTGTTGCGGCGAATGCGTGAACGATCAGATCGCTGCTGTATCCGATACGCAGCGCGCGATGGGTTTCAGCCACGTAACGCTCAAGAACCTCGATTTGCTCGCTCAAACTCAAGCCCGCTTCACGTGCCACACCATCAACAATCTCGTCAGCCACACGGACGAGGGCATAGATATTGCGCACATGCGTGCGGTGGCGTTTGCCCAAGAGACGCGTCGCCATGCCAAAGGACGTGGAATAAGCACCAATGACATCGCTCGCCAGAGACTCGGCTGTTTTCGTGAACTGAGCTAGGGACGTTTCCGACGCAGGAGCAGCGGTTCCAAGACTCATGCTTGCCGCCCTTCCAGCCTGCCAACCAGATCGAGGAGTACAGCTCTCAGACCGCTGGGGACCTGATGACTGTCTCGGCGACCAGCCAGCAACTCGTAAAAGGCGGTGAGTTGTTCGTCAATGAGACTTTCGACAAAGCGCTCCGCTCCGCAATCTCGCAGGCGACTTCGGATATAGGCAGCAGTACTAGCTGACAGTTCGGGGTCACCCAAATCTGGCTCAATGCTGGGCCAGGCGCTCGTCATGCGGGCGTAGCAAATAATCGCGGTCTGCTTTCCCTCTCTCAGGTCTGTGCACGAGTCTTTCCCGTGTATCTCGGGATCTCCGAAGACAGAAAGGAGGTCGTCTTGCAGTTGATAGGCCAGCCCAAGATGGGATCCCGCAGCACTAAGGGTGTGCTCCAGTTCAGAGGATCCACCGGCCAGAATCACCGCAGCCCGCAGCGGGAACTCGAAGGTGTAGCTGGCCGTCTTGCGACGGGTCATGGCCAGCACCGTGTTGAGATCAGGAGCGACTAAGCCGTCGCTTAATCCGACGTCAGCAAATTCTCCGGCCGTGCTTTCCACAATGGTGTGCTCGAGAAGATCGAGCATTCGGATGCGGATATCTGCCGGGACGTCTAGGCGAGCAAAAATCTGGTGCGTTACTGAAAGGAGTAGATCCCCCGCCAAAATTCCACCCGTTTGGGCCCAATGCATCCGCTGGCGACTCGGTTCGGTGCCGGGCGAGGCAAGAGCCAAGTCGCCAATAAGATTCAGTTGGCCGCGACGAACCAGATCGCCATCAATCACATCGTCATGCAAGAGGAAAGTGAAATGAAGGGCTTCGATCGCTGCCGCGATCTTCACGACCTCGGCACGGTCTATGTTCGCTTGGGCGAGAGCAGCCTCCCCAAAGGCTTCTGAAGGCTCAGTCGCCCAGCGAAGCGCGTCGTGGGCCTCCAAGAACAGAATTGGTCGCACGAGTTTTCCACCGGCGACCTGCTCGGACGCCACCGCCCATAAGTGCGAAAATTCTGGGCCATAAGCTTGCGCGGTTGTCTGCTGACGCGAGAACAGGGCTTCAAGTTCTTGTTCCACCTCAAGCCGCAGTCGACTCCGGCGCACATCAGTGCTGATGGTTGCACTCACGAGCCCACTACCTTTCGACTGGCAGAGGCTCGGGAGCCCTGCTGAATTGTGCTGCTTAAACCATTAAGTTGTTTGATCATCCACGGACTAAAGGCGAACGGAGTAGACCGAGCCGCCACGATGACAGCGTCGACATCGGCCCACTGCGCTTCGGCCACCTCGTCTGGATTCGGAACCAATTCGCCTGAAATCCTGGCCGTGTAAACCGGGCAGATTTCATTTTCAACAACCCCACTCGCATCGATTGCTCGATAGCGGAACTCCGGATCGATCAGCGTGACATTAGTGACGTGAGTGCCGAGTTCTTCTCCAGCACGACGGTGAATGGCCGCTTCAATTTCTTCGCCCGGACCGGGATGACCACAAAAGCTATTCGTCCAGACCCCGGGCCAAGTCAGTTTGGACAAGGCGCGTCGAGTCAGGAGTAACCGACCTTGCTCATTAAAGAGATAGCAGGAAAAAGCTAGATGCAAAGGCGTGCAATCCGTATGGATTTCCGACTTATTTGCGTCTCCGATGCGATTGCCGAAGTCGTCAAGCAACACAACACGCTCCTGTATTGCTTCACGGGAAGGCCGAACATCCTCGAACGTCATCAGAACTCCTGAACTGGTATATATTTGCTTAGTCAGAAATAATAGTAGCCTAGCTAATAATATCGCAAGCTGAATATGCGGATAGGTTATGATCGTCACATGTCATCAGCAGACCCGGATGCCACATCGGTGTCTTCAAGCCTCTACAACGTCGATTCCAATGACCCGGAATCGTCGCTCATAGACCGCTCACAGTTGAGCGTGGAAGAGGTCGCCGAGATTGGTGAAGTGATGTCTGCGCTCGGACGCCTACGCGATGCGGAACAGCAGCTCTCTGATGCTTCACAGCGTTATATGAAGCTTGGCAGGTCCGATATGCGTGCCCTGCATTACCTCATCGTCGCGCGCCACCGCGGAATCCTTGTGACACCCAGCGCTATCGCCAGCCACTTAGGTATTTCTGGCCCCTCCACCACGAAACTACTAGACCGATTGGAATCTGGCGGACACATTGAACGCGCCCCGCATCCCACCGACCGTCGCGCGCTCGTCATCAGCGTCACCGATGAAACCCGTGAATCCGCCATGCAGACAGTGGGACGCCTGCAGGCAAAACGATTCCATGCCGCGGCACGGCTGAGCCCCAAGGAACGACAGGTGGTCATCGGATTCCTCGACGATATGACCGAACAAATTGCGCTTCGTCATGCCGCTTGGACTCACGAAGACCAGCCCTAAAAGACGCGAACGACCTTAATTACGTGCACAGCATGCGATAACGCGTTTGGTGATTGGATCACTCGGCACCAGACGGCCCGGCGACTTGGCGCTTAGTTCGCTTCAGCCAAGTCCGGTTCGGCGGGCGTTTCCTCTTCACTCGTCCCCCGGTACTTGATGATGCTGTAAACGAGCGCCACAATACCTAGGCCAGCAGAGAATAGGATGCCTGTTCCACCCACCCAGCCAGCGGCCGGCAATTCTGGACCAAAACCGACACTGAACCGCCCTGAACTAAGTTTCGTTCCTACCTTTGTCAGTGCCCAGCAACTAGGCTTACGGGGTGTACGAGAAAGTCATCGACGAACTCATTAGCGAGCTCGGCCGTTTGCCCGGCATCGGCCCCAAGAGCGCGCAACGCATCGCCTTCCACCTGCTCGATTCGGATGCAGACGATGTTCGGCGGCTCGCCAACTCGATCGTCGAAGCTAAAACCCGCGTGCATTTTTGTGCCGTTTGCGGCAATGTGACTGTCGAGGCCGAATGTCGGATCTGTTCAGACCCCCGACGCGATCCGAGCACAATCTGTGTGGTCGAGGAGAGCAAAGACGTTATCGCGATCGAGCGCACCCGAGAATTCCGTGGGCGCTACCACGTGCTCGGCGGAGCGATCAATCCGATCGCAGGCATTGGGCCCGAACAATTACGCATCGCCGCGTTGCTGTCTCGACTCCAGGATGCCACCGTCACTGAAGTGATCATTGCGACCGACCCGAACCTCGAAGGCGAAGCGACCGCCACGTATCTGATGCGCATGTTGACCCCCATGGGGCTCACCGTCACCAAGTTGGCTAGCGGCCTACCCGTCGGCGGCGACTTGGAATTTGCTGACGAAGTGACACTCGGTCGTGCTTTCGAAGGACGCCAAATTTTGTCGAGCCAACCTGCGGCTACTCCCACCGGCTGACACATCAGGCGCGCCCGAACTCCCCTCGCGTAGACTTGCCTCGTCCCCAATAACAGCAAGGAATAACCATGGGCATCGTCGTGCAGAAATACGGCGGCTCCTCCGTGGCTGACGCCACAAGTATCAAAAGAGTCGCGCAACGAATCGTTGAGACCAAGAAGGCAGGAAACGACGTTGTCGTAGTCGTGTCTGCGATGGGTGACACCACAGACGAATTGATCGATCTGGCAAACCAAGTTTCGCCGCTGCCTCCGGGCCGCGAACTCGACATGCTGCTGACCGCTGGTGAACGTATTTCGATGGCGTTACTTGCGATGGCTATCGGTAATTTGGGTCAAGAGGCACGTTCGTTTACCGGCTCTCAGGCTGGCGTTATTACTGACAGCATCCATGGTAAGGCGAAAATCATCGATGTCACGCCCGGCCGCTTGCAGAACGCCATCGACGACGGCGCCATCGTGATCGTTGCTGGATTCCAAGGCGTCTCTCAAACCACGAAAGACATCACCACGCTGGGTCGCGGCGGCTCAGACACCACCGCGGTAGCGCTCGCCGCGGCGCTCAACGCCGATGTTTGCGAGATCTACACCGACGTTGACGGGATCTTCACTGCCGATCCGCGCATTGTGCCCAAGGCGCAACGCATTCCGGCGCTCTCGTACGAAGAAACGTTGGAGATGGCCGCGAACGGCGCCAAGATTCTCCACTTGCGTTGCGTTGAATACGCTCGTCGCAACAGCATGCCCATTCACGTTCGTTCATCGTTCTCCAATAAGACCGGCACGTGGGTCGTTGCCGCAGAAGACGTTCACAAATACAGCGAAGAAGGTCAGCCCATGGAACAGGCAATCATCAGCGGTGTCGCTCACGACCGCAGCGAAGCGAAGATCACGATTGTTGGCGTGCCAGATAAGGTCGGTAATGCGGCCGCGATTTTGCGTGCCCTTGGCGATGCGCTCATCAATGTCGACATGATCGTCCAGAACGTTTCGGCTGCCGCTACCGGCCGCACCGACATCTCCTTCACGCTGCCCGGCAGCGACGGCCAGACCGCCATGACGGCGCTCGCACGGCTCAAGGATTCGGTCGGGTTCGAACAGTTGCTTTACAACGACGCGGTCGGCAAGGTCTCGATCGTAGGTGCAGGCATGCGTTCGGCTCCCGGCATCACCGCGACATTCTTCGAAGCGCTCGCCAATGTCGGTATCAACATCGACATGATTTCGACCTCCGAGATTCGCATCTCGGTGGTTGTTGCTGAAGACCAAGTTGACGCTGCCGTGAACGCAGCTCACGATGCGTTCGAACTCGGTTCCGACGAGGTCGAAGCTGTTGTTTACGGAGGTACGGGACGATGACGACTGTTGCTGTCGTAGGCGCGACCGGCCAAGTCGGTGGCGTCATGCGCGAACTTCTCGAAGAACGCAATTTCCCTGCCGATACTGTGCGCTTTTTCGCGTCGAGCCGTTCGGCGGGACGCAAACTGCCGTTCCGTGGCGGCGAAGTCACTGTTGAAGACGTTGAGACTGCCGATCTGTCCGGTATCGATATTGCTTTGTTTAGTGCCGGCGCAACGACGAGCCGAGCACATGCTGCTCGTTTCGCTGCCGCGGGCGCAACTGTTGTCGATAACTCGTCGGCGTTTCGTAAAGATCCAGAGATTCCGCTCGTTGTTTCCGAAGTGAACCCTGATGATGTGCGCGATCTGAAGCACGGAATCATTGCGAACCCGAACTGCACCACGATGGCTGCGATGCCGGTGCTCAAGCCCCTTCATGACGAGGCTGGGTTGGTGCGTCTTGTCGTGAGCACCTATCAGGCTGTTTCTGGTTCTGGTGTTGCTGGCGTGCAGGAACTCTTGGTGCAGGCCAACGCAGTGATCGGTGAGGCCGACAAGCTCGCCCTTGATGGTTCGGCTGTCGATTTCCCTGAACCAAATGTGTATGTTGCGCCGATCGCGTTTAACGTATTGCCGATGGCTGGGTCTGTCGTTGATGACGGCAGCAACGAAACCGATGAAGAGCAGAAGTTGCGTAACGAGAGCCGCAAGATTCTGGGGCTACCTAATTTGCGTGTCGCCGGTACGTGTGTCCGTGTGCCAGTGTTCTCGGGTCACTCGCTGTCGATTCATGCCGAGTTTGCTCGCGATATTACGCCCGAACGTGCGCGTGAGTTGTTGGCTGATGCGCCTGGAGTGGAGTTGCTTGAAGTTCCTACCCCGGTGAAGGCTGCTGGCGCTGATCCGAGTTATGTCGGTCGTATTCGCCAAGACCAGTCGGTGGAAGGTAACCGCGGTTTGGTGCTGTTCGTCTCGAACGACAACTTGCGTAAGGGTGCGGCGCTCAACACGATCCAGATCGCCGAACTCCTCATCTAAACCCCACCAGTCACCCAATTCCCACGAGAGCATGGGAATTGGGACTTGAGCGTACCTAATAGGTACGCGTGAACCCAATAACCGACGGTCTCGTGGGAATTGTGGGGTTGGGTTAGGGGCGGAAGGGGATGAAGTCGTCGAGCACGTCCGGATTTTGCAGAGCACCCTTCGTCGCGGCTTCCTCAACCGCAACACCACGCAGGATCTTCTTCACCGGAACTTCGAGTTTCTTGCCTGACAGTGTTCGTGGCATAGCCCGCACTTGATGAATCTCGTCGGGAATGTGTCGCGGAGATAAGTGCGTTCGCAGCGCCGTCTTGATGGCCCACACGAGGTCTTCGTCCAACACCAACCCATCAGCGAGCGCCACGAACAACACCAGTTGACCGGCACCGCCTTCGTTGTCTTCAAGATGCACGACGAGGCTGTCCATCACCTCTGGCAGCGCCTCAACTACGGCATAAAACTCTGACGTGCCGAGCCGCACTCCACCACGGTTGAGCGTTGCGTCGCTGCGGCCGGTAATCGTGCAGGAGCCGTAGTCCGAGATCTCGATCCAGTCACCATGACGCCACATCCCGGGGATGTCTTCAAAATAGGCCGCCCGATATTTCGAACCGTCGGTGTCGCCCCAAAATCCGACCGGCATTGATGGCATTGGCGCACGGATCACGAGCTCACCAAGCTGTCCTCGCACGGGTTCAGCATCTGGACCGACTGAGTCGACGAACGCACCCAGCGCACGACATGAAATCTCGCCCGCATACACCGGGACCGTCGGGGCACTGCCCACGAACGCGGAACACACGTCGGTTCCGCCCGACACGGAACTGAGTTGCACGCGCGGGTCGAACTCTTCGTAAACCCAACGGAACCCTTCAGCCGGGAGTGGCGCACCCGTAGAGCCGAGCAGTCGCAAGGCCGAAAGGTCTCCTGCTTGGGCAGGGTGGACGTTCGATTTGCGACACTGCAACAAGAACGGTGCGCTCGTGCCGAAAGCCGTCACGGACAACTCTCCGGACATCTGCCACAAAGCATCAAGATTTGGATAGGCCGGATCCCCGTCGTAGAGCACGATGTGTGAACCAACGAGCAACCCCGAAATCAGCAGGTTCCACATCATCCAGCCGGTAGTGGAGAACCAGAAAAACACATCATCTGGCCCAAGGTCCATCTGTAAGGCCAGCGACTTCGCATGCTCAAGCGTGATGCCGCCGTGGCCGTGAACAATCGGCTTGGGCAGTCCCGTCGTGCCCGAAGAGAACAAGACATAAAGCGGCGCATCGAACGGCAATGGCGCGAACTCCATCGGCGCATCGGTGGCCAATAACTCTTCCCAGGTCGTGGCACCGTCGGGTGCTGGAGCCTCCGGATCGAGGTAGGGCAGCCACACTGTGGCACGCAAACTAGGCAAGGCAGCGCGGATCTGCGAGACCTGGTCACGCCGGTCAATGTCTTTGGCACCGAAGCGATAGCCGTCTACCGCAAGGAGCACAGTTGGTTCGATCTGTTGCCAGCGGTCGATCACACTTTGTGTACCGAACTCGGGTGCGCACGAGGAAAACACCGCACCCAGGCTCGCACTGGCCAAAAGCAGCACGAGCGTCTCGGGAATGTTGGGGCTGTAGGCGACGACGCGGTCGCCACGCCCAACACCGAGATTTGTGAGCCCGGCCCGGGCTCGGCGAACCTGTTCTCGAAGTTGTCCCACCGTCAAAGTCACTTCTGCACGAGTGTTTGAGCGGGCCGTAATGACGATCTCGTCGTCGCGTCGGCCCGGTATCCGCAGCATGGCCTTGGCATAGTTGATCGTGGCGTTCGGGAACCATTTGGCGCCAGGCATCGAAGCTTTCGCGAGGGCCGGTTGCAGGTCGCCTCCGTGCGGCACCTCAAAATGCTCTACGACAGTTGTCCAAAATTCGCCACTATGAGCGACGGTCCACGTCCACAAATCTTCATATTTTTCGAACGTCAAACCGTGCTTGCTGGCCAGAGATTCCGTGTACTTCTCCAGCTGGCTTGAACCGTCGAGCGGCGGGGTCCACAGGATGTCGGCAGGCATGCGCCTAAGCCTATGTCGCTGACGTCAGGATGTGGCGTCGGCCGTCTCGGCGTCGGCTTCTGCATCTTCCGAAGCGGACTTCGCTGACTTCTTGCGCGAGGTTGACGATGGTTCGGCAACCGCGCTCGAATCAGGCTCCGGGGTCACGGAGCCGTCGATTTCGCCGTTACCGAAGAATTCAACGTCACGGTCAGGGGACGGTGTTCCGTAGAAGCCGATCACTGCACGCAGGGAGTCGAGTGGTGTCTCGATTTCATCTTCGGTGATCGAACGCACGCTGGCGAAGGATCGCAGCCACACGCCTGCTGGCAATTCGCGAATCAACATCGTGACCCAGTGTTCGAGGTTCGCCGCTTGCGAAGGTACCGCTTCGGCGATTTGCTCGGACATGAGTTGGGTGGCCGAGCGGGCCAGTACCGAGTAGCTGCCACGATTACCGGCGAAGATTGCGGCCAGACCGTTCCAATCTTCGAGTAGTAGGAACCAGTTCTCGTGAAGTCCGGCTCCGTCGTCAGCAATGGAGAGCGGCAACCGCGATTGGTCGGCTTTCACGACGACGACTTCTGGCGACGGTTCTGCTGGGGCGGCCGCTGGTTCGGGTTCGGGGGCTTCTTCAACCACGGGTTCGGCGACAGCTTCTTCTACAGGCGCTTCGCTTTCGGCGACGGCAGCAGCGGCTGCGGCTGCGGCTGCGGCGTCTTCTTCTTCACGGCCGCGCAACTTGCCTGCAGGTTCGGCGACGGGTGCATCGTTGTTCTCGATTTTGCCTGACACCGTGACACGTGTGGTGGCGAGTTTGCTTGAACGCGAGTCAACGACGATTCGTTCGCGTCCCAAAATTTCGGCGGACTCTTCCGAGTTCTTGCCTGGCGGCTTATCGCCGCCGAAGGCCTTAGCTTCACCGATCTTGTACGTCATGGGAAGCAGATCGTTGAGCGCATAGAACCAGTCATCGCTGGTCTCGGCAGTCTTCGGCACCGAGTTCACGAACGTTTCGATTGACTCGGGGCGACCCGAAATCTCGCTCACGAGTGTGATCGTTCCATCGACTCCGACGGCCACGCCGACACAGTTGTTACCTCGCATAAGTAGGCGATAGAAAGGCTTCACAGCAACTCCTTTTGAGTTTCTCGTTAGCGTTGTGCACGCGCTAAATGTTCTGGGGAAAGAACACATCAAGATTACGGGGGAAACGAGTTTTGCACACCCCCCTTTCGCCAAAACCTGTGACTAGAGAGACCCCTGTGGCAAAAATGGCCCGTTCGGGCCAAGCCTGTGCATCAGAGTGCATAGTCCGTTCCTGTGCCCGATGGGTCACGCCCGGCTCGTGAACGGACTTGGCCTCACTTCGCGAGCCTCAAAATCGCAGCGACGGCGGTTAAGTTCGCGAAGTTCAGATCTGCTCGCTGTCGTCTCGCTTGAGCCAACCTCCAGCCCACAACGCCCACAGCACGAGCGGCGGTTGGAAGAAGAGTCTGGCCTTGCGTTTTGCATCAGTGTCGAGGCCGAAAGCAGTTCTGCCTTCGATGTATTGCGACATATTTCCGGGGAACACTGCAGTGATGAAAAGGGCAATGGCCATCCCCAGCGTCCGGCGATGCTTGGGTAACGCCAAGAATGCGGTCCCTAGGGCAATTTCGGCCGCACCCGAAGCCACCACGACATCGTCCTTGTCGCCAGGAACCCAATCGGGAACGAGTTTCTGGAACTCCCGACGAGCGACGGTGAGGTGCAACAAGCCTGCAGCGATCATGAAAACGCCGAGCCCTGATCGTGCCGAGTCTTGGATGCGAGTCATGGACAGAGCATAACGGCACGACGTGTCATTCCATCTCGCTCAATTCCGGATCCTCTTCGAACGACGGTATCGCTGTGATTTGCAGGAAGTGAGAAACTAACTAAATTTGTAGATCAAGACCGAACTTGGAGTGACTTTGCCTG
The DNA here is from genome assembly GCA_937873005.1 of uncultured Aeromicrobium sp. Taxonomy (GTDB): domain Bacteria; phylum Actinomycetota; class Actinomycetes; order Propionibacteriales; family Nocardioidaceae; genus Aeromicrobium. The sequence goes on along the minus strand of CALMUY010000098.1, from coordinate 2,329 downwards.
AGCAAGATTACGCGGAAACGGACCCGCCGGCAGACCGTGGCCCGGAATTTGACGGCGTTCAAATTGGTAGGCCTGCAACTGGCGCATTGGTTGACGCCGGATTCTCCTGTATTGCCGACTTACCTGAGGACTTGGAACAGTTACGAATCCTCCATGGAGTTGGACCAAAAGCAATCAGGCTTATCCGCGATGCACGCCAACCGCAAGCCTGACTCCCGCTAGCTCGTTGAACACTTCATGCAAAACGTGCGCGAAAAAAGTAGACCGAACCCACACTTCGTAGGTTCGGCCTATAACGATGTCCTGAGACATCACATGGTCGGGCTGACAGTGTCTGATTGCACGACTTAGTTCCTCTCTGTTGCGCGACATCGTTCCTCTCATGCTCGATCCGTGAGGCGCTTGTTCGTCGAAGGCATGTTGCGCGACATTGTTCCCCGATGTGGCGCGTCATACTTCCCCTCACGGGGTCGAACCTCTTGCCTTGAACACATGGGAAAACGAAACAGCGAAACAGTCAACGAAGCCATCGTGATCGCAGTCCTCCACGGCGGCATGACCACCCAAGCAGCAGCCACCCGATTCGGACGTTCACAACGATGGGTACGCGCCATAGTCCGACGAGCACAGTTCGAAGGCATCGAAGCAGTCCGCCCCCGAACAACCCGCCCAAAAGGCCGCATAACCCGTGTCCACCAAACGGGGTCAAGGCCAGTCATCATCCTCGCCTCAGGACCCCAGACCATGATCATCGACCGCACCACCGGAGAGATCATCGCCGAACACCACATCAACCCCGACAAGAACTACCAACCAAAGACAAAACAAGAGGAACAATGACGCGCAACATACAGGAACGATGTCCCGCAACATCAACCAAGAAAAACCATCACACGAACCCTCGCCAGAGCCCGAAAAACCAAAAGAAAATGGCGAGACATAGAGGAACTATGTCTCGCCACATCACATGGTCGGGCTGACAGGATTTGAACCTGCGGCCTCGTCGTCCCGAACGACGCGCGCTACCAAACTGCGCCACAGCCCGTTTTTTGAACTGCTCCCAAAAAGCCAAAGCCGAGATGGTGCAGAACCTCATTGAGTCTACTCAGTGAGGGTCAACAAAGTCGCCTCGGGTCGGCAGGCAAAACGTACGGGCGTGTACGGCGAAGTCCCACAACCGGCAGACACGTGCAGCCATGATTCTCCGTCGCCCGACGAACCGAACTTGCTCAATCCGCGCGCACGTTGACGATCAAGATCACAATTCGTCACTAAGGCACCAAAGCCTGGTACCCGCAACTGACCACCATGGGTGTGCCCCGCAAGGATGATGTCCGCTCCCTGCCGACTCCAGTCCTCCAAGACGCGTAGATACGGCGCATGGACAACACCGACCGACAGTGGAGCCGTGGCATCAATCGAAACACTCGTCAGGTCGTCGCGACGGATGTGCGGATCATCGACCCCCACAAAAGCCAACCGCTGGCCGTTGACGATCAGGTCCGAATTCGCGTTGTTGAGGTTTCGCCAACCTCGAGCCGCAAAACCTACTTGAAGTTCTTCGAAAGGCAAATCGGGTTCACGATCCCAGTCTCCGCCGTTGTCGACCCCCGTTCCGCCGATGAGGTACTTGGCAGGATTTTTCGGGTGCGGAGAGAAATAGTCGTTTGAACCAAAAACGAAAACGCCCGGCACATCCAAGAGGCCGTCGAGCGCGGCCAACAGCGGCCCGACGGAATGTCGACTCGAAAGATTGTCACCCGTGTTCACCACAAGATCAGGTTCAAGCGCTGCGAGCGAACGCAACCAGGCGATCTTGCGCTGGTTATAGGGCATGAGGTGAATGTCGGATAGGTGCAAAACTCGTATGGGTTTCTCGCCCGCTTGAAGCACCGGAACCGTCTCTCGGCGCAGCGTGAACCACTGAGCTTCCAGGTAGGAATATGCCAACACACTGGCTGCTGCTGTCGCGCCCCATCCGATTGCCTTCACAGAAACTAGACTAGTCACATGTCCGCACTCAAAGATCAGCTCCGCTCCGACATGACGGCAGCGATGAAGGCCCGCGACTCAATTCGAACCCAGACACTTCGCATGGTGATGACGGCTGTCAGCAACGCCGAAGTTGCGGGAAAGACAAGCCGCGAGTTAGCTGACGAAGACGTCGTCGCGATCTTGGTGTCGGAGCACAAGAAGCGCAAGGAAGCAGCCGAAGCGTTTGACCAGGGCAACCGTCCCGAACTGGCGCAAAAGGAGCGCGACGAGGCAGCGGTCATCAGCGAGTACCTACCGGAGCCCCCGACTGATGAAGAAATCGTGGCGATCGGGG
>CALMUY010000097.1 GCA_937873005.1 uncultured Aeromicrobium sp. | reverse complement strand
TCCCCCTCGCGCTAGCGGCACTCGGAGCCCTTGGCTTGGTCATTTTCTTGTGGCCGGCCCGTACCCGACACAAAGTGCCTCGCCATCTTGGCCGCCGCGCCACCGCCGTACTCGTCGTCGGGTTTGCGATCCTCTTCGCAATCGGCTCGATGGGGTCGACCATTCCGAGCGCACCTGTTTCGGGATTGCTCACGCGTGATGTTGATGTCGAGACGGTCAACCCAACAGCAAAAATTAGGTCTTCTACCCCGGCGCAGAATCCATTTCTTGCCGACAACCCAAACAGCAATATTCACAATGATGGCACCATGAGCGACGCCTATTTCGATCGCAAAGTTCTGGACCCCAATAAGGCCAAGGTGATTCGCCGTCACCTCGGGGGCGTGTGTGCGTCGATCATGACCGATTCTCATGGCCGACTTATCGCAGTGTGTGTCAACCCGACAAAAGTGCACATCAACGTGCTGGATCCCAAGACTCTCAAAGTGTTGACGAGCAAGCACGTCGCGAACCGGCCGTTTAGACCTGATTTCGCCACGAACTTCGCTGGCGGAGGGTACGCGGTACTAGACAACAAGGACCGCGTCATCATGCCCACGACCGACGGGAGAATTACGCGCTGGACGGTGAGCAACAAGAAGGGTGACCCTGAGATCACCAAGCTTGACGAATTCGATGTGACCGACGGACTTGGCCCGGGCGAGGGAATCAACTCGACTCTGCCTGACGTGTCAGGAAAGTGGTGGATCGTTGGCCAACTGGGCAGCGTTGCCGCATTGGACATGGAAACCAGCAAAGTCGAAAGCACGTACTTCTCCGACGTAGATATTGAGAATTCTTTTGCCGTCAGCAAGAACGGTGGCGCGTATGTCGTCACCTCAAAAGAGTTGGTCTACCTGACGTTAACGGATGGGAAGCCAGTTGTTTCGTGGCGCGAACCCTACGATCAGGGAGTTCGGGTTAAGCCCGGTCAAACGAGTCAAGCTTCGGGAACGACGCCTACTCTGCTGCTTGACGAACGCTTCGTCGCCATTACTGATAACGCGGACCCGCGCATGAACGTTCTCGTTTTTGACACCGCGCCTGGGCTTGCCGAGGGAGAACGTCAGGTCTGCAAAGTGCCTGTCTTCGGGAAAAACACGAGCGCGACTGATAACTCACTGATCGCGATGGGTCCGGCACTTTTTGTTGAAAACAACTACGGCTACAACCTCCTCGAGGCCACAAACGGTCGCTCGACTGAGCCGGGAATGTCGCGCATTGACGTTGCCGAAGATGGTTCGGGCTGTTCACGGATCTGGGAGAACCACGAAATTCGCATCCCTTCAGTCGTGTCCAAAGGCAGTACCGAAGGAGTCATCGTGACCTATAGCCGTGATGAATCCAACTGGGGCGTGGACTCGTGGTTCTTCACCGTGCTTGATGCGAACACGGGCGACGTCATGTGGAGCGTGCGGTCCGGTTCGGGGCCCATGGTGAACAACCACTATGCGGCCACGTATCTGGGATCGGACGGCGCAATCTACACCGGCGCGACGGGCGGGATCGTGGCGCTGGTTCCGCGCAACAAATAGTGAGGGCCGTTGGGTTCGTGGCGTTCAGGAGCTGTTATGAAGCCGGGCCGCGAAATACTCCAAGGAGACTCGGAACGCACGGTTCGGGTGAGCGTTCGGCAATACCTGAAGGACGCCCGCGTATGCCTGAGCAAGGGGCACACCCATAAGCATCGCGTAGGCGATGGCAACCGTGGGTGTACGACTTTCTGCTCGCACGCAATGAAGGAAGACGCGCTTGCCTTGGGCTCGCAATGATTGAACTGCGAGGGCGGCATCTGCGATGACGAAATCGAGGTTCAGGTTCTGGTCTGGTTCGGGCGAGTCGATCAACCGGAACGACACCTGTTCGACGTGCGCCGGAACTTGCTTGCGACCGGTGAGACACAAACTCACGACTGCCTCCACGTCATCTGGCAATTCGTCGAGCGCCGGAGCCGAGCCGATCAATAAACCCATATCGAAGGGGTGAGGCGTGATGATGCTGGGTCCAAAATCCGAGTAGTCGATGGAGTCAACGAGGGGCCAGTCGTACGCCAATGGTTCGCCACCCGATGCGATTAGTGTGGCCAATTCCTCGACGTCACGCGCTGTTGAACTCGGCCAACCGTGAAGAATGTGACGCCATCGGGCGGGCATCGACGAAGCCCCCCACAGCGCTCCGAGTACTTGGCCGGCGATCGCGGCGGTGGTGTCGGTGTCGTGACCGATTCGGATCACAATGGCGAAGGTGTCGTCGAGGCCAGGCAAGTGTCCGTCTGAAATCCAACTGGGTGCAGACATGATGCTCGACCAAGCGGCCTGCAACGCGCCCACGGCCCAGCCGTTGGCTGAAAAGGTGTTGGGTGCTTGGGTCTCGGCTTCGTGCAAGATTCCGCGCCAGTAGTCGGGGTCGGGAACGTGCTCGGCAATGTCGTCAAAGGTGGGCAACTGGCCAGTTAAGACTGTGTGGCGGGTGATGAGCCCCCATACCACGCATGCGTCCTGGCCGACAGTTTCGTAGTGGGTGAGGCCTGCGACTGCGCGCGAAGCCTCCACGAGGGCAACCGGGTCGTGAAGGTAGGCGATCGATACGGGGGCCTGGCGCATGAGTGCCCCGTTACCCGCGCTGCGGCCCGTCCTCTCGTGCACCTGCCGAGCCGCCGAGGCCATATCCGCGCCTGTTGGTGTGCGACCGGCAGCGCGCAGTACAGCCGCAGTTTGTACGCCGACATCGGCCGGCCCGCCAGCAAACCAATCTGCGAACCCTTGCGCAATCAAGGTGATTGATTCTTCGCTGCGCAAATCGGCACCCGTGGCGGCCACGCGTGCGATGGCCATGGCTTGGGCGGTGTCGTCGGTCCATTCACCGGGAGCGAACCCGCCGAGCCCACCGCCGATCATGGCCGGAGTGAGATCGGGTGCCGGTGTTGTGAATTCGTAGCCCGCACCGAGTGCATCGCCGATCGCAGAGCCGAGGAGCGCGCCGACTGCGCGATCGCGTTGTGCAGTGGTCAATCGGTATGAATTGTTCATAATGACCGCCTTTCTCGCCCCGAGAGGCCTTCAAACCTAGCTCCTTTCTAACAGTCAGCACTGACAAAATGGCCGGTACCATTCAAGGCATGAGCGAAGACAGCAGCAGGTCGATACACATCGAACGCACAGGTACACAATCGTTCAAGGTCACGAACGTGCGCGGAACAACTATTCAGATCGGCGAAGGTCAGAATGATGACTTCACGCCGGTGGAGTTGTTGCTGGCCGCGATTGGTGGTTGCAATGCGGTGACGGTAGATGCGCTCACCAAGAGGTCTGAGCCAGAGCAGTTTGCCGTGGACGTGGTCGCCGAGAAATCCAAATCGGCCGACGGCGGAACGCAACTCGAAGACATCCAGGTGACATTTGCGGTGCGGTTCCCCGATGATGAGTCCGGCCGCAAAATGACCGAGCGACTGCCGGGTGCGATCGAGAAATCTCACACGATTTATTGCACGGTTGGCCGCACGGTCGAAGCCGGGACCCCGATTGCGATCGACCGGGTGCAGTGACTTTCTACGTGACTTTCGCGTTGGCGAATAATCGTGCGACGTTTCCTCGCTAGCGTTTTTGTGCTGTTGGGACGTTGAGGAGTTCGGGTTGTAAGGGCACAAAGCTGGAGACGAAGAATTCGTCTTCGAACACGGTGGTGGCTTTGTTGATGGTGGGGAGGATCGGGTCGAAGGCTATCGAGCCGAGTTCGGTGCCGTCGGTAAGTCGAATTGCTCGGATGGTGGAGGGTTCTTCCCAGGTGACGTCGAGTGCGTAAAGAATCTCGTCTTCAATTCGGAATAGTGTGTCGTAGGCGCCGGTGTTTTTGATGGTGGTGACTTTTTCGGTTTTGCCAGTTTGGGAATCGATCCGCACGAGTTCGTAGAGGTTTCCCTTGGACCGTTGGTAACCGACTGCGGCGTAGAGGTCTGTGCCGATGAGTTCGGTGCTCCAGTATGTGACGTCTTCTTTCGCAATACGTTCGTGCCTTAGATGACCGGTGAGTTTCTTGATGGTGCCTTTGCCGGTGGTGATGTCCGTGGTGAGGACAGCGTCTTTGTATATGTCATTTGTTTCGACAGATCCAATCCCTATCAACTGCGACGCGTTGCATGCCGCTGTGTCGGCGGACATAGTATTTTCACTGGTTCTCATGGTCCACATGTCGTCTGACCACGGTTCAAGTCGCCGAATGTCCACCGAAGGCCCCGTCGTGGGAGACCCCCCATTGGGCTCAAAGTAACCCCAGACTTCATCACCGCAGTAAGTTATTGCATTGATCGATCCGCTCCGGATGGTGACGGCTGGTTTAGTGCCGGTGCGGGTGATGGGTAGTTCGTAGAAATTTTCTCCGTAGCCACCGTTGATGAACGTCATCAATTCGCCTTTGACGAACAGGGTTCGGTGCAAACCCGCCTCGACCTTTTCTCGCTTCGAGATGACAGGGTTCTTGCCGAGAATGTAGTCGTGGTTGATATCGGAAAAGCCAATGCGCCCGTTTTCGTAGGCCAATTCCACGTTCGGCATTCCGTCGTTGTCGATACGTTGAATCTTCATCGCCTCGTCAACGAAGAGTGTCGCCCCGGCAGGCTTATCGGCAAAGACTGACCGAGAAGTCCCGATAGCGACCACGGTGTTCGCAAGGAACTTTTCATCAACCTGTTGATAGGTCAAGTCCTTGGTTGCTTCAGGACTACATCCGGCCGCCAGTATCGCCGTACTGATAAGCGCGGCGATACTGGCGAAATGAGTGCGGCTCACGTCAACTTCTTATACACGTGAGTCCGCAAGTCTTCGACGATGTCATTCGGATACACGCCCATGGTCAAACCATTATCCAAGTCGATCTCGGCTGCGTTCATCCAAGCCGCCCAGACGAGTTGGGAGCAGTTGTATGTTTTAGACTTGACCACTTTATTGCCAACCAAGTTGGTGTTGTAAGTTTTGCCAATTTGCTTTGCTGCAAAATCCGAGGCGGACTTTCGCTTTTTCTGGGCGATTCGGTCTTTGCCGCGGTCTTTCGTGTTGACAAACATCACCTTCACGGCCTTTTGCGAGGACAGTGTTTTTACTCTAACTCGGACAACTCTCGAATCCTTGTTCGGAATGTGAACGACGAATTTTTCGGTCACATACAAACCCACGTGGTTGTATTTCGAGTCCCACCAGAAGATATCGCCCATTACCGCATTAGGGACCTTCACTGTTGTTCCCGCGAACGGGTTGCCAGCTGCGGTGGCTGTTACTGGCGTTTCGGATTCGCCCGCGTACTCTTTGGCTTCAGCCAATGTTTCACGTGCGACTGTCAGAGACAGGGCGCTTATTATTCTTGGCGAATGCCGTAACTGACATCTCCATTTGGGCTGAAGTGGTGCCCGGATTTAGCCGAGCGAGTTCCTCGTAAACGGATGGCTTTTCATTCGCACTTGCGATGCTGGCTGAACCCGCAATCAGGGTGCAGGCAATGAGCGATCCCAGTGCAGTGGTGGTGAAAGTGCCGCGAAGTGTTTTCATATGTTCCCCCTCGGTTGGTCAAATTTGCAACAACCTAACAGGAAGTGAGGGCGAAAAACCGGCGTTGCCCACAGGTCAAACCACATGCGTAACGCGAGGCTACCTAGGCAACGCAATTGAGAGAGAGTTCACAAACCTGGTGTCACTTAGTGCCGCCCAAAGCGTGGAAAGGAAGGGTCGAAAGCGACCAATTTCTACAGCCGCAAATCTGGGTTCGAGCCAACCACGCCCTTGGGTTCGACCCAGAAATCTAGCGCGAGTTGCTCGTCGGTGCCGCCGTTGAGATAGATCGAAAAGTCGGTGACCCCTGCTGCTTCGAGGACGTCATCATCGATGAAGAAATTACCAGTGACTTCGCGGGAATCTTGCGTCACGATCCAGTAGGCCGCATCGGCCATGATGTGCACGTTGCGCGAGTGAGTTTCCAGTCCCGAACCAACAACGTTGCGCACTGCAGCGGTGTCTATCGCGGTGCGTGGCCATAGCGAGTTCGCTGCGATCCCATCTGCCCGTAACACTTCGGCCAGCCCTAGGGTCACCAGACTCATCCCGTATTTTGCAATCGCATAGGCGGTAAACGTTCCGAACCACTTCGGGTCGGTCAGGATCGGAGGCGAAAGGGTGAGGATATGAGGGTTGGCGGAGCGGCGCAAATGCTCGATACACAGTTTCGAAAGCAGAAACGAACCCCGTGCGTTGATCTGTGTCATCAGGTCGTATTTCTTCATGGAGATGTCTTCGGTGCGGGACAAGTCGATAGCGCTTGCGTTGTTCACCACGATGTCGATGCCGCCAAACTGCTCGGCGGTTTGCGCCACCGCTTCGGCCACGAACTCGTCGTCGCGAATGTCGCCCACCAGGGGTAACACGTTTCCGCCAGCCGCTTCAATCGCAGCGGCCGCTGTGTAAATCGTGCCGGGGAGTTTCGGGTGAGGCTCTGTCGTTTTCGCGAGGAGTGCGATGTTTGCGCCGTCACCCGCGGCCTTGACGGCAATGGCTTCACCAATTCCCCGACTGCCGCCGGACATGATCATCGTTTTGCTCGTGAGGGACATGGAATCTCCTGAGTTGTCTTTCTCACGATCCTGTCAATCAGAACACGGCACGTCAATGGAAAACCGCATCTATGCAACTCGGTGCATAGGTTAGTATCATGACACCATGACTGTCACGATTCCCGAGTGGTTCACCTGGGCGCTCGATCAAGCCCCTTCGATCTTTGAGATTGACGTCGATGGCACCTCAATTCGCTACCGCGCGTGGGGCGAGAAAGGCAACCCGCTGATCGTCCTCGTCCACGGGGGAGGCGCCCATTCGGGCTGGTGGGATCACGTCGGCCCGCACCTTGCTGAGCACCACCGCGTCGTCGCGCTTGACCTTGCCGGGCACGGAGACAGCGGACACCAACACGAATACTCGCTGGAGAACTGGGCCGATCAAGTGATGGCCGTCGCCGGGGCCGAATCGAACGAAAAACCGATCATCGTAGGACATTCGATGGGTGGGTTCGTCGCCCTGACAGCGGCACGCGAACACGGTGACAAACTGCACGGCGTTGCGGTCATTGATTCCCCAGTGAAGGAAATGTCGGTCGAAACTCGTGAGTGGTATCGCCAGCAACTCCAAGAAAGACCCGACCGCAGTTATGCCTCGAAAGAAGACATCGTGTCACGGTTCCGCACGATTCCCGAAGAGCCCGGCCAACTGCCATACGTGCATCGCCATATCGCCGAAGAGTCTGTGAAAGAACGTGCCGATGGTTGGGTATGGAAGTTCGATATGAACGTGTTCCTCGACAGCAGTATGAACCCAGATCAAGTTGCCCAAGCAGGTTGCGAAGTGGCCTTGATTCGCGGCGAAAACGGTTTGGCTACGATCGACATTACGAGCGACGTACTTGAACGCTTAGGCGGCCGGGCACCGGTCACCGTAATTTTGGAAGCAGCACATCACATCATGCTCGATCAGCCAGTCGCGTTGATCGCAGTACTACAAACCCTGGCCGGCCAATGGAGGACCCGATGAGTGAATTGTTAATTGAACGTGGCGAAGGAACACTCCGAATCACGATCAACGCACCTGAGCGCTTGAACTCCATCACCACCGACATGATCGATCAGATCAGCGATGAACTCGATAACACCGATGGTGTCCGCGTGGCAGTCATCACGGGAGTCGGTCGCGCGTTCTGTTCGGGCGCAGTCATGGCGCCGGGCGCTGCAAATGCAGAAATCCTTCAGGCCGCCGATCGACTCATCCACACCATGACGCAGGCACCCTTCCCGATCGTTGCGGCCGTGAACGGCCTCGCTGCTGGGATCGGCAGTTCGATCGCGCTGGCTTGTGACGTCCAGGTCACGAAAGATTCCGACTACTTCCTGCAGGCGTTCATCAACGTCGGCCTTATGCCCGACGGTGCGGCCAACGAACTGTTGGCTGCGTCGATCGGACGGACTCGCGCACTCAAGCTCTTGCTGTTGGGTGAAAAGCTCCCGAATATCGAAGGAGAACGCCTCGGCCTCATCACCTATGCGGTACCCGAGGAAGAATGGCAACCACTCGTCGACAAGACCGTGGAAACCTTCGCGACCGGCCCGACGCGCGCCTACGCAGCCACCAAGCAAGCGGTAAATTCGGCGAGCCTGTCACAACTGAGTGAAACGCTCAAGCGCGAAACCATCGGACAAACCGAACTTGGCACTTCGGCAGATTTCGAAGAAGGTGTCGCTGCGTTTGTCGGAAAACGCAAAGCGAACTTCACCGGCAAATGACGCCCTAGTTCACGCGAGCAAGTTGGGGCGTTTCGGCCCAGTACCCATGCCGGCGACCGCCGCGAGAGAGAGTACCGACCGCGGGCTGTAAGCGCAGGTCCACAAGCCATTGTGGGAGGCAGCAAAGTGCTCCTCGCGCCACGGGTCTTCGAAGCGAGGGCGTTCTGCGCGCAGATCATGCACGAGCAAGATCGCCATGAGAGCTTGCGACGTTTCGGGTTCAAGAACTTCTATGCCGAAACGTTGCGCACCCGTGCAGGCGGCAGTGAGGGCCTTATTCGCGAGCAGCGATTGAGTAAACGTCAGTGGCGCGACGCGAGCCGAGACGCGATGACCAGCCTCGATGGCATTCGTGGCACGCCACCTTTGAATTTGCTTCGCCAAAGCGTAGTAAGGGCCTTGCTGCGGGATCTGTGCATCGCAAATCCCAAACGGATAATCCTGGGGGTAGCTCGCCGTCAAAAGGTGGCCGCGACTGAGTAGCCCGACCGACTTACGCCACCACGTTCTCGAATGAGCGAATCGTTGAGCGGAAAGGTCGATTTCGCGAGCACCAACCGCATACGCCCCTGCGGGACTGAACAAATAGGCAAGCCCAACGTCCGGTCGTTTACCCATGAGGTAGGCGTTGAGCGCGTCACCGGCGAGCGAGAGCAACAGGTAGCGTGCGCTTTCGGTGTAGTAGTAGTGGCCGAGCGTCAATCGTTCGGGGATCGCTTCGAGCCAGGTTGCAACTTCAGGAAATTCGTAAATCAAGTCTGCGCCGAAGATGCGTTCGTCTTTGGGAGCGCCAGGCCGGATAGGGAAACGGACACGACCGGCCCCGCCTTCCGCCATTGACGCGAGTTGCCGAGAACTGTCGGGTGACGGGAGGTCGATAGCGACGACGTCGGCGCCCCAAGCCAACAAGTAACGCAACGGTCCAGTTTGGGCTTGGGCGCCGAGCAACACAATGGAATCGCCATCGAGTTTGAGCCAGTCGGGGTTGTCGAGAACTTCTGACACCACGTCACGAACAGCGGGCGTGATGACCCCCAAAGTAATCCACTCGTCGATCTGAGTCATCAGAGTGCTGCCGCGCAGTGACTGGCCACGGTAGGGGACAGCGACTCCGGCCATCGGCGTGTCTTTCCCGCGGATCTCTTTCGTCTTGAACTCGAAGGCGCCAGACAAATTTGCGGTGACGTCTTTGAGCACGCGTTGACCGAAGAACATCTCTTCGTGTGCCGCCGTTAATCCCGCCTTGGCAATGCTCCGTGCTGTTTCTGACGAGTCGAGGCCGGCTTCGACTAAGAACCTAAGATGGCCGGTGAAGTTGCTGCGCCAATCGGGGTCGTGCAGGATTTCATTGGCGCGAACTGAATCCACTGGGCGAACGGCTTTAGACACAATGCTGCGGGAGACTGCAGTCGTGTTGTTGGTGTTAAAGCGGACGCCGGTTGGCATGTGTGCAAGATTACAACCACGCGCGAACAAAGTCCCGGGCAGAGTGCATACTCCTTCTGCTAAGCGTTTGCTTAGTCGTGCGCTAGTCTCATACGTATGCGAGCAATTCACATCACCAGCACCGGCGGGCCCGACGCTGTTGAACTTGTCGAAATCCCAGTTCCGCCTGCCAACGGCGGCGTTCTTGTCCAGGTCGAGGCCGCCGGCGTGGCCTTTCCTGAGCTGCTCCAGTCGCGCGGTCAATACCAAATTCAGCCGCCCCTGCCCTTCGTGCCAGGTGCTGAGTTCGCAGGGGTAGTCGCCGAAGCTCCCGCTAATTCCGGCTTCGCGCCAGGCGACCGAGTCGCCGCAATTGCTATGGGCGGAGGGTTTGCCGAATATGCAGTCGCGCCCGTGAGCCAAACCTTCGGCCTGCCAGATTCCGTCTCTTTTGAGGCCGGTGCTTCCTTCATGTTCAACTACGGGACCTCCTACTTTGCGCTCGTCACTCGGGGACGCCTCGCCGCTGGTGAAACCGTTCTGGTCCACGGTGCTTCGGGAGGAATCGGGACCTCGGCAATCCACATCGCCAAGGCCTTCGGCGCCAGCCGGGTGATCGCCGTGACGTCAACCGAAGAAAAAGGCGCGGTCGCATTAGCGGCAGGTGCTGACGAGTTCGTCTTGGCAGAAGGATTTAAAGACGCCGTACTTGAGCGAGGCGGCGTCGACATCGTGGTCGACCCTGTCGGGGGACACCGGTTCACAGATTCGCTCCGCTGTCTCAAGCCAGAAGGCAGGCTCCTCGTCATCGGCTTTACCAGTGGAGACATTCCCGAAGTCAAAGTCAACCGGCTTTTGCTCAACAACATCTCTGTCGTCGGTGTCGGTTGGGGCGCCTACGAAATGGCGCGCCCGGGCACCATGCGTGTGCAGTACGAGTCCATGCTCCCGCATCTTGCCGATGGTTCGCTTGCGCCGGTCGCCGGCCCGAGTTTTGATCTGGCCGATGCGGCAGCAGCGTTGGGAGCACTCGACCACCGTGAAGCCACCGGAAAAATCACGCTACGGGTCTGAAAGGCTAGCTTCATGGGTTCCATCCACCTGATCCGTCACGGGCAAGCATCGTTCGGTGCCGAAAACTATGACCAACTCTCGACGCTCGGGTATTCGCAAGCGGTCGCTCTCGGTAACGCGTGGGAAGCAGGGGCGTGGGAGCCCACGTATTCCCTTGCGGGCTCTCTGCAACGCCACGCCCAAACTGCCATCTCCGCGTTAGACATCGTTGAAGGTGACGGATATGACGTCGATGGCGGGTGGGACGAATACGACCACATCGGCATTGCCTCGGCAGTCAATCCCGACAGTTCGGCCCTTGATGCGCGTGAGTTTCAAGCTGTCTTGAATCAAGCATTGACAGCATGGCGACGAGGCGAAGGCGACTTCGACGAGTCGTTTGATGACTTCCGCAATCGAGTGCTGGGGGCATTCGACGCAGCCCTCGCCCAAGCAGGCAAAGGACGCCGCGTGGCGGTGTTCACCTCCGGTGGACCCATCGCGCTTGTACTGTCACACGTACTCACCGGTTCGGACGAACTGTTCCAGTCGATCAACGACGTCATCATCAATGCCAGCGTGACGACCATCATCAACGGCAGCACCGGACCACGACTCCTGAGCTTCAACGAACACACCCACTTGCCACCCGATTTAGTCACCTTCAGATAACGGAGAACTCCATGCGAAAGAACATCCTTATTTCCGGCGCGAGCGCTGGGCTCGGCGAAGGCATGGCGCGAATCTTTGCCGCCAACGGTCACAACCTCGCTTTGACTGCGCGTCGACTTGACCGGCTTGAAGCGTTGAAGACTGAACTCGAGACGGCCAATCCCTCCATAAACGTGACAGTCCATGCCATGGACGTCAACGATTCTGAGAGCGTGTTCGCGGGTTTCGAAGAAGCCATCGCCGCGCATCGCCAACTTGATCGAGTCATCGTGAATGCGGGGCTTGGTAAGGGCGCGCGCATTGGAACCGGAGGGTACAAAGCAAACGCCGAAACGGTCGTCACCAACGTGCTTGGCGCCTTGGCTCAAAGCGAAGCGGCGATGGCGCACTTCTATGAACGCAAGGCCGGACACTTGGTGATGATTTCCTCCATGTCGGCAATGCGCGGAATGCCTTCAACGATGGCTACCTATGCGGCGACGAAGCGCATGGTGGCGCACCTGGCTGAGGGTATCCGGATGGATCTGGTTGGTCGTAAAGGTCTCGATATCAAGGTCACGACGATCTATCCGGGCTACATCGAATCGGAAATGAACGAGAAAGCCGAGCAGCAGTCGCCCCTCATCGTGTCGACGGAAGTGGGCTGTCAGGCCATGGTGAATGCGATCGATAAAGAAGGTGACGAAGCGGCTGTACCTGCATGGCCGTGGCTTCCCATTGGGCAAGTCATGAAGTCGGCACCACGATCAATCGTGCGCAAAATGGTGTGATTCAGTCAGCAAGTAGGCGGCGTGCCAGCGCATTGACTTGATCGAACTCGATCAGGAACCCGTCGTGCCCGTACATAGACGAGATCATGTCGAGTTGTTCACAGCCGGGGATCTCGTCAGCCATAATTTGTTGATCGCCCGGACGATAAAGCCGATCTGAGTCGATAGCTGCAATGATCGTTCGGGCGGTAATGCGCTGCAGCGCGGCAGCGAGTCCGCCGCGGTCTCGCCCAAGGTCGTGACTGTTCATGGCGTTGTTCAAAACGACGTAACTCTTGGCACTGAATCGATTGACGATTTTCGTGCCGTGGTGTTGCAGGTACGACTCGACTGCCCAGCGGCCATCGTCTTGGACAGTGCGACCGAACCGTTCGGCCAACTCAGGTTCACTGCGATAGGTCACGTGTGCGACCCGGCGTGCAAGATCGAGCCCATCGATCGGACCACCGACGCGAACCATGTCGTTCTGAATTGTTGTCCAAGCGATTTGCTCGGCCGTGGCAAAGGGGCCAACGGCAATACTCATGAGTCGTTCGACTCGTTCGGGATAACTGACTGCCCATTCGAGTGCTCGCATACCACCGGCCGAGCCGCCAATGACGGCTTTCCATGTGTTGACGCCAAGGTGATCGGCAAGCCGCGCCTCGGCGGCTACCTGATCGCGAACGGTGAGGGCGGGAAAAGGTTCAAGATCTTCGGGCCCGGTCGATCCGGCGCAGCCGCCGAGGATGTTGGCGGCGACGACAAAGTGGGTGTTGGTGTCGATGCCAAGTCCGGGGCCGACAACCTTGCTCCACCAGCCTTCGCCACCGGCGATCGTGGAGTCTCCGGTGAGGGCGTGTTCGACCAAAATGGCATTGTCGCCAGTGAACGTGCCCCACGTTTCATAGGCCAGAACGACACTCGGCAACTCGCCCCCCGATTCGAGGGGCAAGCTGCCGAGTGTTGCGTACTGACGGTTGTCGGTCACTTTGCTGCTGCAAGTCCGATTTCGAGATCGGCGAGGATGTCGTCGATTCCTTCGATTCCGACAGCCAAGCGAACAAGGCCAGGCGTAACGCCGGCTGCAGCTTGCTCTTCGGCAGTCATCTGGCTGTGTGTCGTCGAGGCTGGGTGAATCGCGAGGCTGCGCACATCGCCGATGTTGGCAACGTGACTGTGCAATTCGAGGGCATCGATGAACGCGCGACCAGCGGTGACGCCGCCAGGCAGTTCGAAGGTCAAAACCGCGCCAGAACCGCGTGGCACGTACTTGTCAGCCAGCGCCTTGTACTTGCTCGACTCGAGCGAAGCCCAGTTGACGAAGGAGACGTCTTCGCGAGCTTCGAGCCATTCGGCAACCTTGCGAGCATTCTCAAAGTGACGCTCGACGCGCAAGCTCAAAGTTTCGAGACCTTGGGCGAGCAAGAAAGCGTTGAACGGTGAAAGTGCTGGGCCGACGTTACGCAAGTACTGGACGCGCAACTTTGCGAGGAACGCTGCTGCGCCGAGAGCCTCGGAGAAAACCAAGCCGTGGTAACTGGCGTCTGGCGTATTGAATCCGGGGAACTTATCGCCGTAGGCGGCGTAGTCAAACGTGCCGCCATCGATTACAACACCCGCGATGGAAGTGCCGTGGCCGCCGATGTACTTCGTGGCCGAGTGGATCACGGTGTTGGCGCCATGCGCGAGAGGGTTGAGGCCGAACGGGGTGGCGATCGTGTTGTCGACGATGAACGGGACGCCTACTTCGCGGGACACAACCGAGACAGCTTCGATATCGAGCACGTCGCCACGGGGGTTGCCGATCGTTTCGGCAAAGAACGCCTTGGTGTTCTCGCGAGTGGCGGCGCGCCATTGCTCAGGATCGTTGGGGTCATCGACGAAGGTGACTTCAATTCCGAGCTTCGGGAACGTGTGACGCAAGAGCGTGTCGGTGCCGCCGTAGAGGCTGGATCCGGCCACGATGTGGTCGCCAGCTTCAGCAACGTTGGTCAAAGCGCCGGTGGTGGCTGCCTGACCGGAGGCGACGAGGAGTGCACCGACGCCGCCTTCGAGTGCTGCGAGGCGCTGCTCAACCACATCGGTGGTGGGGTTCATCAGACGGGTGTAGATGTTGCCTGGCTCAGCGAGGCCGAAAAGATTTGCGGCGTGTTCGGTGTCGCGGAATTGGTACGACGTCGTTTGGTAGATGGGCAGCGCGCGGGCACCCGTCGTGGGGTCGGCGGTTTGACCAGCATGGATCTGCTTAGTCTCGAAAGACCAGTTGTCGCTCATGGGTTTCTCCTTGAAAACTCGGTGTGAAATAGAGATTGCCACGATTTCACAAGCATTCGGGATTGTCTCACTATTTGAGACAAGACGTCGGGCACTCGTGTCAGTCTAGCGACTCGATGGGCGACTCGCTCAGGCGCGAACGTGCAGATCAGAAGGTCACCCGGCGTATCTAATCACTTTCGACTGGTTGCCGAGTCGATTCCAGCACGCTGAGCCACAAATCACCGGTCGGATTGATGTGATGACTGCGCGACACTACTTGCTCGATCGGGATATGCACAAAACGATGCCGCGGCCGCCCCACCACCATGTCCGTCCGGCCGGCCATCGCGGCGTGTGTGGCAGCTTGTGCCAACCGCGTGCAATACACAGAATCGACTGCATCGGCAGTACCTGAACGGATTTGATAGCCGGGATCGAAATAGCGAATCACGAGCGGCTCGTCGTGCTGAGCGAAATCCTCAGTCAGGCGGGCACGCAAGACGCTAGCGAAGTCGGCGAGCTTCACGTTTCCGCTTGCATCGGCACCCTGACGAGAATCGAGATGTTCTTGACCAGCGCCCTCAGCGAGCACGATGACCGCGCTACCCTCCTCGGCCACGCGGTTACGCACGCGAGCCAACAATCCATCAGGGCTGTCGAGATCGAATGACACCTCGGGGATGAGTACGAAGTCGGCATCGTGGTTCGCCAATGCCGCGTAGCAGGCAATGAACCCGGCGTGACGCCCCATGACCTTCACGATGCCAACCCCACCCATCGTGGAATCGGCTTCGACACGAGCGAGGTTGATTGACTCTGCTGCACGAGCGAACGCCGTCTGGAATCCGAAGCTGGTGCCGATGAGTGGAATGTCGTTATCGATGGTTTTGGGGATCCCGACAACAGAAATTGGCAGGCCGCGAGATTCGATCTCGAGTGCCAAATCATGGACACCGCGCATTGAGCCGTCGCCACCGATCACGAAAAGAATGTCGATATCGCGATGCACGAGAGTGTCGACCATTGTGGGTACATCTTGAGGCCCCCGCGAGGTGCCCAGAATCGTGCCGCCGCGATCGGTGATCGTGTCGACAAACTCGGGAGTGAGCACATACGGCTCGGGAGCCTTGCCGGGAACGAGTCCCGCGTATCCGTGACGGAATCCCGTGATCTGGTCCACGTCATAGTGGTGAATGAGTTCGAGGACGAGCGCCCGGATGACATCGTTGAGACCGGGGCACAAACCGCCACACGTGACGATGCCGACCTTGGTTTCGCTCGGGTTGAAAAAGAGTTTGGTGCGGGGCCCGCCGGCCTCAAACGAAGGCATTTCGTCGAGTGAAATATCGCCGTGGGCTGCAATCAAATCGATCGTGTCATCGAGCAGCACTCGGTCGGTATCGGCAACAAAATACTGGTTCGTGGCGCGAGCGCCGATATAGCCGGCAAGCGGGGAGTCAAAGGCACACTCGCCAAGGTTTTTCACTTCAAGATCGGCTCGAGTAATCACGACGCCAGACTAGCGGAATTCTCCGTGGCCCATGTTGTGCTCGTGGGGCACACTGGAGAACATGTCAGTGAAAATTTCTGTGCGCGGATCAGCCGAACGCCGGTATCAGGCCGAGGTGGCTATCGCGCACCTCGCGATCGCCGTGCAAGGCCCAGAACGCGATGAGGTACTTGGCCGAGCAACCCAGGCTCACACTCTCGTGACAGAGGCGCTTGCTGAACTTGAACGCGCCGGTCATGTGGCTACGTGGTCAGCCGACAACGTACGAGTATTCGCACAGCGACTGTGGAATCCAGCCATCGAAAGCACGGAACTGACGCAAACGGCGCGGTTGTCGGTCTTTGGTGAGTTCACGGATTTTGAAGTACTCGGTCGATTCCTCGAATCCGTGGCGGGCAATGAAGATGTTGAAGTGGGCGGTATCGACTGGAACGTGACGCCTCAGAACAGGGTCGAGTACGAAGCCGAAATCCGGCACGAGGCGGTTCTTGACGCGATCGCGAAAGCACAGGCCTACGCTGATGCGATTGGTGCTGGACAGGTCGAGGCAACGCACCTGTCGGATCCGGGAATGTTGGGCAGTGAACCGCCGATGCCCCGGGCGATGATGGCAGCGATGGCAGATTCGCGTGCATCTGGCGGGTTCGAATTAGTGCCCGCCGAGATCGTCGTTCGAGCGGACGTGGACGCCCATTTCAAAGCCCACTAGCCCCCTAAAACTAGAGTGAGACCCGTGGACGAGCAACAAACCGAACGGCAATCTAGTCCTCGGTTGACGGACGGCAACGAAGTGAAGGTGGCCCATGAGGGGGCCATCGTTCATGAGGAATACTCGCTGCGAGCCAAGCGCACCAATAGGATCGCGCGACTCACAGCAAAGCCTGCTCTCCGGTTCGCGCCACTCAACGATCGGTTGCTCGCCAAATTGCAAGAGTTCGATGGACGTCCGAGTCATCCGGCTCGCGACATCGAATCTCGGCCGATGACGTTCGGCACCGTCCCTGGCGAAATGATGTGGTCCCGCGATGGGATTCGCACAGGCACGACCTACCTCTATTTTCATGGGGGTGGGTTCTTTGCCGGAAGTGTCAACTCATATCGGCGCATGCTGGAGCACCTGGCGCGCGTGTCTGGAGCGCGAGTCGTATCTGTGAACTATCGGCAACTGCCGGATGTGCATTTGGCGGATACCGTGTCGGATGCAATCGAGTCATATGAATCCTTGGCATCGACCAGCGAAACGCCCGACCAGATTGTCGTCGCAGGCGATTCAGCTGGTGGTTACCTCACGTTCAAGGTCGCTGAACTGGCGAAACGTCGAAGTTTGGTTACCCCTGCCGCGTTGGTGGGCTTCTCGCCACTTTTGAGTCTCGATCCGCATAACAAACGCAAGGCGGCGACCCGTTTGGTTCGCGTCAACGATGCTTACCTACCACCCAGTCGAGTCGCCGAAATACGCAAACGATGGCTGCCCGACGGCGTTGTCATCGAAGGCTTCGCTGACCCGTTCAACGCGGTCGACTATTACTCATCGCCGACCTTCCTCGTGGCATCGGAAACCGAGATGCTTCGCCCTGAAACCGAAGCTTTGGCCACGCGTTTGGCTGACCGTGACATTCCGGTGGAGTTTCATGTCTGGCGCAGACAGGTGCATTCTTTTCCGCTGTTTGTTGACTTCGTTCCCGAAGCACGCGAAGCAATCTCGGATGCGGTCACGTTCGTGGAACAACATGTGCCTCATTCGGGGGCGAGCGCGAACCGAGTTACTCACAGTCAGGCTTGACGGTATGTGAATCGGGCGCGAGACTAAGCCAATGACGTCGACTCGGGCCACTCAAGAAGAACGCACCCGAGCTATGCGCCAGCGGCTACTCGACGCGGCCATCGAATCGCTCGTCGAAAATGGCTGGTCAGGCACGAGCACGACAGAAGTAAGTCGACGAGCGGGCGTGAGTCGCGGTGCTCAATTGCATCACTTCCCCAACAAGTTCGAGCTGGTTA
Source organism: uncultured Aeromicrobium sp. (assembly GCA_937873005.1). Lineage (GTDB taxonomy): Bacteria > Actinomycetota > Actinomycetes > Propionibacteriales > Nocardioidaceae > Aeromicrobium. The sequence continues at coordinate 9,465 of CALMUY010000097.1, read as the reverse complement.
AAGCAGCCGTAGAGCACTTGGCTGAATTGCGCCGTTCAGAACTGGCTGTCAAAGCTCAAGAATTGAGCGAAGAACATCGAGTGCGCGAGGCTCTGGATTTGTTGAGCGAGCATTTCACGGGTCCCGTCTTTCTCGCTGCCCTGGAACTATGGGTAGCGGCGCGATCCGATGCCGCTTTGCGCGTCGAGATGATCGCGTTCGAGCGAGCGATCGGCCGTGAACTGCATTTCGCCACCGTTGAACTCTTGGGCATTGACGAGAGCCGAGGTTGTAATCGGCAGTACGTACAGTTGACCCTCGATTTGATGCGTGGGTTGGGGCTCGCGCAGAGTTTGAACGACGACTCGGAACGCCGTCGGATACTCCTTGATACCTGGGCGAAGACCCTTGAACGAGAACTGGAGTAGGAATGGCTGACCTAGGTGTTGTTTTGGCTGACTTGGAAACAGAAAGCCAAGAACTCGAGGATGTGGTGAGCGCGAATCTCGGGCGCTGGGATGTGGTCACAACGCCGGAAGGCTGGACAGTGGCGCACCAGATCGGCCACCTGCATTGGACGGATCGTCAATCCGTCTTGGCTGCGACTGGCGCGGATGCGTTCAACGCTCAGATCGCTGAGTTTATTGAGCGCGCCGACACGATCGTCGATGACGAAGCCGCCCGCTTCGCTGCGGCCTCGCCCGCAGAACTGCTGAGCGATTGGCGAGAAGGTCGGCTTGGCCTTGCTGAGGCGCTAACTGCGGTTCCGGACGGAGAGAAGGTCCCGTGGTACGGCCCGCCTATGTCTCCCATGTCGATGGCTTCGGCGCGACTGATGGAAACCTGGGCACACAGCCACGACGTGTTTGAGGCGCTCGGCGTGGAGAAAGTTCCCAGTGATCGGGTCCGTCACGTTTGCCATTTGGGTGTTCGGACTTTTGCGTTTGCGCACATGATGCGCGGTGAGCAGGCTCCCGATGTGGTCGTGCGTGTTGAGCTTGTTGCGCCTTCGGGTGAGTTGTGGACGTGGGGTCCAGAAGATGCCACCGAACGTGTGGCCGGCGATGCGTGGGACTTCGCGCTCTTGGCTACTCGTCGGCGTCACCGCGATGACGTGAATGTACGAGCGACTGGTGCTGCCGCCGATCACTGGCTCGACATTGCGCAAACTTTTGCTGGTGGTCCAGGCAACGACCCCAAACCACTGGCTGACCGAGCCTAACCATATTTACAGTCAGCCTTGACTGTAAATGAGTTTCGGGGCACACTCAGTGAATGAGCCCCACCAGAATCGGGAACTGCTCCGGCTATTACGGTGACCGCGCGAGTGCCATGGTCGAAATGCTCGAAGGCGGACAACTCGACTACCTCACCGGCGACTACCTCGCCGAGCTCACCATGCTCATCCTCGGTCGGGACCGGATGAAAGACCCGAATCTGGGCTACGCCAAAACTTTCGTGCGCCAACTCAAGGACAGCTTGCGACTCGCCCACGAGCGTGGAGTCACCATCGTTGCGAACGCGGGCGGACTCAACCCGAGCGGACTTGCCGGAGCAATTCGCGAGCTCGCACTCGATCAGGGAATTGACGTTCCTATCGCCTACGTCGACGGAGACGATGTCCGCGATCGTGCACCGGAACTCGGCGCACCTGACGCGCTAGCCGCGAACGCTTACCTCGGCGCCTTCGGAATCGCAGATGCCCTGCGCGCCGGAGCCCGAATCGTGGTGACGGGTCGAGTCACCGACGCCTCGGTGGTGGTGGGACCTGCTATTCACACCTTCGATTGGCGCCGCGAACAATTCAATGCACTCGCCGGCGCGGTTGTGGCCGGACATGTGATCGAATGCGGAACCCAAGCCACGGGTGGAAACTTTTCTGGCTTCCGAAGTTTCGACCGCACGAAGCCACTCGGTTTCCCGATTGCGGAAATCGCGCCAGACGGTTCGAGCGTCATCACAAAGCATGCCGACACCGGCGGAGCCGTCACCATCGACACCGTCACCGCTCAACTCGTCTACGAAATCCAAGACGAGCGCTACTACAACCCCGACGTCACAGTCCACTTCGACAGCATCGAACTCAATCAGCAGGGAACAGATCGAGTCTTGATTACGAACGTTCACGGTGGCCCACCGCCCAGTCGTGTGAAAGTCGGTATCAACCGTTTGGGTGGCTTTAGAAACGTGGTTGAGTTTGTCCTCACCGGCCTCGACATTGAAGACAAAGCCGAGTGGGTCCGCGCCCAAATGGAAGCGGGGATGGCACGTAATCTGCCTGAGTCCATCGAGTGGGATCTGCAACGCACAGACCACAGTGATCCAGACACCCAAGCAAAAGCGGCCGCACTGTATCGCTGCTCGGTGAAGAGCATGGACCCGGAAAAAGTAGGCCGATCCTTTACGAACTCGGCGATCGAGATTGCACTCGCCTCCTATCCCGGATTTCATGTCACCGCGCCGCCCAAAGCAGGCGTACCCTTCGGCGTTTTCACCGCCGGATACCTGTCGCAAAGCGAGGTGCCGCACCGAGTCACCCACGCTGACGGCAGCGTGAGCCAGATTGCTACGCCCGAGTCCGTGAGCGACATTCGCGCAGCCGGGCCGCTTTACATACCCCCGACTTGGGAACCTAGTAGTGCGCAGACACAACGCGTTCCACTCGGGCGCGTGGCGCATGCACGTTCCGGCGACAAAGGCGGAAACGCGAACATCGGCATCTGGATCGGCGCAGACCACCCGAACCGTGACCGCGCCTGGGCCTGGCTATGCGCCGAACTCACCCCAGAGCGCATCCGCGAACTCCTCCCCGAAGCGCGTGACTTGGACCTGAGCGTCACCTATTTGCCGCGCATCAAGGCGATCAACATCGTCATCGACGGCATCCTCGGTGACGGTGTCGCCGCAGGAACCCGCCACGACCCCCAAGCAAAAGCACTCGGCGAATGGTTGCGTGCCCGACTCGTCGACGTTGAAGAGGACTTGATTCATGAGTGAGTGGGACACAGCCGAACGCATCGCCTTGCGCGCAGCCGCAACTGAGTTCACGCGTCGTGAAGTCGTACCGCATTTGGCCGAGTGGGAAGACGCTGGCGAACTGCCGCGCGAACTCCACAAACGCACCGCTGAAGCTGGCCTATTGGCCATCGGGTTTCCCGAAGACGTCGGCGGTGACGGTGGCACCAAGATCGACGCGGCAATCGCCACCGAAGCGATGCTTGCCGCGGGTGGCTCGACGGGCCTGCAGGCTAGCCTATTTACCCATTCGATCTCGACCCCGCACATCATCGATTCAGGAAACAGCGAACTGATCGAACGCTATGTGCGACCAACGCTCGTGGGCGAACTGATCGGTTCCCTCGGCGTCACCGAACCTGGTGGCGGATCGGACGTGGCAAACATTCGGACCCGAGCCGTTCGCGACGGGGACGACTATGTGGTCAACGGAGCCAAGACGTTCATCACTTCTGGCGTGCGTGCAGACTTCGTGACAACGGCAGTGCGCACAGGTGAGGCCGGGCACGGCGGAATCTCGCTGCTCGTCATCGACAAGAACACGCCCGGATTCACGGTAGGCCGTTCCTTACGCAAGATGGGCTGGCACTGCTCGGACACGGCCGAACTGTATTTCGAAGACGTGCGAGTTCCAGCCAGCAATCTCGTTGGGGAAGAAAACGGCGGCTTCTACCTCGTCATGCAACAGTTCGTTTCCGAGCGGCTCAACCTCGCGGTTCAGGCCTATGGGACTGCGCAACGAGCACTCGATCTCTCCGTCGACTATGCGCGTGAGCGTGAAACCTTCGGGCGGCCCCTGATCGCGCGCCAGGTGATTCGCCACAAACTCGTCGATATGCATACGCGAACTGCGGCGGCTCGTGCACTGACGAGAGCGGCACTTGAACGCTCCGTGACGACTGACAAGTCCGATCTCACGCTGATCCGCGATGCCGTCGTGGCAAAGAATCAAGCCGTCGATTGTGTCGAGTTCGTTGTGAACGAAGCCGTACAAATCTTCGGAGGCATGGGCTACATGCGCGAATCGGAAATCGAACGCCACTACCGCGATGCGCGCATCCTCGGCATCGGCGGCGGCGCAACCGAAGTCATGAAAGACCTCGCTGCGAAACTTTTGGGCTACTGACATGAACTTGAATTCATCGGTGCACAAACACCAAAGGAGAACCACATGAGTGCTGTGCGGAGCAACGTCGACACCACATCGACGAGCTATCAGCAGTATCGCGAAGCCATGCTTGAACGCATCGACGATCTGGCGGAACAACATGCCAAAGCCCTCGCCGGCGGTGGCGAAAAGTACGTGACCCGCCATCACGGGCGCGGCAAACTGACGGCTCGTGAACGCATCGAGTTGTTGCTCGATCCTGACACGCCCTTCCTCGAGTTGGGCGCACTAGCCGGGTGGGGCACCGACTTCACCGTCGGTGGGTCGATCGTTACCGGTATCGGGGTGGTCGAGGGTGTGGAGTGCATGATCATCGCCAACGACCCCACCGTCAAGGGTGGCGCTTCGAATCCCGTCACCGTGAAGAAGGGTTTTAGGGCTGCACAAATCGCGCACGAAAACCGACTACCCACCATCAACCTGGTTGAATCCGGTGGTGCTGATCTGCCCACCCAAAAAGACATCTTCATTCCCGGTGGGGCGAGCTTTAAGAACATCACTCAAGCCAGTGCTGATCGTCGTCCAACCGTTGCGCTTGTGTTTGGAAATTCCACCGCAGGTGGTGCCTACATTCCTGGCATGAGTGACTACGTCGTCATGGTCGACCGTGGCGCGAAAGTGTTCCTCGGTGGGCCGCCGTTGGTGAAAATGGCTACCGGTGAAGAGTCCGATGATGAATCACTTGGCGGTGCCCGAATGCACGCCAAGACTTCCGGACTGGCCGACTATCTTGCGGTCGATGAACACGATGCAATCCGTTTGGGCCGTCAAATCATTCGCCGCCTCAATTGGCACAAGAAAGGCCCTGCGGCAAAAGTCGACTACCCCGAACCGCTGCTCGATGAAGAGGAACTTCTCGGCATCATGCCGGACGACCTCAAGATCCCCTTCGATCCGCGCGAAGTCATCTCCCGCATCACCGACGGATCCGAATTCGATGAATTCAAGCCCCTCTACGGTTCGAGCCTCGTGACCGGCTTTGCTCAGATCCACGGTTATCCGATTGGGATCTTGGCGAACGCCCAAGGCATCTTGTTTAGTCAAGAAGCACAGAAGGCCGCACAATTCATCCAACTCGCGAACCAAAGCAATACGCCTTTGTTGTTCCTGCACAACACCACCGGTTACATGGTCGGCGCCGAATATGAGCAGGGCGGCATCATCAAGCACGGTGCACAAATGATCAACGCTGTCTCAAACAGCACCGTGCCGCACATTTCTATCGTGATGGGTGCCTCCTACGGAGCGGGCCACTACGGTATGAGTGGCCGCGCCTATGACCCGCGTTTCATGTTCAGTTGGGTCGGTGCCAAGAGCGCCGTCATGGGACCAGCCCAGTTGGCAGGCGTGATGGAGATCGTCGCCCGCCAATCGGCCGAATCCAAAGGCCAAGTGTTTGATGCTGAAGGGTTCGCCGGAATCAAGGACTACGTCGAACAACAAATCGAAGAACAATCACTCGCCTATTTCACGAGCGGCATGGGCTACGACGACGGCGTCATTGACCCGCGTGACACCCGCACCATCCTGGGAATCTGCCTCTCTGCCATTCACACTGCACCCGTCGAAGGTGCTCAAGGATATGGAGTGTTCCGCCTGTGATCACCTCAGTATTAGTCGCCAACCGTGGCGAGATCGCCCGGCGCGTATTCCGCAGTTGTCGCGAACTCGGTATCCGCACCGTCGCCGTCTACTCTGACGCCGATGCGAATATGCCCTTCGTTCGTGAAGCCGACACGGCCGTACAGCTGCCAGGGAACGCTCCCGCCGACACGTATTTGCGCGGCGACCTCATCATCGAGGCGGCCAAGCGCGCAGGAGCCGATGCGATTCATCCGGGTTACGGGTTCCTATCCGAGAACGCAGACTTCGCGCGCGCTGTTGAGGCTGCGGGATTGACCTGGATAGGACCCAGCCCCGAAGCCATCGACTCGATGGGATCGAAAATTCGAGCCAAAGAAATCATGGCCGCAGCAGGAGTACCGGTGCTGTCGGTTGACCTCGATGGCATCACGCCCAGAGAGTTGCCGCTGTTGGTGAAAGCCTCCGCCGGTGGTGGCGGTCGAGGTATGCGTGTAGTCACGAGTCTTGACGATCTCGATCGAGAACTCGCCACCGCCCGCAACGAAGCGCAATCGGCGTTTGGCGACGGCACCGTGTTTGTGGAACCGTACCTGCCGAAAGCGCGCCACGTGGAGGTCCAGATTCTGGCCGATTCGCACGGCGCGGTCTGGGCGGTAGGCGATCGCGATTGTTCAATCCAACGCCGACATCAAAAGGTGGTCGAAGAAGCACCCGCACCCAATCTCTCCGAGAAGGCTCGCACCACCCTTCACATCGCTGCGCGCGAAGCGGCCAAGGCGGTCAAGTATCGCGGTGCTGGCACGGTCGAGTTCCTCGTCGATGGCGACCGAGTGTTCTTCCTCGAAATGAACACCCGCCTGCAGGTGGAACACCCCGTGACCGAAGAGGTGCACGGAATCGACCTGGTTGCTTGGCAGATCGCCATCGCTGAAGGTAAACCGCTGACGGGTGATGTGAGTGAACCGCAGGGGCACGCGATTGAGGTGCGGATCTACGCTGAAGATCCCGCCAACGATTACACACCCCAAACGGGTGTGATCCGTCGTTTTGACGTGCCAAACGAGCCGGGAGTGCGGGTCGACTCTGCGATCGAAGCAGGTAGCGAAATCGGTGTCCACTACGACGCAATGATCGCGAAAATTATCGTCCATGCGCCCGACCGCGCAACGGCCATTCGCAAACTCGATGATGTGCTGCGCCGAACGGTCGTCACGGGACTCGTCACGAACATTGGTGCGCTGCGGCAGATCCTCGCGGCTAGCGAAGTGCGCAATGCTGAGCTCTGGACGTCCATGCTCGAAGAGAACGAAGCTCTGTGGTTCTCGGCCACGGACACCGAAGCAATTGACCGGGCTGCGATTGCTGCCGCTTTGGCCGAAGCGCAAACGGCAGCCACGAGTTCGCCAGTGCTGAATCAGATTTCTGCGGCCTATCGGAATGTGCCCAGCCAGCCGCGAGTGCGTGAATACGAGGGTGGCTTCCAGGTCGCTTACCGCAACACGCGTGGGCGACTCACCACGGATCAGGTTTCTGTGATCAGCGCGACTGGCAACGAAGTCGTGCTCGAAAGCGACGGTCTCACCGAGCGTTACGAGGTGAGTGTTGGCGAAGGATTCGTCGACGTGAGCGGACCAGCCGGCACCCACAGCTTCGTACCCGTTCGGGTTTTTGTGGACCCAGCCGACGTGGTCGCTGAAGGTTCGCTGCTTGCGCCCATGCCAGCAGCGGTAACCGACGTGGCCGTCAGCGAAGGCCAGAAAGTCAGCAAGGGAGAAACGATCGTTGTGCTTGAAGCTATGAAAATGCAACACACCCTCACCGCGCCCTACGACGGTGTGGTGAGTGAACTGCGCGCATCTGTCGGGCAGCAACTCCAGTCCGGCGAAGTGATCGCCATTATCGAAGAAGGAATCGAAGCATGAGCCACGCCTTTACTGAATCGGACGAACGAATTGCCTTGCGCCATGCCGTTGCTGCGATGGCATCGCGCTATGGCGAATCGTACTTTTATGAAGCCGCTACCACTGGCCGCAAAACCACCGAGTTGTGGCAAGAAGCCGGCAAACTCGGCTACCTAGGCGTCGCAATTCCTGAGGCCTACGGCGGCGGGGGCGGAGAAATTGGTGACCTAGCGGCAGTATGCGAAGAGCTAGCTGCCGCCGGCTGCCCTCTCTTAATGATGGTGGTGTCGCCTGCGATCGTGGGCACCGTGATCGCCCATTTCGGCACCGAAGAACAAAAGCAACGTTGGCTACCAGGTTTGGCCGATGGCACCGCCACCTATGCGTTTTCGATCACCGAGGCTGATGCTGGATCGAACTCACACAATCTCACTACGGTGGCTCGCCGCAGTGAAGACGGCTGGATCTTGAAGGGCTCCAAGACCTTCATTTCTGGAGTCGATGAAGCCAGTCACGTGCTGGTGATCGGGCGGACCGAGGATGCCAAGAGCGGCAAACTCAAGCCCGCTTTATTTATGGTGCCGACGGACGTTGAAGGATTCAGCAAGCATCAAATCGACATGGGCATCATCTCGCCGGAGAAGCAGTTCACGCTGTTTTTTGACGATGTCCGCCTCCCAGCCGATGCGCTGGTGGGTAGTGAAGGCAACGGACTTGAAGTGTTATTTGCTGGCTTGAACCCTGAACGCATCATGGCTGCTTCTATGAGTACCGGCACGGCACGGTGGGCGATCAACAAAGCGGTGGCCTATGCGAAGGATCGCGAGGTGTGGGGTCGTCCGATCGGTGCGCATCAAGCGATTTCACATCCTTTGGCGAAGCTCAAGATCGAGATGGAAATGACTCGCCTGCTGACTCAGAAAGCTGCCGCATTGCTCGCACAGGGTGACCTATTGGGTGCGGGCGAAGCGGCAAACATGGCCAAATACAGTGCCGGTGAGGTTGCTTCTGAAGCGGTTGACCAGGCGATCCAAACTCACGGCGGCAATGGCTTAACAAATGAGTTTGGTTTAGCGCCAGCGCTGGTGGCTTCGCGGTTGAGTCGGATCGCGCCAGTAAGCCGCGAGATGGCGTTGAACTTCGTGGCCCAGTTCTCGCTTGGTCTGCCGAAGTCGTATTGAGCACGTTGAAAGTGGGAAGGTAGGGCTATGACCGAACTCGTACATCTCGATGTGGCCGATCGAATTGCCACGATCACGCTTGACAGCGAGCACAACCGCAATGCTTTGAGCCGCCAGTTGGTGACCGAACTGGTTGGGCACTTGACCACGGCCGAGGCTGATCCAGACGTGTTAGCGATTGTGATTCGTTCGGCGCATCGGGTGTTTTGTTCGGGTGCAGATTTGTCGGAGGCGGCCGACGGAGCGATGACCCAGGGCACGCAGGCGTTGATTTCTTTGCAGCGCCAGATTTTGGCGGCACGAACGCCGGTTGTGGTTGTGCTGGCGGGGCCGGGGCGTGCTGGTGGGTTAGGGATTGTGGGTGCGGCCGACATTGTTTTTGCGGCTGAATCGGGAAACTTTTCGCTCACTGAAGTGCGCTTAGGGCTTGCCCCGGCGGTTATTTCTTTGTCTCTTTTGCCGCGCTTGGATCAGCGGGCCGCGAGTGACTTGTTCTTGACCGCGCGCACCTTCGACGCGATCGAGGCGGCTGCGGCGGGCCCCGCGGCGCGCGGTGTTTCTTTCCCCGGCTTTTCGACTCGGTTGGTCCGCGGGCCCGGTGGTTTTGGCCCCGCCCCCCCCGAGGGGCCACGGGCGA
>CALMUY010000096.1 GCA_937873005.1 uncultured Aeromicrobium sp. | reverse complement strand
TCGCCGTCGGCGATGTTGACGGCCCCGACTGCGTCCAGACCTTGGGAGCCGGCCGACACGTTCACGGTGCCCTTATCGAGTTGAACCCAACCGAGTTCATCGGTGTTCTCGTTGTCGGATTTGATGCCGTCGCCGCCGGCCTTGATCGATAGTTTTCCGCCCTGGATGACGGCGTAGTCTTTTCCGCGCACGCCATCGTCTTTGGCGTTCACCTTGAGGGTTCCCGACAACACCACGAGGCCGTCTTTGCTACCGATGGCGTCGTTGCTGGCACCTGTCACGTTGAGGGTTCCCGTACCGGCAAGGGTCAAGTCAGCCATCGAAAAGAGCGTCGCCGTGGGGGCGTCTTCTTCTCCGTCATCAGCAGCAGACGCAGTCGAGTCCGCGAGCGAGTTCGTCGACCCCTCAGCCGTGATCACGACGACTTCATCAGCTGCCTCGATCACTATCGGCGAGTTCTTTTTGGAGGTGATGTTCACGCCATCAAGGACGAGTTTCACTTTCGTTTGCGTATCACTATTGACCACGATTTGCCCGTTGCTGAGCGCTCCGGAAAGGATGTAGGTTCCGCCAGCAGTGATCGTAACCGTGTCGCCTTTAACACTGGCGTTCTTGCCTGAGACGGAACTGTTTCCGTTGCGCAAGGTGATCTTCGTGGCCCCTGCGGTTTCATAGTCGCCGTCGTTAGCGTCCGCGTGCGTTTCTGCCGGGCTCGTGAACGTCGTTGCCTTGACAACTTCATTCGTGTTTTCGGCATTCGTGGACGTGCCGTTCGAGCAAGCGCTCGCAGTCGCGAGCGCGAGCAGACACGCGCTCGAAGCGATCGACCGTTTGATCCATGGAGTTTTCATGCTGCAATTCCTTTTCTTGACGCTTGCGCGTGTGGGTTTGTGAAGTTGTTTTCGATGACGCGATGCCATTTGAGGCGTGAGAGTTGGGGGTCGAGGACGGCCATGCCGACACCGAACTTTGAGATGCGAACTGGTCGATGCCCGAGTCGCCAGAGGTGGCGGTCTACGGATGTTGGTGTTGAGCCGGTTTTCGCTTCGATGATGACCGCATCAGGCAGGTTCACAGTCTCGCCGAAAGCGGCATCTACCCAATAAAGATCGAAGTCGATCGTCACCCGGGACTCTTCCGCGGGCAGGAACAGCGTCGTCCGCGTGTATGCGGTTTCGAGTACGGGCACGAGTTGGCCAGCGACTTCGGGGCTCACTATTTCGCTCACGAACTCGACCCCCGCAGCACTGAGGCGATCCGATTCTGGGTGCCGGATGCGGCGCTTGTTGGTGGTGCCACGTGGGCCTCGCCGTTTCACTTCGAGCCACGTGCTGCCATCGTTTTCGTAGGTGCGAGTCCGCACTTTCCATCAGCCTCGTCGGGAACGGCCAGACGTGTAGAAGCTGTCCCGGTCGGGGGTATCGAAGTAGCGGGACCGGTAGCGAAATGACCGCTGCTGGTCCATCTCCAGGACTCGTGTTGACTGATCGATGCGGGCGAAGAGTTCGGGCAAGGCGGATGTCGGGAGCAAGTATTTGCGGTCCGTGCGAGCGAGCAGTCCCGCTCTCGAAACAAGTCGCTCAAGCTCGATCGATTCGAAAGATGCCGTCAGCCGGTCGAGGGTTCTCGTGGGGGTCGACATGGCGTTCACGCCTTGGCCGCATCGCGGGTCAGTTTTCGGCCACCGCGGGGGTCGGTCTGACGCACGGCCCGATAGCGGACGTCAACGAGTGTCGTGTCGTTGACGATGTCGGTCTTGATGACTTTGACCGAGCTGATGGGTGCCTTGAGCAGCGTCTCGAGGTGGTTTTCTATTTCAGCCTGGTCAATGATTGCGCGTTCGAGGAGCATCGACTGTTGTTCGGTGCGGACTGCGATTCGTGGGTGATCGCCGATGGCGATGGCCAGCAGCACGCACGCCATCAGCGCCAAGACCACGTATGTTGAGGTCGCTCCCAGGCCTCCCAGCAGACCGAGCGTGAGTGCCGCGAAATAGTAGGCAACTTCGGTTTGGGTGAGTTCTTCCGAACGCAGCCGGATGATCGACAAGATTCCGAAAAGCCCCAGGCCAAGTCCGGCGCCGATAGTGCTGGTGCCGAGCGCTGTGGTCACGGCCAAGACGCCTATGTTGGTGGTCAGGTAGGCGACGATGAGTTCCGGACGCCGATGCCGACGCAAGAAGAACCCGAAAACCAGCACGGTGATGGCGATCAGGTTCGCGGCGTAAAGGACGTACTGAGACATGGGAAAAACTCCAGATTCACTCGTAACTTCTGGAATCACTTCACCAAGCCCACCTTTGAGAAGGGTCAGATCAACCTTGGAGTTTCTTGTGAGTGTTCGATCGATTCTGATGCTTCGTCCACGACACCTACGTCTGCACTTACCCGGGCAGGTGACAAACCGCGCTAGCGTTGGGGCATGGAAACGCGACGCTTGCTGCTGGTCAATGGCCCGAACTTGAACTTGCTCGGTACACGTGAGCCTGAGATTTACGGGTCAGCGACGCTCGCAGATGTCGAATCGCTCGTTGCAGCAACTGCTGCCGAGTCGGGTTGGGACGTGCGTGCGGTGCAGAGCAACCATGAAGGCGTATTGATCGACGCGATTCATGCGGCCAGGGCCGATTGCACCGCGATCGTCATCAATCCAGGTGGGCTCACCCACACGTCGGTGGTGTTGCGCGATGCGCTGTCTGGCGTGGGTCTGCCGGTTGCGGAAGTTCACATCTCGAACGTGTACGAGCGCGAAGAATTCCGTCACCACTCGTACATCAGCGACATCGCAGCCGTGAAAGTCGTGGGCGAAGGGGTTGCAGGCTACGCACGCGCCGTCCGGGAAATCATCGCGCACACGAACTGACCCAAGTCGATCGTTACGGCAGGTCGATCGTCGGGATGCACACCTCGACGGGGACCTTCACTTTGACCGAAGTTGGGGTCTTCGGATCCACACCCTTGAAATCCGGTCCGACGAGGACGCTGATGCCGTTTCGCTTATCGAAGTCGGCTGCGGCGTATTCGACTTTGCCTTTGAACTGGGCGGCGACGAGCGCGATGCGCGGGTCGCTGGGGTCTTGCGTCAGGATCATGACGTTTTTGGGTTGCAGGGCACCGGGGTTGTTCCCCACGTATCCGCCAAGGAACCCTTTGCGTTCCAGGTTGATGCGCACCCTGTTTGCAACACCTGACTTCTTGCTCGCGTTGTAGACGTTGACGGTCAGGTAGTTGCTGGGCAGCGATTGGCCCGGTTGGATCGTGCGTTCTTCGCACGTGGGGACTGCTGGTGGTGCTTTGGGTTGCGCGGTCAGCAGCATCGGCCCAAGGATGAGCGCGCCCACGAACACCGCGATCGCACCAAAAAGTACCGAACGCTCTTTCGCTTTGCTCATCCGTTGCGGCCGATCGTGTGGACTCGGGCGTGCAGCATGGTTCGCTGTTGGAAAGCTGCTCGCAGGGCACGATGGAGACCGTCTTCGAGGAAGAGTTCACCGTTCCAGCTGATGACGTGGGCGAACAAATCCCCATAGAAGGTGGAGTCGTCGTCGAGCAATGAGACGAGGTCAAGTTGTGATTTCGTGGTGGTCAGATCGTCGAGTCGGACTTGGGTGGGCGGGATTTTCGCCCAGTCGCCGGACGTCAGACGATGATCGGGATACGGGCGCCCGTCGCCCACTCGTCGAAAGATCACATTCAAGAGTCTAAACCGTGAGACGCGTTTCCTAGATAGGCTCACACTATGGCGTCGTCTGAAACCCCCAACGAGGAACTGCAAGAGGCTCTTGAGGCTGCTGAGGCTGCGAAAGCGGCGGCAGAAGCGGCTCAGCGCAAGGCCGATGAGTTAGCGGCCGCGGCTGAGGCGGCTGCCGTGGCGGGGAGTCCTGCGGGGCCAGCGGATACACCTCGTGGACACTCTGAAATCGGGGCAGGGGGGGTCGCGGG
>CALMUY010000095.1 GCA_937873005.1 uncultured Aeromicrobium sp. | reverse complement strand
CGTCGAGATCGACTTCGATGTCGGCAAGGTTCTCTGCCATGGTCTTGCCGGTCACGGTCATGACATCACCGTGCATGAGGCCCGCGTCGAGCAGCGCCTTCATGATCACCGGAATACCACCGACTTTGTCGACGTCATTCATCACATACTTGCCGAACGGCTTGAGGTCACCAATGTGTGGGACTTTGTCACCGATGCGGTTGAAGTCTTCGAGGGTCAAGTCCACGCCGGCTTCGCGGGCAATCGCCAACAAGTGCAGGACCGCGTTGGTAGATCCGCCGAGTGCCATGACGACTGTGATGGCGTTCTCGAACGCTTCTTTAGTCAAAATCTGGCGGGCAGTGATGCCCTTGCGCAGTAGGTTGACTACTGCTTCACCGGATTGGCGTGCGTAGTCGTCACGGCGCGAGTCAGGCGCAGGAGGAGCGGCCGATCCGGGGATACTCATGCCGAGCGCTTCCGCAGCCGACGCCATCGTATTGGCCGTGTACATACCGCCACAAGCGCCCTCACCGGGACAGATGGCGCGTTCGATGCGATCGAGTTGCTCGCGCGAAATGAGACCCTTGACGCAGGCACCGACGCCCTCAAACGCGTCGATGATGGTCACGTCTTGACCGTCAAGATTGCCCGGCATCGTGGATCCGGCATACAAAAAGACACTGGCTAGGTCGAGACGCGCGGCAGCCATCAACATGCCTGGCAGACTCTTGTCGCAACCTGCGAGCAAAACCGAACCATCGAGGCGTTCAGCCATCATGACGGTTTCTACTGAATCGGCGATGACTTCACGACTCACGAGGGAAAAGTGCATGCCCTCGTGGCCCATGCTGATGCCATCGGACACGCTGATTGTGCCGAACTCGAGTGGATAGCCGCCGCCCGTGTGAACGCCTTCTTTGGCGGACTTCGCCAGCCGGTCAAGCGACAAATTGCATGGAGTGATTTCGTTCCAACTGGACGCGACGCCAATTTGTGGCTTTACCCAGTCGTCGTCGCCCATGCCGACAGCACGGAGCATTCCTCGCGCCGCTGCGCGTTCGACGCCGTCCGTGACGTCGCGACTGCGGGGCTTGATGTCAATTCCGGGGTTCTCAGTGGATTCAGCCATAGAGACACCATACGACCGAGCCAGTCCGGGTAAATGAGGCATCCCGACACGAACGCTTGAAGACGATGGCGCACTCCCCCAAACTCGGGCTCGTTGGCTAGTGTGCAGACGTGGATATTGCCCTCGCTAGTAGCGCCGCGGATCATGCTGGCGACACCGACCTGCCCCAACTGATCGCGGCGGCCGAAGTTCTCGGCCATCGTGCCGAAGTAGCGATCTGGGACGACCCTACCGTCGATTGGACTGCATTCGACGTCGTCGCGATTCGATCTTGTTGGGACTACACACGTCGGCGAGATGAATTCGTCACGTGGTGCCACTCCATTGGCGACCGCCTCGTCAACCATCCCGACATCGTTGAATGGAATAGCGATAAGACATATTTGCGCGAACTGGCCGAGGCTGGCGTTCGGGTCATCGAGACAATGTGGGACATCACAACGCGAGCAGAACTTGGCGAGCATCGCTCGTGGGTCGTCAAGCCCACCATTTCTTCAGGTTCGGCAAACACGGCCCACTGGACGACTGCGGATGCTGCCCTCAAGCACGCGCTTGAATTGAGGGCGGCCGGCCACCACACGATGACGCAGCCGTACGTGGCATCGATCGACGAGATCGGCGAGTTTGCGAACTATTTCTTTGACGGCGAATACTCACATTCGGTCCGTAAACCGCCGCTTTTGACCGCCGACGAGGTCCCGGCACCCGGCGCGACGTTCCCGGGCGGATTGCGGGGAGTCACGGTCGATGCAGCAGTCATTGATTTTGCTCGAGAAGTCAATGCGGCCGCTGAACGCATTACCGGCCACGCCCTTGTGCAAAGCCGAGTTGACGTGATTCTCGACGAAACGGGTGCGCCCATGTTGATGGAACTCGAACTCGTCGAACCAGCGTTGTTCATCGACTATGCACCTGCGGCCGCACGCACGTATGTCGAAGCTCTTGTCCACAAACGCTGACGGACAAAACACGAGCGCCTCAGAACCGGCCGTGTGGTCGATGCTGAGGCGCTTCGCGTTGAGTGCTTGTTAGTTAGCTCAATTTCTCGAGGATGAGTTCGCGAACTCGACCCGCGTCGGCTTGTCCGCGCATGTCTTTCATGACCGAACCAATCAGTGCGCCCGCGGCCGCCACTTTGCCGTCGCGTACTTTCTGTGCGACATCTGGGTTGGCAGAAATCGCAGCATCGACCGCATCGCTCAAAGCGCCCTCGTCTGAGACCATTTCTAGGCCTCGTGCTGTGACGACAGCTTCAGGCGATCCTTCTCCGCTAAGAACTCCGTCGAGCACTTCACGCGCGATCTTGTCGTTGATCCGGCCGGACTCGATCAGGCCCTGCAACTCAGCGACGTGAGCCGCGGTAATGGGCATTGCGTCGAGTTCAACGCTGTCTTCCTTAGCGCGACGCGCCAACTCGCCCAGCCACCACTTCTTGGCCGCGGCAGGAGCCGCACCCGCCGCAACCGTTTCGACCACAAGTTCAAGCGCACCTGCACCGATCGTGTCACGCATTTCGAGATCGTTGAAGCCCCATTCGGACTGCAAACGCTTGCGTCGTTCGGTGGGAGGTTCGGGCAAGGTGCCGCGCAACTCTTCAACCCATTCGCGTGAGGGCGCAACGGGAGCCAAGTCGGGTTCTGGGAAATAGCGGTAGTCGTCAGCATCCGACTTTTCGCGACCCGCCGAGGTCGAACCGTCTGCCTCGTGGAAGTGCCGAGTTTCTTGCAGGACACTCCCCCCAGCGTCGAGGATTCCCGCGTGGCGGCTGACTTCGTATCGCACGGCACGCTCAACGGAACGGAACGAGTTCACGTTCTTGGTTTCGCTGCGGGTGCCGAAAGCAGTGGTACCGACCGGGCGCAATGAAAGGTTGACGTCCGCACGCAACGAACCTTGATCCATGCGTGCGTCGGAGACACCCAAGGCGAGCATGAGGTCGCGCACCTGGTTGACGTAGGCGCGGGCCACTGCCGGGGCTTTATCGCCGGGAACTTCGATCGTCTTGGTAACGATCTCGATGAGTGGAATACCTGCACGGTTGTAATCGAGCAGCGAATAGTCAGCACCGTGAATTCGACCAGTGCTGCCACCGACGTGCAGCGACTTGCCGGTGTCTTCTTCCATGTGCGCACGTTCGATCTCGATGCGGTACGTTTCCCCGTCGACCTCGACGTCGAGCCAGCCGTTGAATGCAATGGGCTCGTCGTATTGCGACGTCTGGAAGTTCTTCGGCATGTCTGGATAGAAGTAGTTCTTGCGCGCGAAGCGGCACCACTCGGCGATCTCACAATTGAGCGCCAAACCCATCCGAATCGCCGACTCCACGGCCTTCGCATTTACGACAGGAAGCGAACCCGGAAGCCCCAAACACACGGGACACACTTGGGTGTTCGGATCGGCACCGAACTCGGTCGAACAGCCACAGAACATCTTGGAGGCCGTATTGAGTTCAACGTGAATCTCCAAGCCCATGACAGGTTCGTAACGAGTCAACGCTTCGTCAAAGTCAACGAGTGTCTGTGTCATCGTGCTACCTCCAACTCGGGTGCTTGGCCAATCAAATGCGTGCCCCACTTTTCAACGAGCAGGCGCTCAAGTGCTGCGCCAGCGTTGTAGAGGCGATCGTCGGCCAACGCTGGCGCGAGGAACTGAACACCGACGGGAAGACCGTCGGAAAGGCCTGCGGGAACCGAGATGCCCGGGATGCCGGCCAAGTTCGCCGGAATCGTGGCGATGTCTTGCAGGTACATAGCCATTGGATCGTCGAGTTTGGCACCCAACTCCCACGCCGGCGTGGGTGAGGTTGGCGACATGAGCACGTCGACGTCGGCGAAAACGCGATCGAAATCCTGTGCAATGAGGGTTCGGACCTTTTGTGCCGAACCGTAGTAAGCGTCGTAGTAGCCGCTCGACAGCGCGTACGTTCCGAGAATGAGGCGACGCTTGACTTCGTCACCGAAGCCGGCGTCACGCGTCGCGGCCATCACCTGTTCAGCGCTTGGTTCGCCGGTACCTTCGGGCGATACGCGCAGTCCGAATCGCATGGCATCGAACTTGGCGAGGTTGCTGCTCGCTTCGCTCGGCAATACGAGGTAGTAGGCGGCGAGCGCATGAACGAAACTTGGGCACGAGACTTCAACGATGTCGGCGCCGGCGGCAGTCATCAGTGCGACTGCTTCTTCGAAGCGTTGCTTGACGCCTGCGTCGAATCCTTCGCCGGATAGTTCCTTGACGATGCCGACCCGCACGCCAGTCAGGTCGGCGCGTTTCGCGGCTGCAACAAATCCGGTTGCTGGGTTTTCAAGGCTCGTCGAGTCTTTGGGATCGTGTCCGCCGATGACTTCGTGCAACAACGCCGCATCAAGGACTCTCCCAGAAACTGGACCGCTTTGATCGAGGCTGCCCGCCCATGCAATCAGGCCGTAGCCCGGGACGCCACCATAGGTGGGCTTCACTACGACTGTGCCGGTAACAGCAGCCGGCTGACGGATGGAACCACCCGTGTCTGAACCGATCGCCAGTGGCGCTTCGAAAGCAGCCACGGCAGCAGCCGAACCGCCACCGGAACCGCCCGGAATCACGTTTGTGTTCCACGGGTTGCGGGTCGGCCCGTAGGCAGAGTGTTCGGTGGATGAGCCCATCGCGAACTCGTCCATGTTGGTCTTGCCGAGGATGGGCATCCCTGCGGCCTTAAGTTTTGCCACGACGGTTGCATCGTAGGGCGGCACCCAGCCTTCGAGGATGCGTGAACCAGAGGTTGTCGGAATGCCGATCGTGGTGAGCGCGTCTTTGACTGCGATCGGTACGCCTGCCAGCGGTGCGAGTGGTTCGCCTGCCGCGCGAGCGGCGTCTACTGCATCGGCGTCAGCGAGTGCTTTCTCGTTCGACACGTGCAAAAACGCATGGATTTCGCCATCCACGGCTGCGATGCGGTCAAGGGACGCTTGAGTCACTTCACGCGAAGTGACTTCTTTGTTGGCAAGCAAAGTACTGAGTTCGGCAGCCGTTGCCTTCGTCAAGTCAGTCATGTCAGTCCTCCCCCAAGATTCGTGGCACGAGGAATCGTTGTTCTTCGCTTTCGGGCGCGCCAGCGAGCGCTTCGTCGGAGGTCAAACCCTGCACGTGCACGTCTGGCCGGAAAACGTTGGTCACCGGAATCGGGTGGCTCATTGCGGGCGTATCGGCGTCGACCACAGACTGCACGACTTTGACATGCTCAAGAATGGCGTCGAGGTCAGACCGCAAATGGTCTAGCTCTGCTTCGGTCAACTCAATCCGGGCGAGGTTTGCCACGTGAGCAACTTCCTCGCGCGTGATCTGGCTGGACTCAGACATGGGAATCCTTCACGGTTGGTGTCGGGATGATTCCCCAAGTCTAGTAACTGACTACGGAGCGAAACGCACGGCTAGTCGAGTGCGCCCGGCCCTTGCGTCACGAGAATCGCGAACTGGGCTGCATCAAGCACTCGAATACCCAATTCTTCTGCCTTTGCCAGCTTGGAGCCCGCCCCTGGCCCGGCGGCCACGAAGTCGGTTTTCTTACTTACGCCCGATGCCGCTTTGCCGCCAGCATTGATGATCGCTTCTTTGGCTCCGTCGCGCGTGAATCCATCGAGTGTGCCGGTCGCGACAACCGTCAAGCCAGACAAAACGCCTTCGACTGCGACCGCCGAGCCGGGGCCCTGGTGTCCTTCAATCG
>CALMUY010000094.1 GCA_937873005.1 uncultured Aeromicrobium sp. | reverse complement strand
AGCCACAAGTCATCCCACCAGCGCATCGTCACCAAATCGCCGAACCACATGTGAGCCATTTCGTGCAAGATCGTGTTCGCGCGTTGCTCATAGGCGGCGACGGTCTGGCGGCTACGGAAAATCATTTCGTCGCGGAACGTAACACAACCGGCGTTCTCCATCGCGCCCATGTTGTATTCGGGCACAAAGAGTTGGTCGTATTTGCCAAACGGGTACGCCATCTCGAAGGCACCCTCGAAGAAGCCGAAGCCCTGCTTCGTGATCTCGAAAATGTCGTCCGCGTCAAGGAACTCGACCAAAGACTGGCGACAGAAAACACCAAGTGGAATGTCTTCGAAATCACCCGAGTAGACATCGCGCACTTCGTGATATTCGCCAGCAACCAGCGCTGTGATGTAGGTGCTCATGGTGTGAGTCGGCGCGAAATGCCAGGTTGCACGATCGGCATCAAGCGGGACCGGCTCGGGCGTGGGGGAGTTCGACACCACTGCCCAATGCGCCGGCGCAGTTACATTAAACGTGAACGTCGCTTTCAAATCGGGCTGTTCAAAAGTAGCGAAAACTCGCCGGGCATCAGGTACCTCAAACTGGGTATACAAGTACACGCGGTCGTCCACCGGATCGACGAAACGGTGTAAGCCTTCGCCGGAGTTCGAATAGGCGCACGTGGCAGTCACGACGAGTTCATTGCTGTCGCTCAATCCGCTCAAGGCGATACGACTGTCTTGGTAATACGCAACATCGACAGATTCGCCGTTGAGCACGATCGAATCGATTTCGGCATCCACAAGATCAACGAACGTCGACGATCCGGGGACGGCATCGAATTCGATCCGAGTGGTCGAACCGAAACGTTCGGCACCCACCGTCAAATCAAGGTTGACCTCGTAATGGTGAGTCGTGATGATTGAGGCACGTTCGGTGGCTTCTACGCGTGTGAGATTTGTACCGGGCATGTGTCCTACTCTGTCACTAGTGGCCAACAAAAGCGTTACTGACATTCAGATCAACCGTCCAGGTGGGGAAGGAGCCACAGTGAAGATCGATTTCGCCAAATCCGCACGCTCATCCTTGGGCGTCGAATGGGAACTCGCGCTCGTTGACCAAGACTCCGGCGATTTACGGCAAGTGGCACAAACCGTGTTGGATGCGGTGGCTCCTGAAGACGGCGGCGAACATCCGCATATCCGCCAAGAACTCTTGCTCAATACGGTCGAAGTGGTGACAGGCGTGTGTAACACGGTCGCTGAAGCGATGGCCGACCTCGAACATGGCATCAAACTCGTGCGTGAAGTGACCGACCCGCTACGCGTGGAACTCATGTGTGCCGGCACGCATCCCTTCGCGCGGTGGACCCAACAAAAGGTCACCGACAAAGAACGCTACGCAACCCTCATCGACCGCACCCAATGGTGGGGCCGGCAGATGTTGATTTATGGCGTACACGTGCATGTGGGGATCGAAGACCGTGACAAAGTGTTGCCGATCAGCCGGGCGCTGCTCACCCACTACGGGCACTTTCAGGCGCTCAGCGCGTCCTCGCCGTTCTGGGGCGGTGATGAAACCGGCTACGCCTCGAACCGGGCGCTCATGTTCCAGCAACTGCCCACCGCTGGCTTGCCGTTCGATTTTGAAAC
>CALMUY010000093.1 GCA_937873005.1 uncultured Aeromicrobium sp. | reverse complement strand
GAGATGCGCTGGAACAAAAGGGCATAAAACCGTGCATTCCGGGCCGCAAATCCCGATCTCTGCCCGTCAAATACGACAAGCGGCGGTACAAACGGCGTAACCGCATCGCGATCATGTTGGGCCGCCTGAAGGACTGGCGCCGCGTGGCAACACGCTGCCACGCTGCCCAACCGTCTAATTCTCCGCACTCCCACTGGCCGCCAACGTGCTCATCTGGCTCTGATCAGTGAGTCCTGAGCCTAGGACGACACTCCTCTCCTCACGGCCGCCCAGTCGGTTGAGCCTATTTCGCCTGCGGCTCATACCCTAACTGAACCGTCTCAACTAGGTTGCCCTCTGGATCGTACCAAAAAGCGATTCTTACCTTGTGTTCAGTATCATCGCGGCGCTCGGTTACCCGCCCGCCACATTGCTGGACTCGGCTGATGAAGGCATCCATGTCATCTGTAAAGAAAACAAGAACGACCTGGCCGTGGCTAATATGCTTACTGTCCAAGAACCGGATTAGAACAAGAGGATGGCCAACTCCATTGGGAGATTCGAACATCTTTTCTTCCATGGGGCGCATATTCATCGTGGAAGTGAAGTGCTTTGTTTGGTATGTTTGGAGGACTTCACTGTAGAATGAAGACATTCTTTCAAGGTTTTCGACAATCAACTTTGACTGAAACATTCCAGCAGAAAGTGTCTTGGGCGTTGGCACTTTGACACGGGCTGTCGCGCGACACTGTTCGCCCCCAGCATTTGAGACCACCGGCGCTGCCATTAAACCCCGATCACTGGCAAGCGCTTCACCACCCCACAACAGAAAGCAGCAACCCGCGGCTGCTAGCAATCCTGAGCGACTGCTCAAGTTGGCAAGTTTCATTGCGATCCTCCTCCACAATATGGTGCGTCGCCTTGACGCAAGATTGCGTCGCTACGAAAGGAGCACAGCATAACTGGTCTCGAGCCTATCGACCGATAGTGCCGAGCAGTCGGCCTCGATACTCTTGGTGGCTCGGCCGGTTTCCCTTTTCGCCCCACCTCAGTTGGACGCGGTTGGTAAATCCATTGAATCCAGTGAATCCAGTGAATCCAGTCTAATCATTACGCTGATCGCGATATGGAATGAGCGATTGGGTCAATCCGACTCGAGTAAATATATCAATGGCTTGCCTAACCTGATCCAACGTGTGGTCGGCACAAAGCGAGCACCGCAACAATGTCATATGTGCCGGCGTAGCGGGCGGGCGCGCTAGGTTCACGTACAAGCCTTCATCCAGTAGCGCGCTCCAGAACAAAATGCCGCGTTTCAGACTGGGCATGATCAACGAGATAATGGCACTTTGAGGCTCGTCGACGCCCAACTGGAAGCCTGCTGTCTTCAACCCCTCGTGCAAGGTCCGCGAATTCTCCCATAGCCGCCTCCGCTTTTCGCGAGCGTGCGCAAGTTTCTTGATTGATGTACAGGCGGCTGCGACGACATTTGGAGGAAGACTGGCCGTAAATACGTAGGGTCGACAGGTTAACCGCATTATTTCGAACTTCGGGTGGTTCGAGATGCAAAATCCCCCGACCGTTCCCACGGATTTTGAAAATGTCCCGATTATGAAATCAACCTCGTCGAGGCAGTCCTGATCCTCGGCGGCACCTCGCCCATTGCGACCCAGAACACCCATCGAATGGGCCTCGTCTACAAGAACCATTGCGCCATATTTCTTGGCAATACCGAGCATTTCCCTTAGCGGCGCCACGTCTCCGAGCATCGAGTAGACGCCTTCCAGCACCAAGAGTTTCCCCGCATCAGCAGGCATGCGGCTCAAGCGCCTTTCTAACGCACTGCTGTTGTTGTGCTTGAAGGGCACGACTTCAGCGTCGCTCATCTTGCATCCATCCCAAATGGAAGCATGGCTGTCGATGTCCAAGAGAATATAGTCGCCCTTGCCGACGATCGTTGAGATTATCCCCAGATTCGCTTGGTAACCTGTAGAGAATACCATCGCATGATTCATGCCATAGAATTCACACAGTATCTGCTCGACCGCCCGGTGCCCTGCATAGGTTCCGTTGAAGACCCGACTGCCTGTCGTTCCGGCTCCAAAC
>CALMUY010000092.1 GCA_937873005.1 uncultured Aeromicrobium sp. | reverse complement strand
GGTTCGTGGTAGCCCGACGAACTGGGTGAGCGTTCTCGGTCGCGCACTTAGGGAAAAGCTACGTGCTTTGGGCCTAAGATCAACCCCATGATCCGGAACATCGTGAGGTTTGTACTCCTAGCGGTATTGATCGTTGGCATCACCGCGCCTGCGGTCTTTTCACCTCCGCGAACCGAATCGGCGCCAAGCGCACCGGACCCTGTCACAATTACGGATTATTCGGCTAGATACGACGTCGCGCGTGACGGTACTGTCAGGGCAGTCGAGACGATCGTGGCCGAGTTCCCTGAAGGTCGGCACGGAATCTTCCGCTATTGGGATATCGCCGACGCCAAAAACCCCCACGTTCGTTACATACCTCGCGACATCTCAATTTCTTTGAATGGCCACGATGCTCCATACGAAATGCTTTGGGAGAACGGTCGTCAATTTAGAGTGGCGAAGATTGGGGATCCTGACCGCTATCTCTCAGCCGGCATTCACACGTTCAAGATCGCCTACCGGGTCGATGGAGGGATTGCACCCGATGGCAAGAATTCTCGTTTCGAATGGCAAGTGCTCGCCGCAGGTTGGTCGATGCCAATTACCAAAGCAGATATTTCGATCAACCTCCCCCAAGCACCAGACGAGACGCTCTGTCGCGTTGGCAGTGCGGCCGAGTGCAGCAGGTTCACGATAGACGGCCAGATGGTCACGATTTCTGCCGCCAATCTCGGCCCGAACACACCCGTTCGGTTCGCCGGAGTTATGCCGATTTCCGCTCCCAACCAAGTCACACGTCCTTGGGGTATCGCGTGGGACCAAGTGTTTGGATCCTCGGTTGCGCTTTTGATTATCGCGCTCCTTCTCAGTCTCGCAGCCACGGTCCTTGGGTATGTTCTGGCGCGAAGGGCTCGCGAAGTCGAGCCTGGTTTGCCGCTCATGTACGAGCCGCCTGCGGGAATTGGCCCAGTCCAGACCAAGTACATCGTCGACGAGACTCCCGGGCGTGATTATCTCGTTGCCACGTTGATGTACCTCGCTGAGCAAAAAGCGATTCGCTTGGAACAGGACGGTCCGTCTGACTGGACCATCACGAGCCAGATCGATTCCGCGACTCTCAAACAACTCGATCCGGTTACTCTGGCATTCGGCACGAAGTTGGGGATCCTGTCCAATGGCACGCAATTCCATGCTGATGGATCGGTAGCGGCAGGGTTGGCGCTCAAGCAAGCTCAGGAAGAGATTTCTACCGAAGTGGGTAATTGGGCTCGCTCATCTGGATATACCGAGGGAGCTTGGAAGGAGTCCACGGCTGCTTTCGCCGCCATCGGGGCTGCGATTGTTGCTGCGGTGCTCATCTTTGTACCGATTCCGTCAATCTGGGCCGCGCCATTTGGCATGTATGTCATTGGTGGGCTCGGCTTGTTTGCGAGTGGAACCGGGCAGCGACGCACGACTGCCGGACGAGAACTTTGGTCAAAAGCGGGAGGGTTTAAACGTTTCCTGACTACGCCATCGGCAGAAGATCGCTTTCAGTTCTCGGCACGAAAGGACTTGTACACGTCTTACATCCCGTTCGCGATCGCATTTGGCGTGGCTGACGATTGGGCCAATCGCTACAAAGTTGCGATGGCAGAAGAACCGCCTTCACCCAATTGGCTGCCTGTATACGCGGGGATGACCACCTCTCAAGCGATCGCCTCAACTGTGTCGAGTTTTGACTCGGCAGTTTCGTCTTCAATCTCTGCATACCAAGCGACACAATCGTCCTCCAGCGGTGGCGGTGGTGGATTCAGCGGCGGCGGTGGCGGTGGTGGTGGCGGTGGTTCCTGGTGAAGTCCACAACGGCAAACCAGTAGAGTTCTATTAATCAACCAGGTTAAGGGGAAACACATGGCATCGTCGGCGCTCGGAATATTTGGCCTCATATTTGGTGGCATTATTGTCCTCCTGATTGGGCTGATTTTCTTCGGGATTGTTGCGTTCAACAAGCTCAGGAAAGCTGATATCGGTGCCGAAGAGGCCCTTGGCGGGATTGATGTTCAACTCACACGGCGTGCCGAGCTCATTCCGAACCTCGTCAATACTGTCAAGGGTTATGCCGAACATGAACGAGGCGTATTTGAAAAGGTCACTGAAGCCCGCTCATCGGTGAATAAGGCCGCAAGCAGCGGTTCAGTTGCCGATCGTGCTGCTGCCGAAGCGGAATTGGGCCGCGCGATCGTCGACGTCATGGCTGTCGCTGAGGCATATCCTGACCTCAAGGCGTCTGCTAACTTCCTACAGTTGCAAGCCGACCTCAAGGACACCGAAGACAAACTCGCCTTCGCACGCCAGTACTACAACGACGCCGTTCGGGTCTTGAACGAACTCGTCAAGACGATTCCGTGGATGTTCTTTGCCGGCCTTGCCAGCGTTTCAGATCGCGAGTTTTACCAAGCGCCAGAAGGAAACGAGACCGTGCCGACAGTCCAGTTCTAAAACTCTTAGGACAGCACAGCCCCTCAGTAACGTAAACGAATTGGACGCCGGGAGAAATCTCCTAGCGTCCCATTCGTTATTTCCCACGGCTTAGAAAACCTTGGTTGTCCATCCGTAGGAGTCTTCTGCGCGACCGTATTGAATGTCCACCAACGCTTGGCGGATCTTCATCGTGACTGCGCCCGGCTGTCCGTCACCTGTTTTGACGCTTCCGTCGCTCCATTTCAGTCGACCGATAGGCGTCACGACCGCAGCAGTTCCGCAAGCGAAAATCTCGACGATCTCACCTGATGCCGCTTCATCGCGCCATTCGTCGATGCTGATGCGACGTTCGGTGACCTGGTGGCCCAAGGAGCGAGCAATCGTCAAGATGGAATCCCGTGTAATTCCTTCGAGAATCGAACCGCTCAATTCGGGCGTCACAATCGAGCCGTCAGATTTGACGAAGAATAGGTTCATTCCGCCGAGCTCTTCAATCCACCTGTGCTCGACTGAATCTAGGAATGCAACCTGGGCACAACCGTTTTGCGCAGCCTCTTGTTGCGGCAACAAGCTTGCCGCGTAGTTACCGCCGCACTTAGCGGCGCCCGTTCCGCCTCGACCTGCACGGCTGTATTCAGTCGACAACCAAATGTCGACAGGCGCGACGCCGCCGGAGAAGTACGGGCCAGCCGGGGACGCGATCACCGAATAGGTGACGTGTTGGCTGGCGCGCACACCGAGGAAACTTTCTGAGGCGAACATGAACGGCCGCAAATAAAGACTCGCTTCCTCGCCTGTCGGCACCCACGCCCCATCGACTTTAACGAGCGCTTTCACCGAATCGAGGAACAAGTTCACCGGGACCTCGGGCAATGCCAACCTGCGTGCTGATCGTTGCAGCCGCGCGGCGTTGGCTTCGGGTCGGAACAACCAGACCGACCCGTCTGCGTGCGCATAGGCCTTGAGTCCTTCAAAGATCTCTTGACCGTAATGAAGGACTGATGTTGCCGGATCCACCGTGAACGGACCGTACGGCACGATCCGTGGATCTTGCCAGCCGGATTCAGGAGTCCATTCGGCGAGAAACATGTGATCGGTAAAGAAATTACCGAAACCTGGACTCGCCAAAATCTCGGCCCGTTCTGCGTCGCTTCGCGGATTCGGGTTCGGTTCAAACCGGAGTTGAGCGTCGATTGGTTCCATTTCGGACACGATAGTCCTTTTCTCGGGTTGGGACGAGGTGAGTCAGGAAAGCAATCCCGAAACTCGTTCGGCGAGGGCGTCGCCGATCTCGTCGGTGTTTCGTGGGTTGTCTGCCGATCGCTCCGCTACATCGGCGCGAACCGCCGCCACGATGGCTTCGCTTGGCGCAGCGTGACCGAGGTGATCAAGTAGCAAACCGGCCGACAGAACTGCAGCCGTCGGGTCAGCCTTGGACTGGCCGGCAATGTCTGGCGCCGAACCGTGAACCGGTTCGAACATGCTCGGCGACGTGCGGTCCGGGTTGACGTTTCCGCTAGCGGCCAAACCAATTCCGCCCGTAACTGCGGCGGCTAGGTCGGTCAAAATATCGCCGAAGAGGTTGTCGGTCACGATGACGTCGAAGCGTGATGGGTCATTCACGAGGAAGATCGTGGCCGCATCGACGTGCAAGTAATCGACTGAAACCTCGGGGAACTCCGTAGCGACAGCATCAACTGTGCGCTTCCAGAGGTGCCCAGCGTGCACGAGTACGTTGTTCTTGTGCACCAAGGTCAACTTGCGGCGCGGACGTGCCTGAGCACGGGCGAACGCGTCGCGGACCACACGTTCCACACCAAACGCAGTGTTCAAACTGACTTCAGTGGCCACTTCGTGCGGCGTGCCTACGCGGATCGCTCCACCGTTGCCGACGTACGGACCTTCCGTACCTTCACGCACCACAACAAAATCAATATCGCCTGGATTCGCAAGTGGCGTATCGACGTTCGGAAACAGGATGCTCGGACGCAAATTGACATAGTGGTCGAGTTCGAAGCGCAAACGAAGCAGCAAACCGCGCTCGAGTACACCAGAAGGCACGCTCGGATCACCCACGGCACCCAGCAAGATCGCATCGTGCTGACCGATCTCGTTCAAGACCGAATCTGGAAGTGTTTCCCCGGTCCTGTGCCAACGCGCCGCCCCGAGATCATACTCGGTGCGATCGAAGGACAGGCCAGTCTTGGCTGCAACGCTATCGAGCACTTTGAGCGCTTGAGTGGTGACTTCTGGGCCGATACCGTCGCCAGCGACGACAGCAATGGAATAGGAGGTGGTCATAGCACTCATCTTATGCAACGCAATCTCAAAGAGTGAACTAGGCGTCTTAGCCCTTGGACTTAGTTGTCTTCGGGACGTTCGGGAAACTCAAGTTCACCTGCATGAGGTTGTTCGGCCTCTGGACGCAAGTGCGCGGGGCCCCATTCAACGAGCAAAGTATTGGTAGGCATAGGTGTCATCCTTGTTTTGATTTAAGACGTCACAAGACATCGGCTTATTGGGCCGGCATTCGGGGTGAAGCCAAAGCCTCCGAGCGAAACCACAGGTCGATGGATGACACCGATGGGGAACTACTGAAGCAAACAGGTCATGTTCGCGTTCTACTGCAGCGGATGCTTAAGCCGAAACTAAAAACCCCGCGGCAGGTCGTGGCCCTAGGAGGATCTGCCGCGGCAAACAACAAGTACGTGTTGAGTCCGCATAAAACCGAGAATAACCCATATCGCCAAGATCGTGCACCTTCCGGCGCGCGGACACGTCGCAGTCCGGTGTGAAGTACATGACAGACTAGCGCTCATGAGTACGCCTCCAGAGCTACCCGAGCTCGTCGCCCAGACACTCGACCTTTCACGCCGACGCGGATTCATCACCTCCACAAGAAACGAGACCGGCCGTTTGCTAGCCGCCTTAGCCGCAACACGCCAAGGTTCTCTGGCTGAGTTTGGAACGGGTTGCGGCGTGGGCTCGGCATGGCTGCACAGCGGCGCTCCCGCTAGCGCCAAAATCGTTACAGCCGAACTCGATCCCGATATGGCCCAGGACGTTCAAAGAATCTTCGCCAATGCCGAGAACGTCAGTGTTATCGCCGGCGACTGGTCAGCACTGGAACAGTTCGGGCCTTTCTCCATGCTTTTTGTTGATGTTCGCGAAGTCATGGAAGACATGGACTTACTCGTTCGGCTACTTGAACCCGGGGGGATTGCCGTGCTCGACGATTTCATTCCCAGCGACACGTGGCCGCCGATCGTGGACGGTCAACTTGATTCGGTTCGAGAACGGTGGCTCACCGATTCACGGTTTGCAGCTGCCGAAATGCAGATCGACTCAACCGCGAGTCTGGTCATCGCTACCTTGCGCTAAATCTGGGTTTAAGTACGCTTCGTATCTATTTTGACTCACCTAAACGATAGTGTCTTTTATACGAGCAACGGCGCTCGTAACCAATGGAAGGAAAAGACAATGTCTACCGAGACTCTCAAGCCTGTACGTACCGTCGGACTCTTAACCATCATTGCTGGGATCGTATTGATGTTGGGTGGCGCGACCACGTGGTTCGTCGTGACAGACCAGCTCAAGGCGGCCAACATCACAGTCGCTGAAGACGCTAGCTCGTTTGCTGGAAAGCGCGTAGCAGGTCCATTGACGGCGCTATCTCAAGCAGCGATCATCGACAAGCACGCTCTTGAGGCTGCCGGCGGAAAGACATATGCCGAACTTGATCGCGAAGATCCTGTGCGCACCACCGCAATGAATGCGGCTTTCCTTCGTTCCTCGCTCTTCACTTCAGTTGTCGCCTATGGTGTGGCAGCGTTTGCTGCCGGCATGGGCCTGATGCTCGCACTTATCGGTTGGGCACTGCGCCGCTTGGCACCGTGAGCCATACCTAGATACTGAGGTACCGCACTACCTCAGCTTCCCCTTCGCCCCCTCTCGGGACGGGCGGAGGGGAAGTTTTTTGTGTGCTTCTGCTCGCCCGCGTTTGCACGAACCCGATACCGCGTGGAATATCTAGTCGGTTTTCTGTTGCTCGAAGCCTAGATCGACTTGCACATAAGGCAGGAACCATTGCAAGAGCGGGCCCACGCCGAGGGCATAGAGCAACGTGCCGACCCCGACAACTCCCCCGAGTATCCAACCCACGATCACCACGAGAATCTCTACGAAGGTGCGCATTTGTCGGACGCTACGGCCTGTGAGTCGATGAAGTGCTATTCCCAAACCGTCACGCGGTCCAGTCCCAAGGTGTACGCCAATGTAGAGAGCGCCTGCGAGTCCATTGAGGACTACTCCCCCGATCATCAGGAGCATCGATCCCCAAAGCGTCGTCGGCTCATCGATTACACGTAAGCCAAGGTCGGCAACGGGGCCGATCAGAAGCACGTTCAGGATCGTGCCGAGTCCCGGCCATTGTTTCAACGGAATCCACAGGATGAGAACAATGGCACCCACCGCGATTACGATCTGGCCAAAAGTCCAAGGAAGGTGATCCGCGAGACCTTGATGCAAGACGTCCCACGGCATGACCCCCAAGCCTGCGCGCACCATCATGGCCATTGACCAGCCGAACAACGCCAGACCTACCAGCAGTTGGCAGATGCGTCGCGGCATGCGACCGGCAGCGAGTTGCTCGCGGGAGGTAAGTCCAGGGTCTTGATAGGCGGCCATCATCGAAGCGTACAAAGTCCACCAACAAACGGCAGGGGCGCCACGCGTAAACGTGACGCCCCTGCCGGGAAAAGGAACTCAGCGAGCTGCTGAACCTTCGGTGTAGTCGTCGTCGGCTTGCTTCCACGAGAAGTGCGAACGCAATGCCTTGCCAGTTGCTTCAATCGGGTGCTGTGCTTGCTTGTCGCGAAGCGCATGGAACTCCGGGCCACCAGCAGCTTGATCGCTCATGAAGCGGTCAGCGAAAGCGCCCGACTGGATATCGCCGAGGACTTCCTTCATACGCGCCTTGACGCCAGCGTCGATGACGCGCGGGCCAGAAACGTAGTCGCCGTATTCAGCGGTGTCCGAAACGCTCCAACGCTGCTTAGCGATGCCACCTTCCCACATCAGATCAACGATCAATTTGAGCTCGTGAAGAACTTCAAAGTAGGCGATTTCGGGCTGGTATCCCGCCTCAGTCAGAGTTTCGAAGCCAGCCTGAACCAAGTGCGAAACGCCACCGCAAAGTACGGCTTGTTCACCGAACAAGTCCGTTTCGGTCTCTTCGGTGAAGGTCGTGCGGATGACACCAGCGCGAGTGCCGCCGATGGCTTTCGCATACGAAAGCGCCAAATCCCATGCCTGGCCCGAAGCGTCCTGTTCAACAGCCACGATGTCAGGGATGCCGCGGCCAGCGACGAACTCACGACGAACCGTGTGTCCGGGAGCCTTGGGCGCCACCAACGAAACATCGACGCCAGCGGGTGCGGAAATGTAGCCAAAGCGCACGTTGAAACCGTGGCCGAAGATGAGCGTGTCGCCTTCAGCGAGGTGCGGTTCAATCGACTCTTGGTAGATCTTCGCTTGGAACTGGTCGGGAGCAAGGATGACGACAACGTCAGCTTCCTGAACCGCGTCGGCTACCGAAAGCACGCGCAAGCCTTCTTCTTCAGCCTTGGACTTGCTCTTGCTACCTTCGGCGAGGCCGATGCGCACGTCAACGCCCGAATCGCGCAGGTTGAGTGCGTGCGCGTGCCCTTGGCTACCGTAGCCAATGACGGCGACGTTCTTGCCTTGGATGATGGACAGATCTGCATCGTCGTCGTAGAACAACTCAGCCACGTTCGGTTCTCCTTTGATTGATTTTCGTTCGACTTAGTTTGAGGTGCCGCTGGCATTGGTGCGCATGGCGCGCTCGGTGATGGAGCGCGTACCGCGACCGATAGCCACCCGGCCAGATTGGGCAATTTCACGAATACCGAATGGTTCGAGCACGTTGAGCATCGCGGCAAGTTTTGCGGAATCGCCCGTAGCCTCGATGGTGACCGATTCGTGGGCGACATCCACGACTTTCGCACGAAATAGCTGAACCGTTTCCAACACCTGACCACGGGTCGCCACGTCCGTGCGCACCTTGATCAACATAAGTTCGCGTTCGACGGCCGAATCGGAGTCCAACTCGACAACCTTGAGAACGTTGACGAGTTTGTTGAGTTGCTTCGTAACTTGTTCCAGAGGAAGCATGTCGACATTGACCACGATCGTCATGCGCGAGATTTCTGGGATTTCGGTCGGGCCGACGGCCAGGGATTCGATATTGAAGCCCCTGCGCATAAACAAACTTGATACGCGCGCCAAAACACCGGGCGTGTTTTCGACTAAGACGCTCAACGTGTGATTAGCCATCAGAGAACCTCTTCATCCCACTCGGGCGCCAAATCACGGGCGATCTTGATGTCGTCATTGCTGGTGCCAGCGGCCACCATCGGCCACACCATGGCGTCACGTTCCACGACAAAATCGATCACAACGGGGCGATCATTGATGCTCATAGCTTGCGCGATGACATCGTCGAGGTCGTCAATGCTTTCGCACCGCAAGCCAACGCACCCATAAGCATCGGCGAGTTTGACGAAGTCGGGAATCCGGCGCGCGCCGATGGATTCTGGGCCCGTGTGCAAGTCCGTATTCGAATAGCGACCGTCGTAGAACAGCGTCTGCCATTGGCGAACCATGCCGAGCGAAGAGTTGTTGATAACAGCGACCTTGATCGGGATCCCCTCGATGGCACAGGTTGCCAACTCTTGATTCGTCATCTGGAAACAACCGTCTCCGTCGATGGACCACACGACGCGCTCGGGCGCGCCGACTTTGGCGCCCATGGCGGCTGGAACGCTGTAGCCCATGGTTCCGGCGCCACCGGAGTTGAGCCACTGGCGTGGGCGTTCAAAGTCGATGAAGTGCGTCGACCACATCTGATGCTGGCCTACACCGGCCGCATAGACGGCCTCAGGGCCTGCGGCTTTGCTGATGCGCTCAATAACCGTCTGCGGCGCCAAGCCCTGCGCGGGGGCTTCATAGGCGACCGGGAACTTCGATTTAAGTCCCAGAACGAACTCACGCCATGGCGCATATTCGCCTGTCAAACCATCGTCGGCCGTTTGCTTCTGCAGCGCTTTGATCAAGTCGATGATGACGTCTTTCGCATCACCCACGATCGGCACATCTGCTTCTCGGTTCTTGGAGATCTCGGCTGGATCGATATCGGCGTGAATGACTTTCGCGTCAGGCGCGAACGAATCGAGATCGCCGGTCACCCGATCGTCAAAGCGGGCACCCAAGGTAATGAGAAGGTCCGACTTCTGCAGGGCGCCTACGGCTGCGACTGTGCCGTGCATGCCGGGCATACCCAAGTGCAATTCGTGGGAATCGGGGAAAGCACCGCGGGCCATCAACGTGGTTACGACGGGGATTTGGGTTAGTTCAACCAGATCGGCAAGTTGTTCAGAGGCATCAGCCTTGATGATGCCGCCACCGACGTACAAGACCGGTTGCTTCGCTTCGGCGATGAGACGCGCCGCTTCACGGATCTGCTTGTTGTGCGGACGTGACGAAGGCCGATAGCCGGGCAAAGCCAATTCATTTGGCCACACAAACGTCGTGTTCGCTTGCAGCGCATCTTTGGCAATATCTACGAGGACCGGGCCTGGGCGACCCGATAATGCGATGTGGAAAGCTTCAGCGATCACGCGCGGGATGTCGGCCGCGTCGGTGACGAGATAGGAGTGCTTAGTGATCGGCAAGGTGATGCCGCGAATGTCGGCCTCTTGGAACGCGTCCGAACCAATCACAGTGCTGGCTACTTGGCCCGTCACCGCAACGATCGGAACTGAGTCGAGATACGCATCGGCAATGGCCGTCACCAAGTTGGTTGCGCCTGGGCCCGATGTGGCCATGCATACGCCGACTTTGCCCGTGACCATGGCATACCCTTGGGCGGCGTGGCCTGCGCCTTGCTCATGGCGCACGAGAATGTGACGAATCGAAGAATCATAAAGCGGGTCGTAAGCGGGCAAAATTGCGCCGCCGGGGATACCGAAGATAACCTCAACGCCTGCATGCTCGAGCGCACGCACAAGGCTTTGCGCACCCGTCAGCGTCTCCGGTGCCGGTTCGGTCATCTTGTGCCTACCTCTTTGTATCGCGTGGTCATCAATCATGACACTCGTCCTATCGTATTCCCCGAGACAACTCGCTTTTGAGTCGCATGAAAAAACCCCCCGGCCGAAGGCATTCGAGGGGCGACGCTCAGCGCGTGCTGAGCGTCAGTTTACGACGAGAATTGTGCGTGTCACTCCCCCAGTTTCGCGCTATTGGCAGGTCTGGTCAAGTCGCTGACGGAGATTCTCGCCATCCGGACGTTATTGCCCACGTAGAGACACCCGCGCGAGTTACGACCCGAGCGACTGCGAACTACTGTGAGCCAAGTACGAGTCAATCATCACCTTGAGTTCCGCGATCTTGCCAAAGTCCGTTGGCGACTCGGCGAATGCCGAATCAAGTGTGTTGGTAATGACTTCAACGACAAGCCCAGCCACATGCGCTAAGTCGGCGTCAGCGGCCCACTTGTCTGTCCCCCGCAGTGCCTTCTCGAGTCCGCGACTAATCGAGTCGCTCGATTCTTGGTCAAGTATCGCGAGTTCTGGCACGCTGACGAGTGCCCTGCGTAGGGCTATCTGGTATCCGCCTTCTGTACGCATGCTTGCGAGTCGGTCGATGATGGTGCTGGTCCAGTCGGCCAAGTTCGAATCCGGACCTAGTTTCTCGAGCTGCTCGCTCACGTAGGACGCACGTTCATCTTCGAAGTCGCTAAACAAGTGCACGAGGACAGCGAACTTGTCGGGGTAATAGTTGTAAAGAGTTGCAACGTTCACACCAGCGCGTTCGGCGATGAGGTTCGTGTTCAACCCGTGCGGGCCGTGCTCAACCAAGATCTCTTTCGCCGCTTCTTGAATCTTCGCGACCGTGGCACGGGCCCGCGCCTGTTGGGGCGCGGGCCGGTGCCGTAACACGTCTTCTGCTTTGCCTGACGACATGGCACTAGTGTGCCGTGTTGTCTCCCAACAGAGAATTCAGGTGCTCTTCTTTGCTACCTGTTCTAGGGGAGAACCAATACAGAAGGAAGCCCAGGAGCACCCAGCCGATGAAAATCAGATATTCAAACGGCCATTTCAGCGATAACGGAAGCCCCGGTATGAGCCCACCGAGAATGACAATGAGTGCGGCCAAAGCTCCGGAAGCGGGAACCCACGCAAAACGAACCTTGTAGGGCGGTTCTACATCGCGGTGTGTCTTACGTACTCGGTAGAAGCACCACACCGTGATGGCCCACACCACACCGATGTACACGCCGCCCACGTTCAACAACCAGGTCAAGGCGCCTGGGCCAAGCCAACCAAGACCAAGGCCGATTGCTGTGGTGGACAAGAGAGCGTTGCGAGGCACTCTGGTCTCTTCGTGCACTTTGCCAAAGAAAGGAGGCAACAACTTTACGCGAGCCAATGCCAACATGAGCCGCGAGGAGGCCGCGAATACTGCGATAAAAGTCGTGATAATGCCCAAGACACCAATGAGGAAGGCCATCAGCGCAATCGTGGGGAATCCTGCTACTTCGAAAGCCTCGATTGTGCCGTTTTTGAGCGCCGCGGTTTCGCGCCATGGAATGACGAATGCTGTAGCGGTCAGCACGACAACATAGAAGCCACCGGCCAACAAGACGGACCAGCCAACAATTTTTCCAAGCAATTTGGCAGGCGCGTTAACTTCTTCGGCCAACACCGCGACAACGCCGAAACCAGACAAGAAAGCAAACGCAGGCAAGAGGAAGGCAATCACTGCCAGTGGCGGTGAGGCAACTTCTTTCAAATTGGGGTCAAAAGCCGGGCCGGGAATTTTTATGTGTCCTGCGCCGGAAACCACCACACCTACCACAAAGCCCAAACCAAGCATCACGACAAATAGCACCAGTTGCACGATCGCACCGATCGAGATACCAAACCAATTCAACACCAAAATCAGCAGGGTTAAAGTTACGCCGATTGCCAAGATCGGCGCATAAACCGTCTCTCCGCCGACGGTGTAAAGCGGAATCGTCTCCAAACCCGGAAATACGGTTGTGAGGAGTTCACCCGCCGCCGCGACATAGAAGGCCACCATGCCTCCATAGGCCCCTATCAAGAGCCAGCCGACAATGAAACTCAAGGTGCTACCACCAGCCACATAGGCATAGACGATCTCTCCGCCTGCTCTAGGGAATCGGGAAGCGAGCTCACTGTAAGCTTTCGCGACGCAGAAGGCGAGAAGCGTGCCTAATGCCATACCAAGGATGGTTCCTCCGGCACCAAAAGCTGCGAAAAACTTGCTACCGAGATAGAGCCACATTGAGCCAATCACGCCGGCGGTACCGAGTGCGATCATTGACCAAGGGCCAATGGCCTTTTTCAACTCCGACATCGTTACTTCCTCAGGTATTCGCAGTAGCACCACGTTGGGTTAGCAAAGTGGACTCTACCGCTTGCACTATCCGGTTTAAGGTCTGTCGCGACAACACAAACTAACTTTTTCGTTCGCCAAATGACTCGCCTTTCTTTCGGCTCGCGTCTCCCCGCATGTTCGCGCAACCGGCCATTCCTCCGCTGCACATGTATACCCGAGGCAATCTTGAAGTTCCTACATTTTGAATCTAAGCCGGTAGCGAACTTCTCGCCAGTCTTAGAAACGCAACGCCTACCAAGCAGACGGAGCGTAATCCTTCAAGAAGCAGCCGAAGATGTCTTCGCCTGCTTCACCGCGCACGATCGGATCGTAGACGCGGGCAGCACCATCGACGAGGTCGAGCGGCGCTTTGAACCCCTCAGCCGCCAGGCGTTCCTTCGTCACGTGCGGGCGCTCATCGGTGATCCAGCCGGTATCCACCGCGGTCATGAGGATCTTGTCAGTCTCGAACATCTCGGCTGCACTAGTCCGAGTCAGCATGTTGAGCGCTGCCTTCGCCATGTTCGTATGTGGGTGGCCCGGGCCCTTGTAACCCCGCCCGAACTGACCTTCCATCGCCGAAACGTTCACCACGTAGCGGCGACGCCCAGCGGCCGCAGCCATTGCCGGGCGCAATCTACTCACAAGGATGAAGGGTGCGACGCTATTGCACAGTTGAACTTCCAACAGTTCGAGAGCATCAACCTCGCCCACGTGCTGGACCCAACTATTCGAGTCGACCATGTCGGGGATCAATCCGCCCGCATCGATGCGACTCAAATCCGCTGAACCGGCTTCGAGTGCGAGCGCCGTCAGTTGATCAGCAGTGGTTGCGTCTCCCGCTAGAACTGGGTGAGATTCCACAGAGCCCACGAGCGCCTGCGGATGCGCATCACTCGTATGGCCGAACGTCTTCAACTCAGGCATTGCTCCGGGTTCGAGTTCGAGAGCCTCAGCATCCGCGATTGCCGAATACGCACCCGGCGTCCGCTTCACCGTCTGCGCCGCGTTGTTGATCAGAATGTCGAGTGGCCCCGCACTGGCGACGTCATCTGCAAGCGCAATCACTTGGGCCGGATCGCGCAGATCGATGCCGACAACCTTGAGCCTGTGCATCCATTCGGCGCTGTCTGGCATTGAGCGGAAACGCCGAACCGCATCCTTGGGAAACCGGGTCGTGATCGTCGTGTGCGCACCATCGCGAAGGAGTCGCAATGCGATATACATCCCGATCTTGGCGCGGCCGCCGGTCAACAACGCACGCTTGCCGCTGAGGTCCGTACGCGCGTCACGTTTCGCGTGGTTGAACGCCGCACACGACGGACACAACTGATGATAAAACGCGTCGACGGTCGTGAATTTCTCTTTGCAGATGTAGCAACCGCGAGGAACGATCAGTTCTCCCGCCGTAGCACCCGGCGCACTCGACACCAGCGCGATGCCCGCAGTCTCATCATCGATTCGACGCGGTGATCCAGTAGCCGTGAGCGCCACGACCGCCTGATCTGCCTCGTTGATTTCGTCCCGCTTCAAACGCCTTCGGTACTTCTTGACGTCTTTGTAGAACTTTCCACACGCGCGCCGCAACGCCACATATGCCTCGTCGTCTTCACCCAGAGCGTAGGCCTCGCCCAGCACCTTGAGCGCGGTGGCGAGTTCTTCGTCGGTGAATTCAGGCACTAGGCGAGTTTACTCCTAGGTGATGCGTCGCTACGGCGAGCGCCTCGACGATCAACCAGTGACAGCGCCTTGAGCAGCCGAGCTCACGAGCTTGCGGTACTTTGCGAGAACACCCGAGGTGTACTTCGGTGGCAACGGTTCCCAACCGACTTGACGGCGAGCGAGTTCATCAGCGGCAATTTCGACGTTGAGTGAGCGCTTCTGGACATCGAGCTCGATGATGTCGCCGTCTTGCACGAAAGCGATCGGACCTGCGTCGACAGCTTCGGGAGCTACGTGACCGACGCACAGACCCGTGGTACCGCCCGAGAAGCGGCCGTCAGTCAGCAAGAGCACGTCTTTACCAAGACCGGCGCCCTTGATGGCTGCGGTGATAGCAAGCATTTCACGCATCCCTGGTCCGCCCTTTGGCCCTTCGTAGCGGATCACGACGACGTCGCCAGCCTGCACGTGACCGTCCTCAAGCGCGTCCATGGCCGCACGTTCGCCATCGAATACGCGCGCCGTGCCCCGGAAGATATCGGTGTCGAAACCGGCGGTCTTCACGACGGCACCTTCAGGCGCGAGTGTTCCGTGCAGGATGGTCAGGCCACCCGTCTTGTGAATGGGCGTTTCGAGAGGCTTGATGATGTCGCCGTCGAGATCGACTTGGACGAGTCCCGTTCCGCCCAGTGCGGGGATGAAGGCATCGCCGCGCCATGCGGCAAAGCTGGTGCCGCCATAGATCATCAGTCCGCCCGGCGAGATGGCCGGATTCCACCACAGGCGTGGAGCGATGAAGCCATCACCGGCGCTGTGATCGGGG
>CALMUY010000091.1 GCA_937873005.1 uncultured Aeromicrobium sp. | reverse complement strand
GTCGATTTGCCGCTTCCAGAGCTTCCAACGATCGCCACTCGCTCATTGGGAGCTACAGATATGTCCACGTTTTCAAAGACAGGTAGACGCTTGTTGTTTTGATGATGAGCGAAGGAGATGCCGGTTCCTTCAACTGCCAGTGAACTCATGTGGTGGACCCTTCTAGTAAAAGTCGGTTGGTGGCCTTGCGGCGTGCGTTTCGTGCGGACCAAACACCCACGAGCGCGATTGACAGGCTGCCGAACACTAGGTGCCCCGGTTGTACGTAGAATTGCGCTGGCTCTCGGAGCAACGTTCCAGCGATCATCGTCGCCACTGACGAAGAAAACAACACGAGCAGGGCGTTCATTGCCCCGCTTGTCTGATCCATCAACCGGATGGGTGCCCCCAGGTCGGATAGTAAGGCGTAGGTCTGAAAGCGTTCTCTGGTCAACCTGTTCACGACCCTGCGCACAGCGAAATACCACAAACTGAGTCCGAAAATGCTGATCGTGATTGTGACGGCTGCAAGCCCCGGGGCGTCCAGTGCTTCTCGGAGAACTTGTTGCCATTTTGGGGTTCCTCCTGTTGGCGGGTTTATTGCGATATCGAGACCCGCATCCCCAGAAGTGATGACATCTGGACAAGCTTTGTTACCGGCCACGATTAAGCCGCCGTCTCCAGGCGTTGTGGGGTTGTGGAACGATCGGACTATTCCGGTTACGTAGGCCGTGCAGGGTTCGTTCGGCCACGATCCTTCAGTCGAAAGCCGCACCGTATCGCCGACGCGCACGTCTAAGGATTTGGCAGAGTTCCGGTCTAACACCAGCGATTCTTCAGACACCTTGCCGTGGATCAACGTTCGCCCGAGGAATCCATCCAGAGTGTTGAGAGAGTCACTTGT
The DNA here is from genome assembly GCA_937873005.1 of uncultured Aeromicrobium sp. Lineage (GTDB taxonomy): Bacteria > Actinomycetota > Actinomycetes > Propionibacteriales > Nocardioidaceae > Aeromicrobium. The sequence goes on along the minus strand of CALMUY010000091.1, from coordinate 2,407 downwards.
CCACGCTTGTAGGGTTCTTCCGCTAGTTTCCAGAACCCCATCGTCGTTTTCTATGACGGCGAGGGTCACTTCGTTGGTGACCTGTACGTTGCCTTCGCCCGTGGGAACTGCCGATATGCGATCAAACTTCAGTCCCGCATAAAAGCTCGCCAAGTCGATGGGTTGTCTCGATACGAAAAGGAAGAGGAAACTAGCCAGAGACCCAGCGGCCACGAGCAGCAGGAAGGCTACGAGCAGAGGGAACTTTCGTGAGGCGCCCGAAAAAAGGCTGACGATGGTTTTCAACATCAGACTTGTGTTCCTTGAGGGGCGCGGATTGCGCTGACTGCAATGGCGATGGTGCCCATAAGCCACATCGCGATCGCTGCGAAGACCCATATGTTCGTCAAGAAGGCGGGAAATGCGGGGGCAAACGGGCCTATTCGGAACGGAATAGTCCCCATCAGTGCTCCCAGAGAAACTGTTCCCGCGAGGGCCACAGCGCCGCTAGCGACAATGATGGTCAACATTGTGCGCCGGCCAACACCTAGCGATTCGAGTACCGCGGCACTGGAGCGTACATTGGCGGTGGAGGGGAGAGATTCTCTGATGAGGAAGAACAGGCAGGATGCGGCAGCCAAGAGGCCAACGATTAGCACTAGTTCGATACCCGTAGTCGAGAGATCAGCACGGTGCTGGAGCAAATCTTGCCGCGACATCGAAGCTTCTAGATGCGTGTATCCGGCTTCCTCGAGTCGGGATATATAGAAACTATCGGCGATCAGTTTGTCCGCATCTTGAGGGCTGAGTGAACTCAACAATTCGCTTTGAAAATCACCGCCTTCAATGTTGATGGGGAAACCTCCAAGCCATACTTGGCCGATATATTCGTCAATGTCAAGGCGTTGGTCATGTATTGCCCTGACCCGCACCGTTTCTGGTTCATCTGGCGCAGGGAAGATCTGCATCTCGTCTCCCACATCCACCCCAAGTTCCCGTGCTGCGTGGGTGTTCAAATCAATCCAGTTCTCACCCGATTCCACGGGTTTATATGCCCGCCGAGTCGCCGTCGGAAACCACCCGTGCGCGGTGTTCTCTGGCGTGGCAGTCACTCGAACCATGCTGTTGATTTCGTTCGAGTCCTTTTTCAACGCCATATGCCATGGCGCACTGAGATAGACGTCAGACCCGAAGTCTTGTTTCACGCGTTCGAGGTCCTCGGGGTAGACCTCTACTTCGCTGACGCTCTGATACAAGCCCTCCGAGTAGGCGATGGTGTCGTAGGTGCGCTGTACGTAGTAGGTCGCCAAAAGCGGGAGAGTCAGGCTCACCACCGCTGTTACCACGGTGGTGAGCTTGAACAGTTCCGGTGCGAAGACTCGAAGAGTCGCCGCGACGGTGCGTAGGTTCATTTCGTGATGACCCGCACCTTTGAATGTGCGTGGGCGCAGCCCGCTCCGCAGGTACATGTTCCCGAGTAAAAGGACTTCCCGCTGGACGCTTTCGAAAAATGTGACTGGTTTCTTGCGGAAGCATGATGCAAACGTTCGTTTCTCATGAACTACCTCTACTAGTCGCAGGTAAGAAACGTGCGATCTCTTAGGCGCACGTTTGCGCAGAACCGAGACAACGGCCCCGCCGAGTTGTTATGAACGAATCACACACTAGCGAATCCAACATCTGATTGTGTCAAGGATTCTCGCAATGGAAACTCATGTGGCGTGTGGGGCACGCGTTTCTTTGGTGTTGCTGATGAACCACACAGCCGCCCCCAGCGCAGGGGCGAGGATAACGAAAAGCGCCCAAACGATTTTGGTTGGGAGTTCGTGAGCCGACCGCGCGATGGAGAAGAGCGCCGCAAGTGCAAGCGCGAAAATTCCGAACGCGATGAAAGCGAAAACGATTTCCACTGACGTAGGCAAGAGCGGGTTCATTCTTAGAGACTTTCTGTGTCGAAGATGTCTGTTGCGCGGCGACTTGCGTTGCGTGGGCCGTAACTACCGCTTCTTTGCGCGGAGGCTCGAGATTTCCCTGATGCCCAAAACTCCGAGAACGATCCCGCCAGCGAAAAGACCACCGATATAGAGAGCTTGAACAAACATACGAAACAGGCCTTTCGTTGCCGCCGTTGCACCGAGAATATCTCAGTACCGCGGCGTGAGTAGTTGTTTGGGCTAAAGCACGAGACCTAGCGCGCCTACTACTGAAATTGTCGAGAAAACGGTGAAGAGCAACAGCACGAACCAGTCGCCGATCGTCAGCGTCGATGCGACCCTGTTGGCGTGTCCAACCCATGAAGCAGACGTTTCTTCAAACTCGCCGGAAGTTCGGACCAGATGCGCTCCGGACCGCCACATCACGAGATAAACCGTCGCCAGCACGGGTAACGCGATCAGCAGTTCAAACTAGTTTGTCGTCTGAGCCATGT
>CALMUY010000090.1 GCA_937873005.1 uncultured Aeromicrobium sp. | reverse complement strand
TGCCGGGCGCTCAGGACTCGAGTTGATGGCGTTCATCCAAGATCGGTCGCTGGCCTATGGTGAATGGACATTGACGTAATCGCATGTGTGAACGCATGGTTGGACAGAACTGCGGTCCGATCAGTACTCGGGCACAAAAGAGGGAGCCACAACGCGTGATTCAGATGATCCGCAATGACTATTTATGAGCCGAAAAGTACTTTGGATCTGGGTCGATGCAGGGGACTCCGTTTACGATGAATATCGACACTCACTTTTAGATTTTTTGGGACGAGGAACGCGCAGATGGCTTCACCAAGGATTGGCGTCCTCGTGGTCGCATACAACGCTGAGTCCACCCTTGAGACGACGTTGAATCGGTTGCCACAGTCGTTTGTTGACCGGATTGATCACATTCTTGTTGCGGATGACGCGAGTGTTGATCAAACCTATGAAGTTGGTTTGCGCGTTAAGAATGCAACAAATCTGCCGATGACGGTCATTAAGCACATCGAGAATCGTGGCTACGGCGGTAACCAAAAACATGGGTATCGGTGGGCAATCGACAATGGACTTGACATCGTCGTCTTGTTGCATGGCGATGGGCAGTATGCGCCTGAGGTTATCGAGAAGATCGTTGCTCCACTTGAGACCGGTGAAGCGGATGCCGTGTTTGGTTCGCGAATGCTAGAAAGTGGTCAAGCTCTAAAAGGTGGAATGCCGCTTTATAAATTTGTCGGTAACAAGATTCTTACGCGGTTTCAGAATGCGGTTTCAGGGATGTCGCTTTCTGAATGGCATAGCGGTTATCGCGCTTACCGAGTCGATGCGCTGGAAGATATAGATTTCGAAAAATTCAGTGATGTCTTCAATTTTGATACCCAAATCATCTTGGAACTCAACCGTGCCGAAAAGAAGATCGTGGAAGTTTCGATCCCAACGTTCTATGGTGACGAAATTTGCTACGTAAATGGACTCGGATATGCCAAGGACGTCGTCGCTGATGTCTTGCGGTTTAAGTTGCGGAGCGTCGGGTTTCGTAGCGGCCATGAGAATTCAAGCGTCGAAAGTTACCGTCTGAAGCTGTCAAGTTATTCATCGCACGGGCGGCTACTTACTTGGCTCGGAGACAGGCGCGACGCGAAAGTGCTCGACGTGGGATGCTCAGATGGTAATTTTGGTCAACTAATTCGGGATCAAGGACATGATGTCACCGGAATTGACATCATTAAACACGATGGCGTCGCTGAACGCCTCGACTCGTTTATCCAATCCGACCTGAATGAAGATCTTCCAAGTGAAGATCGGAAGAGCACACGTCTGAACTCCAGTCACGTTTCGGAATCTC
>CALMUY010000089.1 GCA_937873005.1 uncultured Aeromicrobium sp. | reverse complement strand
TGCCGACAGAAGTGGTTAGAACTCCATAACGGCGTTTTGGCGCGTAGCCATATGTCGCCCAGAGGTTGGGCTGGTGAGAACTTACAGGCTCCCTGATGAGGCTGCGTTTCGAGTGACAGGAGCTACCTAGCGCCAGGGTTGTTTAAATCGAAAGGAACCACCATATTGATTAGTCCTCACCAAAGGTAAGGTGCAGGAAAACTTCTAATAGTGGTTATTGCTTAGGCCTTTCGCCGTTTTCGCGAAGCCCAAGAGCGTCGGCGCTTGGAGAAGGCTGAGAACCCCGTGATCGAGTCGTGACTAATGCTGTTGTGGCTTCTAGAAACCATTTCAAAATAAATAGGCACGGCAGGGCCCGCACGAGCAACGGGGCACGGCAAGGTCGTTGTCACACCGAGTCCGATAAAATGCCACATTCTCTGCCGCAGACAAAAGTACCGAACTCACCGGTTTCGGTCGTTGCTTTCTCTAACTAAAAGTGCGCTTTTTGATCTCTGGCGAGATCGCCGACAGGAACCCATCGACGAACTCAGTCGCGGGTGCCGTGAGATCAACCGTGGCGAAACGAATTCGATGCCCTTGGATGACGGCCTCTTCATCGACTCGTTCACCGATACTGGGGTGCAACATCAGGCCTTCAGCCTTGTGCGGGTTTTCAGTTTGATCTTGAGACTTGACGTATGCGTAAATCTGATAAACATAGTCGCTCGAAAGTGTTGATTCACGATAGTGGCCTGGCTTGGTTATCGACGTGTATTTCGTGTCAATAACGAGACGACGAGGCGGTTGTCCAGTCGTCAACGGGGCTTCGAGCACGATGTCGAGTTCCATTCCAGGAAGAATCTGCAGAATGCCTTCGGATGTAGATTCAGTTGGCCACTTCTGTCTTTTGCTGTGAGATACATGCCAGCCGTGCGGCTCCAACTTATGTCGATATAGCCCAACCGCAGCGTGCTCGAAGAGCTTTCGCATGAATCGATCGTCCAAAGAAGGAAGTGGCAACATTTTCGATCCGTCATCTGTTGTGGGGATTGAAAGCGTCATGAGTAATTCAGCGGCCGTGAGCATAAGGCGATCCCGTGCCAACAGTCGTTGCCTCAGCATCGTCGGGACATGCGAAAGTCGTGGGGGAGCGCCTCGCACGCCGGCAGCGTGTAGTTGCAACGCTAGCGATCGGAACTTTGGCTCATGGGGCACAAGCGTCGCAGCGCGTTCCAAAGCGGCCCGCACGAGTCTATTAGACGGAATGTCGGTAACGATCTCGTCGAAGGTGCACGAGACTAGACCTCGCCTCAGCAACGCGCCGCGTTCCGTTGGTAGGACATTGATACGTCCACGTACCCGAGTTAGATTTCGTCTCGACTCTTGGAAGCCAACGGTGAGGCCGGTGTGGAGACGTTGAGTAACTTCCCCAGCGAGAATGTGGGCCACAAGTTCAGGCAGATTGTCGGGGTTCTCTTCTGCCTCAACCAGCGACTGCCCGCCACTTGCATACAAAGAAGAAGCAAAGAGTTGTAGCAGCCAGACGTTCCGGATTGGGATTTTCATGGTTGCTAACCGAGCAATTTCTTACTTGCTTTGTCGGCTTCATCCGGACGGTCGAACCAGTATTCCTCGAGGAGTGGACGGATATCAGTTTCGATGATTTGCCTCCACCACTGTTGAGTGTTCATACTCGTTTCTTCTAGCGGAGTGGACGGCGTGAAGAAACTGTGGCCAACGCAGTATTGCCGACCGAGAACTGAATCATTTGTGATGGTTTCGTTAAGTGCCTTCAATCGTGTGCCATAGGTTTCCAACAACTCGATGTCATATCCCAACCCACTAACATGCTCCATCCAGTCGTCATCGAATGATGGCTTGATCTCAATAAACGCAAATCGACGTCGTAGAGCCATATCTACGATTGCTAGTGACCGGTCAGCGACGTTCATCGTTCCGATGA
>CALMUY010000088.1 GCA_937873005.1 uncultured Aeromicrobium sp. | reverse complement strand
AACCAAACCAACGGTGCTGACGGTGATGTTGCGGGCGGACATTCCCAGCCCTGCGGGACCTTCAGCAACCATCCGGCGTACCGCACCGATCACTGACTTGTAGTTCGCCATCGGTTCGCCCATGCCCATGAAAACCACATTGGACAAACGCCCCGGTCCACCCGGAATTGCCCCACTTTCCATCATGGCGGCCGCATCAACAACTTGATCGATAATTTCGCCCGTGGACATGTTGCGTTCTAAGCCGTTCTGCCCAGTCGCACAAAATGGGCACGCCATGCCACAGCCGGCTTGGCTCGAAACGCAAATCGTGGCGCGGTCGGGGTAACGCATCAGCACCGATTCAACGAGTGCACCGTCAAAGAGACGCCAGAGCGTCTTTCTCGTGGTGCCCTTATCTGCCTCCATCACTCGAACTGTCGTCAGGAGTGTTGGCAGAAGTTGACCTACGAGTTCATCACGGGTGGCGGCCGGCAAATCAGTCATATTCTCGGCATCGCGGGTATGACGCGAAAAGTAGTGATTACCTACTTGATCGATCCGGAAACCACTCACGCCGAACTCTTCGGCCACGGCCTTACGATCCGCAGGATCGATATCAGCCAAATGTCTTGGCGGCTTGACTCGACCGCGGGGTGCCGAAAGCACGAGGGGCAGCGGGCGGGAAGGCTCAGACATATCTAGATTCTCTCGAAATCATCACACGGATGCGAATCGGTTTCTGTTAAAACAAGTCCAACGATCAGATGAGGGCATACATCACGACGAACGCAACCGGAGCCACAATGAGCAGCGAGTCGAGTCGGTCCATGATTCCACCATGTCCGGGCAACAAGTTGCCCATGTCTTTGATGCCCAAGTCTCTCTTGATCATCGATTCGCATAGGTCACCAAAAGTGCCAAACACCGCGGCTGCAATGCCAAGAATCGCGCCGATCCACCAGTCAGTTTCAAAACCGAAAACAGCAATGAGCGAGCCGATGAGGATACCGACGGCAGCCGACCCTGCCAAGCCTTCCCAACTCTTCTTAGGACTGATCTTGGGTGCGAGTGGGTGCTTTCCGAACAAGACACCAACGGCATAACCACCTATGTCGGAACCTGCAGTGCATGCGATAAATGCAAGAACACGCCAGTGGCCATCGACCTCAGCAAGCATGAGCATGACGAGCGTGCCCATCAGAAAGAGATACCCGAGACTCAGGAAACCAGCGCTCGCGTCACGCACAAAACCCTCTGGACCAGCTGGCATTCGTACCAGGAAAATCGCGAGGATCGTCGCCGCGAAGGTGAGCAGCACGTACTCAAGCGACCCGCCAAAATAGGCCACCAGCATGGCGATCACGCCGCCAGCCGCGACAGGTACCGCCGGTAATTTAATCCCTCCAGTGCGCATCTCTGAAGCGAGTTCGAATACGCCAATGGTCAGAGCCGCCATCACGATGAAAGCGAAAACTGTCTTCGCATAGAACAGCGAAATGACAATCATGGCGACGAGACCAAGACCGACTCCGATGGCCGCAGGTAGATCTCGTCCGGCGCGAGACGAACTCTTCTTTTCTGCGTCGCCGGTGTTGGCCGACTCAGACATCGAGAAGTTCAACTTCTTTAGCCTTGAGCGCCTCATCGATCGTGTCGATGTGCTTCTTCGTCAACGCGTCGAGTCGCTTCTCGGCGGCGGAGTTGTCATCTTCGCTGATCTCCGAAGCCTTCTCTGCCTTGTCCAAAGCTTGTTTTGCGCCGCGGCGAACGTTTCGAACTGCGATGCGCGCATCTTCAGCCTTCGTCTTCGCAAGCTTGATGTATTCACGACGACGCTCTTCAGTGAGTTCAGGCAAGTTGACGCGCAAGACCTTTCCATCGTCGGAAGGATTCACACCCAAATCGGACTCACGAATAGCCTTTTCAATGGCGCCCTTGGCACCCTGGTCATAAGGGCTGATGATGACGGTGCGAGGTTCGGGAACTTGAAACCCTGCCAACTGTTGCAGCGGCGTGGGCGTCCCGTAATAGTCAGCCACGATTTGCGAGAACATCGCCGGATGGGCGCGTCCCGTGCGAATCGCCGCAAACTCGTCGCGAGCATGTTCAGTTGCCTTTGCCATCTTCTGATCAGCGTCAGCCAACGTCGATTCGATCATCATGTCTCCCTTAGTGGATTCTGCCCGTGCGGTTCAGGCCGCGTGGACCA
>CALMUY010000087.1 GCA_937873005.1 uncultured Aeromicrobium sp. | reverse complement strand
CCACGATCACGAATAATCCGACAGTGACACGTCATTATGGGGACGATTCTGATAATCCGGCCTGGACGACTAATAGTGATGGTATGACCATGCGCAACGCAGGTTCGCTTGATGGGTTGGGTGCGATCGTGTTTGGTGACGGGTCAGCAGCCCTCACGATTGGTAATCCGCATGGCGACAATGTCACTACTGTGATCTTGCCCGTCGGGCACGCCGAAACCACTGCAGCTGTCTCAATCAATGGGTGGGCTGATTATGACGAATACGGGGTCACCAAAACCGGTAACCGACATGGTGTCACCTATGGCTGGTTGGGTAAACACGAACGCTCGGCCAGCATCGAATCAGCAGGTTTAACATTGATGGGCGTCCGCCTCTACAACCCGATCCGCGGCGCCTTCACCAGTGTCGACCCCGTTCGCGGAGGAAACATAACGGCATATACCTACCCAGTCGATCCGGTTAACACGTTCGATATTTCAGGTGAATGGTGTGTTGCGGGCGTGGGTACGACTTGCACTCGAATCGTTAAACTAGCAGATGGGCGGGCGCTTCCTGTCAGTTCAGGTGCTCGTGCCAAATTAGCGGGGCACAATATTCGTTGGAATACATTCAGATGGATGATCCTCAAAGCAAAGCTGATCAAGAGGGTTGGGACTCGGCAGGAACTTCGATACATTGCGAAGCAGTTCGTTTGTGTGAATCACAAATGCAAACCCACAGGCGAAAAAATCGTACTGTGGTTCATCATTGACTTCCGGACAATGCAAAATGGAAAAACAAAGGGACTAGTGACTGGCTACTGTGTCATGCCGGGAAAGGGTAAAACGTGTCCCAACTGGATAAATAGAATTGTCTACTAATTAGATGGGATCGAGGTAACCGAATGAAGCCATTGCGCGAAGAATCTTGGTCGGTCCGCTTAGTGCCTGCCGTCTTGGAGCGACTTGAAGGTCATAGTTCGGTCATTTTTGAAACTCGTTGTACGGCGGAGTCACTGACAATTATTCACGGGACAGAGTCTTCCACGAAAAGATTTGGTCTTCGCCTAAACGCGTCCCAACCACTGGGCCAAGAGTTGTTTCCTTTTTCAATGAGATGCAGCGGTCAAACGCTTGTGGAAGCTGATTTTGACGACATCGTGTGGGATATCGGACTCCTGATCGACGAACCTGCGGGTGAAGAAGATTATGAATTTTCCGAAGGTGTTTCGTGGCGGCGAATTGATTGGCGATAGAGTTTGCATGGGTGAAGGGTCTGCTGCATGAATAGGTGACAATATGACCTGCCCCATTGTTTGGGTTCCAGTCGTGTTGGCTAACTGGCAGCGGTGATGGTGTCTTGATCAGAGCGTAGTTCGTACTCGATTGGGGT
>CALMUY010000086.1 GCA_937873005.1 uncultured Aeromicrobium sp. | reverse complement strand
TTCGCCTCCCTTGGTGGGCAGGCAGAGAGCCAACTGATGCACCCGCTGCTTCTCAGAGTCGTTCATGGTTTCAATTCCGGCTGCTGTATTGATCCAGTACCCGTCAGCGAGCAAACGGGCCGCGATTTCACCAGCAGGACGATCTTGGTTGCCGACGGTTTCGCCGAGCCACGGAGCGAGACGCTGTTGCCACAGTTCGTAGAACGTTTCGCGCGTGCGGGCGTCAAGGAGCATCGCTAGATCACTGGGGTCGAATTGGGCTGTAAACGCATGATCCACATAGGCCCGCAAGTACGCACTCGGATCCGAGCCGGTAAGCAGCGATTCGAGTTCTGTTTCCCAGGCGCTGAGCACGTGTTCGACGACAGCTGCAACGAGTCCGTCTTTGGTGCCGAAGTGGTGCACGACTCCGGGTTTGGAGAGGCCGCCTTCACGTGCGACGGCATCGAGCGTCAGCGGTTCGCCGCGACGCAAGACGGTGACGGCTGCCGCAAGTAATCCTTCACGAGAACTCATGCGGCAAGCATACCTACCATACGTTTGGTCGGACGCTCTCGAGTCTCCTCACAATAGATTCATCGTTTCTACTGATCAGATCTGGCGCATTCTCTGACACTCGGGGCACAATGGAATCGGAAGGAGTTGGCATGACGGGACGCACATTCACGATCGAGATTTCTCGTGAAAACGGTATGATCTGGGGCGAGGTTGTAGAACTTCCAGGTGTATTCGCGTCTGCCGAAACGTGGGACGAATTGGGCGAAGCGATCACAGAAGCGATCAGCATGGCGCTTGAAGATGACTCCTATTCGGCTTTCGGTTTCTCGCAGGTGACTGTGGAATCAACGCTAACTCCCACGAAAGCCGAACTCTCGTTCGCTTGAACCACCTAGGCGACCTCAAACACAGAGACGGCTAGAACCCGCGGATTTTTTTGAGGGCGGCCGAACCGGCTACGTCTTCGATGTGTTGTGAGGAGCCCACCACGATTAGCAGGTCGCGCGCCCGCGATAGCCCCACATACAGCCGTTCGAGCGCCTGATCGCGTCCCATTTGTTCGTTGATCGCCAACACCACGACGGGCCGTTCGAGGCCTTTGAACCCAGCCACGTGCCCGAAGAAGATGTCGTCGTTACTCCAGAACGAATCCCAATACAGGTCGTGTTCTTCTTGGGTTTGACCTGCGATCGCGTCGTCGTGCACGGGGTGACGCCGACCTGTGGTGAGCAGCGCGATGTCGCCGGGACGCCAGCCCTCCTCGAGTAACCCATCGATCAGGCCGTCGGCGGTTTCAACCGCGTCGGCCGGTTCGCATTCAACGAAACGCACGTCTTGACCGTCGAAACTGGCGCTCAAGAGTTTGCTGTCACCGAGGTTGTTGAACGTTTGCGAGATCTGGCGCGTGTTGCGGATGTTTTGTTTCAAATGGATCGGCACGAGCCCGTCGGGGGTTTCGCTTTCGCGGTCGAAGATCCGTTGACCCGAATCAGAGAACACATACAGGTGGCTGTCTTCGTGGGCGAGCACGGCCAGGGCGGTGGCCCACCATTCGGGCGCGAAATCTTGAGCTTCGTCGATGATGAGCGCGTCGTAGCGGGCGCTCTCGGGTTGGGCGAGGGCGGCGGCTGCGATCGCTTGAGGCAACTCGTGCAGCCAATATTGCTCGCCCGAGTTGTCGTCGAGCACGGGCGCGCCCCATTGTTCGCCGAGTTGATGGAACGTTCCCACGAAGTCGGGGCGCTCCTTGTAGGTGAAGGTCGCGACGCGTCGTTTCATCCATTCGGCGAGGCCGCGCGAATAGCTGACGAGCGCCACGCGCAGGCCTTGGCGGGGGAGGCGGCGAGCTTGTTCCACAGCGAGCCAGGGTTTGCCGGTTCCGGCCCCGCCGGGGATGTGGACACGGGGCACGAGTTCGAGCACGTTCAGGATCATCGCCTGCTCGTGGGATAGGCGTTCGACGAGTTCGCTCATCGCTTCGGCTTGGATTTCGGGGGCAGTGAAGTCGCTCTTGCGCGGGGCAAGGCGCGCGGACAGGGATTCAACGATCGCGGGCACGTCGCTGTAGTCGTCGAGGAGTCGGCGGTTTGATTCGAGGGTGAGCGGCAGGTTGCGTAGTTTGCTGGCGATGTCGAGCAGGTCGGTTTCGTCGATGATGTGGGTGCGGTGCAGTTCGGGCGATTCGAACTCGAGTGGCATGGTGATGGACGGGAACACGACTGCGTGCGTCCAGCGGACGGGCTGGCGCGAACCCCACGCGGCGGATTCGTGGACCCATTGTTGGGCGACGTGTTTGTTGCCGACGGCTTGCCCGACGGGGTCGATCGTGTGGCTGCCTTTGACGCCACCTTGCCACCAATGCCCGTTGTCCCACCCGACTTTGCCGCCTTTGATTTCGAGCACGACCACACCCGAACCGGCGAACGCAACAATCAGGTCAACTTCGTAGTCCCGTTGGTTGTCGTTGAAGATCCGGTTCGCGATCAGGGCATCGCCGTCGCCGAGTTGATCACGCAACGCTTCCCACACGGTGCGCTCATACGTGTTGACGAACGCGGGCTCTTCAGGAAACAAGATCGGCATGTGGCCATGGTATTCCCGCAAGGCAGCCACGCCTACCAAGGAATGTCAGTGCCGTCTAATAAGCTTTAGGCGTGGCCAAGCAAAATCCGAAGTTCCAGTTCATCGATCTATTTGCCGGAGTCGGCGGATTCCACGCTGCACTATCTGCGCTCGGCGGTGAGTGCGTATATGCAGTCGAGATCGACTCGAAGGCAGCGGAGGTGTACCGCAGAAACTGGGGAATCGACCCTCTTGGCGACATAACTCAAGACGCCAACGATGAGGTTATGAATGTGCCTCCTCACAACGTGCTCGCAGCAGGTTTTCCTTGCCAACCCTTCTCCAAATCTGGTGCCCAAAAAGGAATGGACGAAGCTCGCGGGACGCTCTACTGGAACATTCTGAAAATTATTCAGACGCACAAGCCCGAGGTCGTCCTACTCGAGAACGTGCGTAATCTCGCTGGCCCCCGCCATAGGCACGAATGGCAGATCATCATCGAGACTCTCCGCGATGAAGGTTACCGAGTATCCGAAACGCCGGCGATTTTCTCCCCTCATCTATTGCCCCCCGAGCGGGGTGGACGCCCTCAAGTACGTGAACGCGTATTCATTACCGCGACCCATAACCCGGACAACATTGGCGAGGGACTCCCCGTACTTCCAGTCGCGACCAACACGAAGGCCGTTGGCGGTTGGGACTCAAAAGATGATTGGGATCTCTATGAGATTCTGGACAGGGAGTTCGTCGTGCCTGGCTGCGAACTCTCCGAATCCGAAACTCTTTGGATCGACGCGTGGGACGAGTTCGTTGAGATCATGTGGGAGCGCCGTGAAGGTCGACGACTCCCCGGCTTCCCCATTTGGGCGGACTCGTGGAAGCACTATCGAGAACCCATTCCTGTAGGGACTCCCGCTTGGAAAGCCAGTCATCTTACGAAGAACTACGATTTCTACGCGGCTCACAGGAAAGTCCTCGATGACTGGGCCGAGAAATGGGGCGTCTTTACCGATGCTTTCCCCGCCTCTCGCCGCAAGCTCGAATGGCAAGCCCAAGATACGCCGCGCTTGTGGGACACAGTGATGCATTTTCGGCCTTCAGGAATCCGTGCAAAACGCCCTACGTACTTGCCTGCTCTTGTTGCCATTACCCAAACATCGATCGTCGGTCCGCTGAAGCGCCGCCTGTCGCCGAGGGAAACCGCACGCCTTCAAGGACTTCCCGACTCATTCGATTTCGGTGACCAGAAGCCCTCGGCGACATACAAACAAATGGGCAACGGCGTGAACGTAGGAGCCGTGTATCACGTCTTGCGCGCTCACGTTAACCGTGATGAAGAAATCCTCAAGCACACTGAACTTGGCCGAGCGATACTCGATGCAGTTCGTGAAACCCCTGATTCACCTGATGAACATTTGTCCCACCACATACCACGGGGGTAATGGTGAGTCACCTCGATTCCTTCATTCCAGCACAAACTATCGCTGAAGCAATTCAACGTATCCATGCTTTGACTGGAAGCACCGACACAGGCCGAGGCGAAAAACGTGCTGTCGTTGCGTTGCGGGATGCGCTTGAGTTGGATATCGACATTGTGCGCACCAATGCCGCAGTGGGTGAAATTATCGCGGAATCGCTCGGTGTTGATTGGGATCACAGGCGCCATACTGCAAAAACGAAACTCACCCTTGACGGGCTTAACCAACTGCTTTGTGGGGCAACAATTACCTACCGCCAAGGCAAACTTCGACGAGTGTCTGTTGCCCCGGCTGGTCTCGTTGGTCCCGACTGGACGGCGTTCAATCCTGCGCGTAACAAACTTGAGGCCGTTACTCGGATCGCCTCACTGACGAACTCGCCGCGTGAAAGCCTCGGACCCGGAAGTAAAGAACGCAAGAGTGTTTTAGTCAATCTTTCAATGGCGCTTTTCCCGAACAGTGACACGTCACTCTCGAAGACGCGGCTCGGTGAGAGTCTCGCTAATTCGCTTGGCGTGAACTGGACGGATTCATGCTATTCAACAGGCGAAACGGTTTCGCTTGAAGGCCTTAACCTCATTCTCGCCGGAGCGGAAAGAAAGCTCGGTCGCCTTGGCGACACCGCGCTATCTGCCCTCGGAACGCCTCAAGAAGAAGGCGCAGCACTCGCTTGGGCGTTGAGGCAAGGGATCGAAGATTTTTGGGATGGAAAAGATTCCATTCGGTGGATGGCTGACAATGGCGTGCGCGGCTCAAAAGACAATGAATGGCAGGGCTTCTACTTCGAAGCAAAGGCGCGAGAAGTTCTTGGTTCGGCCTTCAGCCCACCTCTTGTTCAGCCCAGAGTTAAATATGGAAACACAACGTTCGACTACTCCCTGAACCACGTCTGGGATTTGAAAGCTCATACTGCATTTCAAATTGACGACGTTCGAAAAATGACGAGAAAGACGCCGGGGTCGTTGATCCTCAACGATGCAAATGCCATTCGTTCCTGCGTTGAGGAGCAGGGCCTTGGGTTCCTCATCGGTAGTGGCACAGCGCGTATGGATCTTGATGGAAGTTTTGTCACTTGGCATCGACAGTTCAAAGGAAAACCTGCCAAACCTTCAAATTCCACTAGCAGCCGCACGCGCAAAGTCGCTTTCATGCCAACATCGGTTGAAGCCTTTTGGATAGACAACACACCTCACCTCAATTCGCTCATCTCAGGCGGTCAGTTGAAGTTCGTCACACAGGGCCGTCAACCGCCGAGACGAGCAGGTGAATCCGGCGCGCCCCGGGCCGACAAGGTGCTGATGACCATCCGGACATCGCGCGATACCGACTTCAAGGTGGCCGGCTTTACCTGGGGCTAACAACCCGCGCCCGCATATTGCCTTCGTCCTCAGCGCGTTCGGTTGCGGCATGGACGACAAATAGAAAAAGTCTTCGGAAGTTTCAATCACTAGCCTGCTGCTTTTCTGCTTTTGCGACTGATGGGTCGCTAGCCTGGTCAAATGGCAAAGCGCGGAACCCCATGGAGCGAGTCTGAAGTTGAGGTGATCTTGGCTTCCTATTTCCGGATGCTTCAAGCCGAACTCACAGGCGCGCACTACGTCAAGGCATCCGAGAACCGCGGTGTAGACCGTCTAATCGGACGCGGCAAAGGTTCGATCGAATTCAAGTACGCCAACATCAGCGCTGCTCTTGACGAAGTCGGCATGGTCTACATCGACGGCTACAAGCCAATGCGAAATATTCAAGATTCACTTCGCCAGGCAGTTGCCGAATACATCGAAGTTCATCCAGAAATCAACGCACAGATGAAGGAATTTATCGACAAGCCGGTCTTCATCACGCCCGACTTGTTCTGGAACCCCGCGCCCGTCGAAATCCCTGACGTTGGCTTCGCCGACCGCTCACGAGGCCGCGAGTTCCTACCAAGGCAAGTGGATTACGTGGCGCGAGAGGCAGCCAACCGCATCACAGGTGAAGCAGGCGAACTGTTGGTTCTGGCTGAGGAACGAGAAGTGCTCGAACAAGCAGGGCGTAAAGACCTCGCGCGCAAGGTCCGCCATGTTTCGAAAGAGGACGGTGACGGAACTGGCTTCGACATTCTCAGTTTTAGCCTCGAAGGAGACGAACGATATCTCGAAGTGAAAACCACGAAACGTGGCATCAATGCCCCCTTCTTCGTTACACCCAATGAAGTGAACCGCAGCGCAGTTGAAGACGAAGCGTACGAACTGCACCGACTGTTTGGGCTCAACACCAAGAGGAGTGGGCGTTACGTCCTCAACGGCTCTCTCGAAGAGACATGCATCCTATTGCCGAACAGTTACTCTGCACTACCAATCACCGCTTGATTACGCATATAACGATCATCGGCAGATGATTTGAGACACCCACTCCCCGCCCGCCGCACGCGCATACGATGGGAAACATGACGCGGCCGGATAAGCAGCACCCAGAAACTCTCGCCTTCAACAGCCAAACGATTCACGCCGGCAACAGCGTGGACACGAGTTCCGGCGCTATCCGCACGCCCATCATCATGGCGAACTCCTACGCCCTGCCCGAAGACCCCTCCAACATGAGCTGGTCGGGCATCGAAACCCCCATCTACACGCGCAACACCGGCAGCAACCAACTCGCGTTGCAAAAGAAACTCGCACTCCTCGAACACGGCGAAGACTCAGCCGTGCTCGCCTCCGGAGTCGCCGCCCTGCACGCGATCTTCTTCACCCACCTCAACAGCGGCGACCACATCATCATCTCCAGCATCACCTACGAAGCAACGTGGCGGCTCTTCACCGAACTGCTCCCCGTCAAATACGGCATCGAAGCCACCTTCGTTGACGTCACCGACCTCGACGCCGTGCGCGCAGCCGTCCAACCCAATACGCGCATCCTCCACGTGGAAGCGATCGCCAACCCCACCACCCTCGTTGCCGACATCGCAGCCCTCGCCGACATTGCCCACGAAGCCGGCGCCCTCCTGAGCGTCGACTCGACGTTCACACCCCCACCGTTCTACCGCCCGATTGACGACGGTGCCGACCTTGTCGTCCACTCGCTCAGCAAATACATCAACGGCCACGGCGACGCCATCGGCGGAGTCGTGACCGGCCGCGCCGATCTCATTCACAAGATCAAAGCCGACGCGATGGTCGACGTAGGCGGCGCGATCTCGCCGTTCAACGCCTGGCTGATCAGCCGCGGCTCGGTCACCCTGCCGCTGCGCCTCGCCCAACACCTCGCCACCGCACCACTCGTGGCCGAATTCCTCGAAGCCGACCCGCGCATCGCGTACGTCGCCTACCCCGGCCTCGCCTCCCACCCGCAACACGAACTCGCGAAACGCCAATTCGGTGACCGCGGCTACGGCGCCATGATGGCGTTCGCCGTCGAAGGCGACTCCGACACCCAAAACCGGTTCGTCGCCAACCTGAAACTCATCACATCGGCCGTCTCGCTCGGACACGACGAATCACTCATCGTGCACGTCGGCCCGAACGGCCCGCGCGTAGCCGCCTACCCCGAACCGTTCAAGAAATACGGACACCTGCGGTTCTCGATCGGGCTCGAAGACCCCGCCGACCTGATCGCCGACCTACAAGCCGCCCTCGACGAAACCTTCGGCCCGCGCGCCTGATCGCCCTATCGTGCCCGGCGTATCGTGACGGTATGGATCTGAACCTCGCAGGCAAAACGTTCATCGTCACCGGCGCAAGCCGAGGCCTGGGCTATGCCACCGCCGAAGCACTCGTCGCCGATGGTGCCAACGTGGTGATCTCAGGGCGCAGCGCCGACACGATCGAGGCCGCAGCCCGAGCACTCGGACCGGCCGCCACCGCAGTCACAGCCGACAACGCCGACCCTGCCACCGCCCAAAAACTCGTCGACACCGCGCACGCCACCTATCGCGCAGTGCACGGCGCACTCATCAGCGTGGGCGGGCCACCTGCCGGCTCCGCGCTCGACGCCACCGACGAACAATGGCGCAGCGCCTTCGAATCAGTGTTCCTCGGTGCCACCCGCATCGCCACCACCACCGCCAACGCCATCAACGGCCCCGGCTCGATCGTGTTCGTGTTGTCCACATCCGTCGCTCAACCCATCGCCGGCCTAGCAATCTCAAACGGACTACGCCCCGGTCTCGCGATGGTCGCCAAAACACTCGCCGACGAACTCGGTCCACGAAACATCCGCGTCAACGGACTCATGCCCGGCAGGCTCGACACCGACCGAGTCCGCGAACTCGACGCACTCGCCCAAGACCCAGCCCAGGCCCGCTCCCGCCACGAAGCGACCATCCCGCTCGGGCGTTATGGCATGCCTGAAGAGTTCGGGAAGGTAGCAGCGTTCTTGCTGTCTGATGCGGCGAGTTACATCACTGGTGCGATGCTGCCTGTAGACGGCGGACTAGCCCGACGGCTCTGAGTCAAAGACTGAATCAGTCGTGGGCTGGAAAGAAACGGACTAAAGAATCAAACGGATGCCGCCGCGTCAAGACGCGGCTGGGTCATCGTATTCTTTCGCCAAATCGGCATACTGCTCCGGGATTTCTCCGTCGGAGTCTCCATGTAGTTCTCGCTGTAGATCATCAAAATTCGTATCAAACGAACGGTACTTGAGATCACGCGCAACTTTAGCTTGCTTAGCTTTCGCACGGCCGCGGCCCATCAGGCTCGACCCCCTCGCACAGAAAATGGTGTATATGTCGTGATCCCTAGGTTACCCAAAGATGCCAAGAATGTCCGAACCGACCCCAAAATTACTGTGCACAAAGTGCAAAAAGGCCGAAAAATCACACCAAAGTGACACTACCGGGCGCGCCGTGCACGCCTGCGGCGGCCGCTTCGCCTGCAATCCAAGCGTCAACAGAGAGCTCGCGCAGCACCCTCACAGCCTCGTCGGCAGCGTCCGCGGCGACAACCGCCACCATGCCGACACCCATGTTGAGCGCTTGGCCCAAGTCTTCGGCCGACACGCCGCCCAACTCGCCCACGAGTGAGAACACCGGCGCTGGCGTCCACGTGCTTTGGTCGATACGCACCGACACCGAGTCAGGCAAGACGCGTTCGAGGTTCGCGGCCAAACCGCCACCAGTGATGTGCGACATCGCGTGAACTTCAACGCGATCAGCCAAATCCAGGCACGGCTTCGTGTACAAACGCGTGGGCGTCAACAACTCTTCACCGAGTGTGCGGCCGAACTCGGGAACGTCACGATCAAGTTCCCAGCCGGCAATATCGAAGAACACCTTGCGCACGAGCGAATAGCCGTTTGAATGCAGACCCGACGACGCCATCGCGATGATTGCATCGCCTGGCTTGACGAGGTCAGCACCCAACACCTTGTCTGCCTCAACAACGCCGGTCGTTGAGCCAGCGATGTCGTACTCGTCAACACCCAACAAGCCGGGATGTTCGGCGGTTTCGCCGCCCAATAGCGCCGTGCCCGACTCGGCACACGCCATCGCGATGCCCTTGACGATGTCGGCGATGCGCTCGGGAACCACCTTGCCGCAAGCAATGTAGTCGGTCATGAATAGCGGTTCAGCACCACACACCACGAGATCGTCAACCAACATGCCGACGAGATCGAAACCGATCGTGTCGTGCTTGTCCATCCGCTGCGCGATCTGCACTTTCGTGCCAACACCGTCAGCCGACGTGGCCAATAAAGGTCGCGCATAGTTCTTCAACGCAGAAGCATCGAACAGGCCGGCGAACCCGCCGATACCGCCAACAACTTCAGGACGGGAAGCCTTCGCCACCCACTCCTTCATCAACTCGACAGCGCGGTCACCTTCAGCGATCGACACGCCAGCGGAAGCATAAGAAGTCACGGATTCACCCTCACGGTCAGCATTTCGTTGGAGTTTTCAAGCAAGTTCTTGCCAATGTGTTCGTCGTTCTCCGGCAACGCCACTGGGTAGTTGCCGTCGAAACAGGCCTTGCACAAGTTGTCGCTCGGCACGTTCGTGGCTTCAACCAACTCGTCGAGATCGACGTAGGCCAAGGAGTCGGCCCCAATCGAACGACAAATCTCCTCGACGCCAATACCGTTGGCGATCAATTCGGCCCGCGAAGCGAAATCGATGCCGTAGAAGCACGGCCACTTGACCGGCGGACTCGAGATGCGCACATGCACTTCAGCCGCACCGAACTCGCGCAACATTCGCACCAAGGCGCGTTGCGTGTTGCCGCGCACGATCGAATCATCAACAACCACGAGTTTCTTGCCCGCGATCACGTCACGCAGGGGGTTCAACTTCAACCGGATACCCAACTGGCGGATCGTTTGCGAAGGCTGAATGAACGTACGCCCCACATACGAGTTCTTCACCAGACCGTGACCGAACGGAATCCCGCTTGCTTCGGCGTAACCGATCGCAGCCGGCGTGCCCGACTCGGGCACAGGGATCACCAGATCTGCATCGGCTGGCGCCGACTTCGCGAGGCGGCGGCCGATCTCGGCGCGCACGCTGAACACGCGCTGGTCGTTGATCGTGGTGTCGGGCCGAGCGAGATACACGTACTCGAAAATGCAACCCTTAGGCTCGGCCGGCGCGAAACGCGACGAACGCAAACCGTTTTCGTCAACCGCGACGAACTCGCCGGGTTCAATCTCGCGAACATACGAGGCACCGACGATGTCGAGTGCAGCCGTTTCGCTGGCGATGACCCAGCCGCGTTCGAGGCGCCCCAGCACGAGCGGGCGAATGCCCTGTGGATCGCGCGCAGCGTAAAGAGTGTGTTCGTCCATGAAGACGAGTGAGAACGCGCCCTTGAGTGTCGGCAGCACTTTCATTGCCGACTCTTCAACCGTCAATTCGGAGTAGGACGCCAACAGCGAAGCCATGACAGCAGTGTCCGAACTGGCGCTTTCCTTTTTCGAGTTCTTGCTCCGATCGCCCACTCGTTCAACGAGCGTTTCGTAGAGAGCGCGCGTGTTCGTGAGGTTGCCGTTGTGGGCGAGGGCGACGGCGCCTTGGTTGGTCGGCCGGAACGTCGGTTGTGCGTTCTGCCAGGTTGACGCGCCGGTTGTGGAGTAGCGCGTGTGCCCTACCGCCAGTGAGCCGTGCAGTGAATCGAGTGTCGACTCGTCAAAAACTTGCGAGACGAGGCCCATGTCTTTGTAGACGAGGATTTGTTCGTTATCGCTGACCGCAATTCCGGCGGATTCTTGACCTCGATGCTGCAAAGCAAAGAGTCCGAAATAGGTCAGTTTGGCAACTTCTTCACCTGGCGCCCAGACACCGAATACGCCACAAGCATCTTGTGGTCCACGATCCTGAGGATCGATGTCATGGGTAAGGCGACCGTCTCCGCGAGGCACCTGACTAGTCTACGTTCCCGAGTCTACCCGGGTCGAATCCGCACCCGAAATGCACCGAAACTCACGTGGCGGATGTGACGCGTTATACCGCCTCAGCCACAAGCGGGAACAAGTGCGAAAGGTCAGAACGCTCGCCAGAAACGCTCATCGGCGCTTCACCCCACGTAACGGCACCTCGTGCAAGGGCAATCCATGTGGCGGCGTCCATTTCGATGACCGCTGGCGGCGTGCCTCGCCGATGCGTTGAGCCGCTCACCACCTGAACTGCGGCAAACGGCGGGATGCGCACTTCGACACTGTTGCCGGGCGCCTTCTCGACCAACAACTCGAGCAAATGCCACGTGGCTGCTTTGAGGTCGGCGCGGTCTGTTCCGCCCGCGTCAAGCCGCGCACACACTGCCGCCCATTGGCCCGGATCGAGTCGTCGGCTACGAGCCATCAGAATCCAACCGCAGCGTCCCGTACCGCGGGCGTGGCGAAATGGCGCGGTTCTGCCCAGCGGCCCAGTCGCTTGTCGAAACTGCTTGCACATCGTTGGGGTCGCGGCCTTCAGACTCGAACACTTCGCGTGCGATCTGCCACCAGGTCGTTACCGGGCCAGTGCCGGTGATGTGCACGATGCCGTACGGGGCGTTGTTCTCAAGAAGATCCACGATTCCTTGAGCCAGATCTCTGGCGGGCGTCAGGCGACCAAACTGATCATCAACGACCGACGGCGAAACTCCGTCACGCGCGAGTTTGCGCATCGTGTCGATGAAATTCTTGCCGTCCCCAACCACCCAACTCGTGCGCACGATGTAGTGGCGCGGCACCGTCGCAAGCACCGCTTCCGTAGCGGCCTTCGTTTGCCCGTAGACGCCCAACGGCGAGACGAGTTCGTCAACGTCGTGCTCAACTTCGGTGCCGTCGAAAACGTAATCACTCGAAACACCAACGAGAGTGAACCCATGCCGGATTGCTTGCTTCGCCAACGCGACCGTACCGCCCACGTTGATCGCCCACGAGCGTCGCCGACCATCGGGAGTTTCAGCGCCGTCCACATCGGTATCGGCAGCAGCGTTGATAACGACACCAACACCCGTCCAGTCGAAGTTCTCGACCGTCTCGGGTCGCAAGAAATCGACCACATCATGGTCGTAAAACTCGGCATTCGGCAGGATCCCAGCGAGCGCCCTACCCAACTGGCCGTTCGCGCCCAACACAATCATGCGGCGGGGCGGCATCGGTACTACCTCAGCCAGCGGCGGATGACCCTTGTCTTTTTCAGACATCTGCGTCACCGGCAACGGCCACGGAATCTCCAGCGATTCGTCGAGCAGGCTCACGTTCACGTAGTGCGCATCCGCGCGCCAATGGTCGTTCACGAGATAGCTGTAGGTCGTGTTCTCTTCAAGGGTTTGGTACGAGTTCGCGACCCCGCGAGGCACGAACACGGCAACCGACGAGTCGATCTCGATCCAGAAGGTCGTGCCGAAACCGTCACCGGGACGCAAATCAACCCAGGCCGCAAAAACTCTGCCGGTCACCACTGAAACGAACTTGTCCCACGGCTCAGCGTGCAAGCCTCGAATAGTGCCGGCAGTTTCGTTGAACGACACGTTATGTTGCACCGGCCCGAAGTCAGGCAGACCCGCCTCGACCATGCGCGTGCGTTGCCAGTTCTCTTTGAACCAGCCACGGTTGTCTCCGTGAACGTCCAGATGAACGACTTTCATTCCCGCGATCGGGGCGTCCTCTACGCGCATCGTCACTGCCCCTGAGCCGCATAGGCGGCTTCGGTTGCGGCCTTGGCTGGACGCCACCAGTCCTCGTGCGTGCGGTACCAGTCGATGACCCCGTCGAGTGCTGCGTCAAAGTCTTGATGCTGGGGTTGCCAGCCGAGCTCGGTACGCAGTTTCGTCCAGTCGATCGCGTACCGCAGATCGTGTCCCGGGCGGTCGGCCACGTGGTCGAAGTCGTCAGCCGGACGGCCGAACTTGGTCAAAACACGTTCGATCACTTGGCGATTGTTTTGTTCACCGTCGGCACCGATCAGATACGTTTCACCGATCGTGCCCCGTTCGATGATGGCCAACACTGCCGAGGAATGGTCTTCGGCGTGAATCCAGTCCCGTACTTGATGGCCCTCGCCATACAAGCGTGGGCGAACCCCGTCGATCAGGCCGGTGATTTGCCGCGGGATGAACTTCTCGACGTGCTGCCACGGCCCATAGTTGTTGGAACAGTTCGAGATGGTGGCTTGGATGCCGAACGACCGCACCCACGCCCGCACGAGCAAGTCAGAACCGGCCTTCGTGGACGAATAGGGGCTCGATGGTTGGTAGGGCGTCGATTCAGTGAAGCGTTCCGGGTCGTCGAGCTCGAGATCGCCATAGACTTCGTCGGTTGAAATGTGGTGGAATCGCACCTCGTGCTTGCGCGCTGCTTCGAGCAGAACAAACGTGCCAACCACATTGGTTTCCACAAAAACGCGTGGGTCGCGCAGAGAGTTGTCGTTGTGCGATTCTGCCGCGAAATGGACGATCACATCGTGCCCAGGCACGAGTTCGTTCACGAGGGCTTCGTCCGCAATGTCCCCCACTACCAGTCGAACGCGATCGCTCGGCAGTTCCGCGAGCGACTCACGGCTGCCCGCGTAGGTGAGTTTGTCGAGAACTGTGACGTGATCGTCCGAGTTATTGATCACGTGGTGCACAAAGTTTGATCCGATGAACCCGGCTCCACCGGTGACAAGCATTCGACGCATGGGCACGAGACTAACAAGTCAAACACTGCTTCGAGAAAAATCAGTTGTCGCTAGGGTTAGGCACATGCGTGGAATCATTCTGGCCGGCGGGACCGGCTCACGGCTCCATCCCATTACTCTCGGGGCCAGCAAACAACTCATGCCTGTCTATGACAAGCCCATGATCTATTTCCCGTTGTCGACACTGATGACAGCGGGAATCAGAGACATTCTCATCATCACGACCCCCCAAGATGCCGACCAGTTCCAGCGCCTCTTGGGCGACGGAAGCCAGTTTGGTGTCACGTTCACGTGGGCCACCCAGCCCTCCCCTGACGGACTCGCGCAAGCGTTTACGATCGGCGCCGACCACATCGGCGACGAGAGCGTCGCCCTCGTGTTGGGCGACAACATCTTCTACGGAACCGGCCTCGGCTCACAGCTGCGTCGGTTCGACACGATCGACGGTGCAGCCGTGTTCGGCTACCACGTGGCTGACCCGAGCGCCTACGGTGTCGTTGAGTTTGACGAGACCGGCAAAGCCATCTCGCTGGAAGAGAAGCCCGCCAACCCGAAGAGCACCTTCGCGGTGCCGGG
>CALMUY010000085.1 GCA_937873005.1 uncultured Aeromicrobium sp. | reverse complement strand
CTCGCAACAGCTGCCTTCGCAGCACCCAGATTTTGTATTACCCTCACGAAACGAATGTATTACCCTCACGAAACGAAGGAGCCCGCTATGAGCCAAAAGATTCTCTACATCGACATGGATGGCGTCATCTGCGATTTCTATTCCGCGTTCGACAAACTCGCGCCCGAAGTGCGCACCGAATACGCCGGCCGCGAAGACCAGATCCCCGGACTGTTCGCGCTCATGGACCCCATGCCTAGCGCGGTCGAAGCCGTCACCACGCTCACGTCGCTGTTTGACGTGTATGTGTTGTCCACCGTGCCGTGGGCGAACGTGACCGGCGCGAGCCAAAAGATCGAATGGATCCAACGCTATTTCGGCCACGAGAAAGGCAGCCCGCTGTGGAAGCGCGTCATCCTCTCGCATCACAAACACCTCAATCGGGGCGATTACTTGATCGATGATCGTTCGCGCAACGGTGCCGCCGAATTCCCCGACACTAATCCCGGCGGCGAATGGGTCCACTTCGGCAGCGAGCAGTTCCCCGACTGGCCCACCGTCGTCGACTACCTCACGCCCCGCGCTGCGTAAACCCGCTTACGAAACAACGCGCACCAAACGCGTACTCGGTCAGCAAGCGGCGCACCCGCACGTCAAACGACTTAGCTATCTGAGCCACACTCAAGACCTAGAAATCCACTGAAGTTCGTGTGGGTCCCATTCCGCAGGCTCCGGATCGTTGGTGAGAGCAGGGTCGATGAATCGGGCGACGAGAGAAGCCGCAGTTTCGGCTGTATATGTTTGCGCCAGGGGGACGCCCTTAGCGGTTGCAGGGTAAGTGCGTTTCCAATCAGCGGGAATATCGAAGTGGTGGAACGGTTCCATGCCACTGATGGCCAACTTGGTGGTGATCGCGGCCCGCAACTCGCCGAGGATGATGGTTTGATATTGGGCGAGGACTACGAGATCGACTAGGTCCTTAACGCGGCTGCTGCGTTTATTACCTGCGTAGTTCGTGCTCATAGTGGCGCACACCTTGTCAGCAATCTGGTCAGTCACAGGGAACAACCGATAGGAGTGAGCAATAAGCGGCCTGGCCAGCAGCAGCCGGTTGGCCGGTTCGACAATCTCCGGCGTGCCGGTCGGCTCTGGACCGACGACAACATCGACGGTTACCGTGTCAACCTGGGAGTCGTTGTCTA
>CALMUY010000084.1 GCA_937873005.1 uncultured Aeromicrobium sp. | reverse complement strand
GCCACTAACGGGGTGGACGTCGAAAGCATGGCTGCTCATTGTGATGGTCACGATCGGCGCACAACTCCTAGGCCACTCTGTGTTCAACCATCTATTAGGCGTGATGTCTCCGGTCATCGTGTCGCTCGTCTTGTTGCTAGAAGTTCCGCTGAGTGCAGGCATCGCTGCACTGTTCCTCGACGAATCTCTACCGCTGGTCAGCTATTTCGGTTTGTTGTTAATCCTGGTCGGGCTCGGCATCGTGACGAAATGGTCACCATCAGTACCGCGAAACGAAACCTTGATTGGCGACTGACCCAATCGTGCCTAAGGATGAGCGAGTGTTTTGGGGTTAGACTGCTCGTGGTGTGCCGGGAAGTCTGGTCGGCGATCTATTCGCTACCCCTGAAAGGCCCTTCGTGAGTAACATTCTCTTTTCGCGAGGCAGTTGGCTCGAAACCTCGCGTATCGCCACCATCCTGCGCAAAGAATCCGTCGGCGGGATGCTGCTGCTCAACAGCGCACTCATCGCATTGATCTGGGCGAATTCGCCGTGGGCGGCCTCCTATTTTGATCTGGCCGAAGTGCGCTTCGGGCCCAGCGCGTTGCACTTGAACCTGACGTTGGCCACCTGGGCTGCCGACGGGCTACTAGCCATCTTCTTCTTCGTGGTGGGACTCGAACTTAAACGCGAATTCGTTGAGGGCGATCTGCGCGATCCGCGCCGAGCCGCCTTGCCGATCGTGGCGGCAGTGTGTGGCATGGCGGTGCCGGCGTTGTTCTATGTGGGCGTGACGTTCACAGCCGGTGGCGAACGCCTACACGGTTGGGCCATCCCATCGGCCACCGACATCGCCTTCGCGGTGGCAGTCTTGGCACTGATGGGCTCGCATCTGCCCTTGGCGCTGCGCACCTTCCTGTTGACGCTCGCTGTCGTTGACGACTTGCTAGGCATCATGGTGATCGCACTGTTCTATTCATCGGGTGTCGAGTGGGTGTACCTGCTCGGGGTCGCGGTGCTGCTGGCGATCTTCTGGTGGGTCACGAAACGCGGTTGGCACTCTGGCTGGTTGCTAACTCCGCTGGCCGCCGCCACGTGGGCCCTGATGCACTCGTCAGGCGTCCACGCGACCGTTGCTGGTGTGCTGCTCGGTTTCATGGTTCCGGTGTTTTCGTTCCCTGGCTCGCCAGACGGGCGCGGACCTGCCGAACGATTCGAACACCACATCCGACCGATCTCGGCGGGCTTTGCGGTTCCGGTTTTCGCGTTCTTCGCTGCAGGTGTATCGGTGACCGGCGAAGGCGTACTGAAAACTGCGTTCGCCGATCCGGTAACGCTCGGCATCATCGCAGGACTCGTGCTCGGCAAACCCATCGGGATCCTGCTCGGTTCCTGGCTGCTCGCGAAGTTCACTCGCGCCGAACTCGACCCGAGCATCTCGTGGATCGACGTGCTGGGCGTGGGCTTGTTGGCTGGCGTGGGTTTCACCGTCTCACTGTTGATCGGAAAACTGGCGTTCAGCGTGGAGTCTGGTCTGGGCGATTTCGTCACGATCGGCGTGCTCACCGGCTCAGTATTGGCCGCAGTGTTGGCCTCGTTTGTGCTGCGCGCCAGGAACCGACACTACGGCCGTATTGCGGTGATCGAGTCGCGCGACGAGAACGCCGATGGCATCCCGGACGTGTTCCAAAGCCCGCCAAGTGGCCAAACCGAAACAACGGAGGACGACGCATGAGTGATCGCTATCTGGTGTTGTTACGCGGTGTGAACGTGGGCGGCAACAAGAAAGTGCCCAAGAAAGAGTTGCAGGCCGTGCTCGAAAGCATCGGCTTTACCGACGTTACGGTCTACATCAACTCGGGCAATGCGGTCGGCACCCATACGGGGTTGGTTGCTGCGGGCGAGGTGCAATCAGCACTCACAGCACACTTTGGTTTCGAGGTGCCAACGCTGGTGCTGCCGAGCGCGAAGGTTCGCGCCATCGCGGCTGCGATTCCTGAACATTGGACCAACGATTCACCCAACCCCGAGAAGACGGGTTACCAGTCGAACGTGGCCTACCTTTTCGACGACGTCAACACCCCAGACGTGCTGGAGATGTTGGGCCACGACCCCGCCATCGAAAACATGATCTATGTGGACGGTGCGGTGATTCAAAGCATCTCGCGTGCGAATCAGGCACGCGGGGCGCTCGCCAAAGTGATCGGCCGGAAACTGTATGCGCACATGACCGTGCGCAACGTAAACACGGCCCGCAAACTAGCTGAGCTCTTGGATTTATGAGTTGAATTGCTTGGTGGAATAAGTGAAGGCCGGTCAATTTATCAACCGGCCTTCAATTTGGTGCGCCATCAGGGACTCGAACCCCGAACCCGCTGATTAAGAGTCAGCTGCTCTGCCAATTGAGCTAATGGCGCGCGAAGAAAAACTTTAGCAGTATGCCGAGCGCAGCCCAAACCCGGTCCTTCGTGTTGTCTACGAGTGCACTTTCGGGCCAGGTTGAGATTAGGTGGCGCGCGTCACACGCAGTCCCGGTCGTGGGTAATGTGGCGCGCATGGGGACATACGTAGGCGCAATCGATCAAGGAACCACCAGCACCCGATTCATGATCTTTGACCATTCAGGTCAAGAAATCGGTCGACATCAAATGGAGCACGAGCAGATCATGCCCCAGGCTGGATGGGTCGAACACGATGCCACACAAATCTGGGCCAACGCACAAACCGTGATCGCAGAATGCCTCGCAAACACCGGCGTCCAGCCGAGTGAACTCGCGGCCGTCGGTGTCACCAACCAGCGCGAAACAACCGTCGTGTGGGATCGCCGCACCGGCCAGCCCTATTTCAACGCGATCGTTTGG
Source organism: uncultured Aeromicrobium sp. (assembly GCA_937873005.1). Lineage (GTDB taxonomy): Bacteria > Actinomycetota > Actinomycetes > Propionibacteriales > Nocardioidaceae > Aeromicrobium. Next base: position 12,374 of record CALMUY010000084.1, on the reverse strand, counting down.
CAAGACACCCGCACCGCCGACTACACCGCGAAACTCGACGCCGACGGACACGGAACCCTCATTCACGACCGCAGTGGACTGCCGCCAGCCGCCTACTTTTCCGGCGGCAAACTCAACTGGATTCTTAGCAATGTGGACGGCGTTCGCGCAGACGCCGAAGCAGGACACGCGATCTTCGGCACGATTGACACCTGGCTGATCTGGTGGCTCACCGGCGGACCCGAAAGCGGGGTGCACGTCACGGACGTCACCAACGCGTCTCGCACCATGTTGATGAACCTCGAAACCCTGCAATGGGATCCGGATTTGCTCAAGTTGTTTGACGTGCCGGCCGCGATGATGCCGACCATCACGCCATCATCGGGGGAATACGGGCGCACCACCGTTTCGGGCCCGTTCGGTACTGAAGTGATCTTGGCGGGCAACCTCGGCGATCAGCACGCAGCACTTGTGGGGCAAACCTGTTTTGAACCCGGAATGCTCAAAAACACTTACGGAACTGGGAATTTCTTGGTGCTCAACACAGGCAACGAGATCGTGCGTTCCACCAACGGACTACTCACCACGGTGGCCTACCAATTTGAGGGGCAACCGCCCGTTTATGCCTTGGAAGGTTCCATTGCTGTCACCGGATCGGCGATTCAGTGGTTGCGTGATCAACTTCGAGTATTCAACTCTGCGGCTGACTCTGAAGGGCTCGCTGCCTCAGTTCCCGATAACGGCGGCGTCTATTTCGTGCCAGCTTTCTCAGGACTGTTCGCACCGCACTGGCGGCCTGATGCGCGTGGTGTGATCGTCGGACTCTCGCGGTTCAACACCGTCGCCCACGTGGCCCGAGCAGCACTTGAAGCGATCTGTTACCAAAGCAAAGACGTCGTCGACACGATGATTGCCGATGCCAACCTAGATTTGCAGGTATTACGTGTTGATGGCGGCATCACCCAGAACGAACTGTGTATGCAAATCCAAGCCGACATCCTCGACATCGAAGTCAGCCGACCAGTGGTTGCCGAAACCACCTGTTTGGGTGCCGCCTATGCGGCCGGCCTAGCCGTAGGCTTCTGGAAGAGCACCGACGATCTCGTGGCGAACTGGGCCGAATCGAAACGTTGGGCATCAACCTGGAGCGACGAACAGCGCGCCGAGGGATACAAGAATTGGAGCAAAGCCGTGCAACGAACCTTGGGATGGATTGAATGAGCGCAGCAAACAAACGAGACGTTCCGCTCGGCATCGCGGCCGCTCAAACGGCGTTGCGCGCCTTTGGGAAAACTCCACAGCCGATCCTGAAACAACTTGCACGCAAGGCGCCTGTCAACAAGGCAGGCGACACGCTCGCACCTGAGATCGCGATCGCATTGGCGGCGATGAACAAGTTGCCCGGCAAAGACTTCATCGACGTGCCCGTGACAGAAGGCCGCGAGATGATCGACGCCGAAGCGCTGCTATTTGCCGACTCGTTCGAGTCGTTTGCGGTGGAAGAAGATCTGCTGATTCCCTCGAAAGCAGGCAATATTCCAGCTACCCGTTATCGCCATCGAGCCGAGTTCTCGCGCGGACTCATGGTCTATTTTCACGGCGGTGGCTGGGTGTTGGGCAGTCGAGTCAGCAACGATTCGGCCGCGCGGTTCCTGGCGGTTGAAGCTGGCATTGACGTGTTGGTCGTGGACTACCGACTCGCACCAGAACACCCGTTCCCGGCCGCTATCGACGATGCTCTGGTGGCGTGGGATTTCGCCGTCGAACACGCCGAACATTGGGGTTTTAATGACCGCCAACTCGTCATCGGTGGAGACAGTGCTGGCGGAAATATCGCAGCCGTCGTTTCGCAACTTATCAAGGGTCGCGAGATCCAGCCGGCCCTACAAGTGTTGCTGTTCCCCGTCACAGACCTCTCACGCACCACGGCCTCCTACGAGGAGTTCGCTGACGGGTACTTCCTAACTGCCGCGCACATGGAGTGGTACATCAACCACTACCTCGCCGATCCTGCCGATGCCACCGATCCGATGGCCTCCCCGCTCTTGGCCGAGGACGTCTCGGGCGTGGCTCCCGCCTACGTGGCCGTGGCAGGGTTTGATGTGTTGCGCGACGAAGGCATCGAATACGCCAAGAAACTCAAACGCGCGGGTGTGCCCACGCAATTGGAATGCGAAGGCGAACTGATTCACGCGTTCATCAACATCACCGGTGTGAGCCCGCATGCGCGGGCCGCCACCAAGAAAATCGCTCGCGCGATTCGACATGCGCTGGTTGAACCCCTGCGCGGTTTGAAAGACTGAACCCATGCGACCCATTGCGCTCTCCCCGAAAAACCGCGAGGCAGCCATCGCGGCACTAGCCGAAACCGAACTTGATGTGTTGGTGATCGGGGGAGGAGTGGTCGGCGCAGGCTCGGCGCTCGACGCCGCCACCCGTGGACTGAGCGTGGGACTCGTCGAGGCTCGCGATTTCGCTTCAGGAACCTCTAGCCGTTCCAGCAAACTCATCCACGGGGGATTGCGCTATCTGGAGATGCTCGACTTCCGTCTTGTGGCCGAAGCGCTCGCTGAACGCAGTCTGCTCACCACGAAACTCGCTCCACACTTGGTGAAGCCAATCCCGTTCCTTTATCCCTTGAAGGGCCTTGGTTGGGAGCGGTTGTATGCCGGAACCGGCGTCGCCATGTATGACTCGATGTCGGCGTTGTCAGGGCGTTCGCGGGGCCTGCCGGGGCACCGGCACCTGACGCGTCACGGCGCGCGCAAGCACATGCCCTCGCTCAAAAAGGATGCGTTGGTCGGTGCGATTCGCTACTACGACGGGCAAGTCGACGACGCCCGTCACACCATGTTCCTGGCCCGTACGGCCGCCAGTTATGGAGCACACGTCGCCAGCCGAGTGCGTGTGACGGACCTGATTCGTGAAACCGACCGCGTGGTTGGCGCTGTGGTCACCGACCTTGAATCTGGCAAGAGCTTTGAAATCCGGGCGAAAGTTGTCATTAACGCCACTGGCGTGTGGACCGATGAAACTCAGAGCTTTGCCGACGAACGCGGACAGTTTCACGTAAGAGCTAGCAAAGGCATTCACATCGTGGTGCCGAAAGATCGCATCCGGGGCGATTCGGGCCTGATTTTGAAGACCGAAAAGTCGGTACTGTTCGTGATCCCGTGGAGCCGCTATTGGATCATTGGCACGACCGACACTGACTGGAACCTCAGCAAGGACCACCCTGCCGCGAGCAGCTCGGATATCGACTATCTGCTCGGTCACGTTAATTCTGTGTTGAACGAGCCGATCACGCGCGACGACATTCAAGGCGTCTATGCGGGCTTACGGCCGCTGCTCGCGGGTGAAGACGAAGCAACGAGCAAACTCTCGCGCGAGCATGCCGTGTCTACTGCTGTTAAGGGGCTCGTGGTGATTGCGGGTGGAAAATACACCACGTATCGGGTGATGGCGAAAGACGCGGTGGACGCAGCGGTGGATGTGATGGGCGTGTTGATGGAGCGCAAGGTGCCGCCTTGCTGCACCGAAAACGTGCCCCTGATTGGTGCCGACGGTTACGAAGCGTTGTGGAACCAACGTCACCATTTGGCTACGCAACACGGGCTGAGTGTGTCTCGCATCGAGCGCTTGTTGAACCGGTATGGCGCGCTCGCGCTCGAAGTGTTGGCGCTCATCGCTGATAAAGCCGATCTGGGTCAACCCCTGGAGAACGCAGAAGACTATCTGCGGGCCGAGGTCGTGTATGCGGCGAGCCACGAAGGTGCCCGTCACTTGGAGGACTTCATCGCTCGCCGCTCGCATATTTCGATCGAAACGTCCCACCGTGGTGCGCTCGTGGTCGAGGAAGTGGCGAAGCTGATGGGCAAGGAACTCGGCTGGTCACGCAAACAGCGAGCTGCTGAAATCGAGCACTATCGCAAGCGGGTCGAAGCCGAACTGCACAGCCAGACCATGCCCGACGATGAAACCGCTGACGCGGCCCGCATGGGCGCAGCCGATGTGGTCCCGATCGACCGCAGCCAACACTAAATCGGCATGCCGGGTTCTGAATCACGTTCGGAAACAGCAGATCGCGGGGCCATCGAGTTTGAGGGGAGGCTTGCCTTCAGTGAATTCGCCGCTAGTTCTTGGCATAGTGAACGCATGAGCAATATCGCTAAGGGGATAAAGACGTACCCGCTCATATTCGCGACTCTGCTTGTCGCGGCCGTGGGACTTACGCTTTTGGCCACGGGATCAAATAGCATTGCGCGTTCCTTGATTGCCGGCTATGCACTGGTAATTGCCGCGCACGAAGCAGTCGGGATGATTCGCCGGTTCATTAAAGGGCAAGTCGGTCTTGACGTACTGGCAGTGACGGCAATAACTGCGGCGGTCCTCGTTGGCGAACCTTGGGCTGCGCTCGTGGTCGTGCTCATGCTCACGGGCGGATCTGCGCTCGAGGACTACGCCGAGAACCGGTCGCGACGGGAACTTACCGAACTCCTACGCAAAGCCCCACAGCACGCCACCCGAATCATTGCTAAGACCCCGAACGGCGTCGAGAGCGAGGCTAAGACTGAAATCGTGCCCGTCGGTGAGGTGAAAGTCGGTGATCTCCTGCTTGTCCGATCGGGTGAACTTGTACCGGTAGACGCGATGCTCGAATCCGAGCTTGCCGAGTTTGATGAGTCGTCGTTGACGGGCGAGAGCCTGCCTGTTGAACGTGTTCGAGGTGACAAAGTCGCTAGCGGTTCTGTCAACGGTGCCGTGGCGGTGACGATGCGCGCCCTTGCAATCGCGGCGGAAAGTGAGTACCAGCAGATCGTACGCCTCGTGGAGCAAGCGGCAAACAGCAAAGCGAAGGTCGTACGTCTCGCCGATCGTTACGCCGTGTCATTCACGATCCTCTCCTTGGCTATCGCAGGGATTGCCTGGGCCGTCAGTGGGGATCCGGTCCGATTTGCTGAAGTGTTGGTCGTGGCCACTCCCTGTCCACTATTGATCGCCGCGCCGGTCGCGTTCCTCGGAGGTATGAGTCGAGCTACACGATTTGGGCTGATCGTTAAAGGTGGTGGAACCCTTGAACAGTTGTCTCGAGTTCGCTCGGCAGCATTCGACAAGACGGGAACCATCACGTCTGGTAAGCCAGAACTGGTGCGCCTTCTTCCTGCCACTGGGTTCGATGAAGATCGATTGCTTTGTTTAGCGGCTTCTGCCGAAGCGTATTCCTCCCATGTCCTTGCCGCATCGGTTGTTGATACGGCTAAAGCGCGCAACCTGAGCATGCTTGAGGCAATGCATGCGGATGAAGCTGCCACGAATGGAGTGGCTGCGACACTTCGACACACTGACGGGCCGGACGAGACCGTTCTCGTTCGAGTGGGAAAGCCCTCATGGGTTCGGGGGTTTACTCCCGACTTAGAGGTTGCGAAACTCGAACCGGGCGAACTCGCAATTTATGTTGCGGCAGGGGAACAGTTTGCTGGTGCCATCGTGATGCGCGATAGAGCCCGTGCGGAAGCGGCTGGCGTCCTTCGTGAACTGGAAAGCCTAGGAATCGAGCGTATCCTCATGGTGACCGGGGATGTGGCCGCAACTGCGGAACCGATTGCCTCGAAACTCGGAATTAGTGAGATTCATTCAGAATGCCGACCCTCAGACAAAGTGCGGATTGTGCGCGATATGCAGCCCCGTCCACTCATCATGGTCGGTGATGGTCTCAACGATGCTCCCGTGCTCGCTGCCGCGGACATCGGCTTCGCGATGGGAGCCCGAGGCGCCACGGCGGCAAGCGAATCGGCCGACGTCGTTAATAGATTCGACACGCTCGCCTCGTTGCCAATTGCCGTGCGGATCGGGAAAGACACGGTGAGAATTGCCTTGCAGAGCATCTGGCTGGGCATCATCATTAGCATCGTACTTATGGCAATCGCGGCTTTCGGATTCTTGCCCGCGATCGTGGGTGCCTGGCTCCAAGAAATCGTTGACCTCATCGCGATCCTCGGCGCACTTCGTGCAATCGGGCCTCGAAGTGAACGGTTGGAAAATCAGACGCCACAACGTGGGCAAAGTGAGGCACAAATTTTGGCTATCGGATCTTCAAAAGGGGCATGAAGGTGACTGATTCATCAAGGACTCCGCGGCACGCGGGGGAAGCGCACGGACAGAACGTGGGCCAGCGTTTGAACTGGTTGCGAGCAGGCGTCCTCGGTGCAAACGATGGAATTGTTTCGACGGCGGGCGTTGTGATCGGGGTTGCAGCAGCAACACCCAACAATGTGCCCGCGATCGCTACGGCGGGAATTGCGGCTGTTGTGGCGGGTGCTTTTTCCATGGCCGGGGGCGAATACGTATCTGTGAGCACCCAACGAGACACCGAGATGGCGCTCATAGCGAAAGAGAAGTGGGAACTTGAAACGATGCCCGAGGAAGAACTCGCTGAGCTCGCCGGACTCTACCGGGAGCGGGGACTTTCTGAGGACTTGGCCCACCAAGTCGCGGTCGAACTCACTGCAAACGATGCCTTAGCTGCGCATGCCGAAGTCGAACTAGGAATAGACCACGAAGAGCTCACGAGCCCTTGGGCAGCGGCCGCAGCTTCTTTTGTTGCTTTCGCAGCAGGCGCGTTGATTCCGCTCATCATGATTCTGCTTCCTTTTGGCGCACACAGAGTTTGGGTCGCGGCGCTCGCGGTCGTGCTGGGCTTGTTCCTCACAGGCTGGGTCAGTGCCGTGCTCGGGGGCGCATCCCGAGGTAGAGCGATTGCCCGAAATGTGCTCATGGGATCGACAACAATGGCCGCGACATACGGAATCGGGCTCCTATTCGGCGTGGCCGTTGGATAACTTGAGACATCCGGGAAACAACTAGAATCGGTGTTGTCACTAGGCCTCGGCAATTCGAGCAAACTCGATTGCGCTCACACCTTCACGAGGACTACACATAGGGTGTGCAACCGTTCTGCCAGAGCGGATCAAGAGCAGAAATCCACGTGTTAGTTGCTTCGCCTGTGTCGGTCAAGCAACCGTTATTACGCAACTGTAGGGACGTGAATTTCCCTGCGTTGCGCAACGGCATCGCCCACGGCGCAACGTTGCCTCTCAACGAGTTGCAGGAAAGATCAAAGAGCGTCAGTCCAGTCATCTGACCCATCCAACTTGGGACGCTCGTCAACCCGTTGAACTGCATCCGCAGTTGACTTAGGTGCGCGAACAAGTCAAGTTGCGAAGGAACGTCACTCAAGCCGGGCCAATTCAAGTCAAGCGAATAGACCATCCGGTACTTATCGCACTTCACACCTGGCCAGTCGCAATGGGTTTCACCTTTCTAATCGGCAAAGCGGTCCGGATGTGCTGCCTTAATATCCAAGAGTGCTTCGTGGTCATTGGAAATATCAGGCGACATGCTCGTGGTGACGGTAAAGGGGGCTGTTCCAACCCGCCGCTTGTGTGACTTCGTGAAGATGCAAATGACTCCAAAAGTAGTTCCAATTTGGCAAAACTGCTCGATCGGGAGATTCCCCATTTGGGGTGCTTGTCGCGCTGTGCTCCGGTAACTCTTGCGTTGGCCTCAGTGTCGGCTGTCTCGTTCAGAAATATGGTGTGTGCCGTGACACCGTCGTGTGCTTGGACACCTCGGAGGTGGAAGCGCCGGTCGCGCATTCCGGCACGATCCGAGAACGCAACGCGAGATCCCGTGCTGGCTTTCGACGACGCACCCATCGTTTGAGTGGGTCACGCTCAGCCTCAGAGAGCTTAAGTTCGGGGAGAGCAGGTGCTCGGGTTGGCACACGTCAATTCCACAAAACTGGCAACAAATTAACGGTCCGAGAAAGTAGCGGCGCTCTTGTGCAGTGGGAGTTCGCCCCAAGTTACGGTGGAGGAAGGTATCGCTTGGAGAACGGCACCCGAAAACCATTGGATGCCGTCGTTGAGAGAATCTGCAACGTCCTCGCCTCCGGAGCTGAAGCACAGTACAAGAGTGTTGCCATCGAATCGTTCGAGCTGACAGGACCATCCAGGTTGCACGAATACGCCGTCACTGTCTGGCCCCCGCAGATGCGCCGACCAGTCGCTGAAGCGTTGCTTCAGTTCTAAGGGGTCTTCTGCAATCACCGTGCCCCGTACCGTCGCCGTTTTTTGTAGTCGTCGGTTGTACTTGCGAGACCAGACCCAATCCATGTTCATGTGGTAGCGACGTGAGTCCCCTAGTGCGAGTTCTGGAATCTGGCTGGGTTCAGGCAAGGGGATATCGTCGTGGTCCACGCAACCAGCGTAGTTAACACACCTAGCGTGGGTGAACGGGGAAGGGGCGGCCGCTGGATGGGCGCTTCACGATGATGCGAATCGGAGGATCTGCAACCAGACATTCGTTCACAAAATCATCATCGATGAAGACGGGAAGCGCGAGCTGAATGTCAGCACCCATATCGGTCAATGGGGGATGCCGAGCAGCCGTCGAATTCACTGAACTGGGCAGCGGTGGCAAACGAAGCAGCGGCGGGTTCAGCAGATGGGGGAACGAAAAAAGGCGGGGGCCAAGCTTTCCGGAGAAAGAAACCAACCTCGAAAGTCTGAATCCACCACGATGGGGTGTTCGCACTGTGCGCTTCGACCCCTGCGTTGGCCTCGGCAATTCGAGCAAGCTCGATTGCGCTCGGCCTTCCTTGGGGTGGATGACGGGACTTGAACCCGCGACCACCGGCACCACAAGCCGGGGCTCTACCAACTGAGCTACACCCACCGCGCGTGCCAAGCATTTCGCCCAGCACGGCGTTGGAAACTCTACACGCTATCTGAATCGGATTGTGCACCGGTCAGGTGCGAGCCGCCACGATCGCTTCTGCGACTGCTTTCGCGCCGTCGCTATCGATGCCAGGCTCTGGCCAAAACACGGTCTGCCGGTAGTAGCGAAGTTCTTCGATGCTCTCGACAATGTCGGCCAATGCGCGGTGATTCCCCGACTTCTCGGGCGCATTGAAGTAGGCGCGTGGGTACCATTCGCGGGCCAGCATCTTGATCGAAGAAACATCGATCATGCGATAGTGCAGCCAATCGTCGAGTTCGGTCATGTCGCGATTGATGAACGAACGATCCGTCGCGATCGAATTGCCGGCTAGGGGCGCCTTGCGAGGCTCAGGAACGAACTCGCGAATGAAGTCCAGAACCTGCTCTTCAGCCTCGCGCACGCTCACGCCAGCGTCCAGCTCATTGATGAGACCCGAGGTGGTGTGCATTTGGGTGACAAACTCGTTCATCTGATCGAGCGCCGCGGCAGGCGGCTTGATCACGATGTCGACGCCCGTGCCCAGAATGTTGAGATCGTAATCGGTCACGAGCGCGGCAATTTCAACAAGAGCGTCGTCGTGAAGCGAAAGGCCCGTCATTTCGCAATCAATCCACACCAGATTGTGATTCATTCCAGAGAGCCTAGTCTTTCCGGTTCGTGCTTGGTTTGCGCGGTAGGATTCCCAGTGATTCGTAAACCAATCGGAAGACTCGCTCATGACTAACGACCGGAAGGCCCGCGCAGAACGCGCCGAGACAATGCGCAAGGACCGTGAAAAGGCGGAACGCAAACAACGCAACATGATTTCAGTTGCGATCGTCGCAGTCGTTGTAGTGCTTATCGGCGTCGCGGCATGGGGTATCACCTCAATCAACAAAGAGAACAAGAAGAACGACGTCGTCATCGAGCCGCGGAATCTTGTTGATCAGAGCGTTCCCTACGTGCCTGCCGAAAATGTTGTTGTTGCCGAGAACGCTCCCGTCGTAGAGGTATTCGAAGACTTCCTGTGCCCCGCATGCGGACAGTTTGATGCCTACATGGGGCCAACCTTGAAGGCCGCGGCAGAAGCCGGCGAGATCCAGCTTCGGTTTATGCCATTCTCGTTCCTGCACAACATGTCGACGAACGACTACTCGCACCGAGCGATGAACCTGGCCATGTGCGTAGTTGACGAAAAGGGCCCCGAGGCTTTTTGGGATGTCAAGGCAGCACTTTTCGCCAACCAACCTGCCGAAGGCGGTCCGGGCCCCGAAGACGACGAACTACTCGAGTTGGCCGCTGGAGCCGGTGTTACGGGCATCGAAGCGTGCGTAACGAAGCAAAAATTCGTGCCTTGGATCGACGAAATCAAAGACACGTTCTCCAAAGAGCGCAAGATCAGCGGAACGCCCACGATGCACATCAATGGCAAAGAGTCGGATGCGCGTTCGCCTGAAGACTTCGCCGCTGCGGTTGCTTCAGCCAAGAAGTAATACGGCTCAATCCGTGGGCGCTGGTGCCCTCGCCCGCTACGGGGCGGGGGCATCAGTCGCGTTTGGGGCGCACCACGAATTTGGAGAACGGCGCGATTAACAGCGTCGTGAGGAAACGTGATTGACTCATTGGATGAGCGAATCTGACGGTCGTACCGAGCGCGATGATTCCGGTCAGGTCGCGACCTCGGACCTAGACGTTCAGCCGAAGGCAAACTGGAAGCGAACCGTCACCCTGTTTTTGGGCGGCCAGTCGGTATCGATGTTCGGCTCGATGTTGGTGCAGTATTCGATCTTTTGGTACTTGACCTTAGAAACCCGATCCGGTTGGGTGCTCGCCTTATCGATCGTATTCGGCATGCTGCCTCAAGCCGTTGTCTCGATCTTCGGGGGAGTGTGGGCCGATCGGCTCAACCGAAAAGTCTTGGTAATCGCAGCCGACGGGACGATCGCGCTCACCACTTTGGGATTGGCCATAGTGATGCTCAACGGCTATACCGAGTTGTGGTTGATCTATCTGACCCTAGCTATCCGGTCTGCCGGGGCGGGTATCCAACAGCCCGCCGTCGCGGCGCTCATCCCCCAATTGGTGCCGCAAGATCAACTGATGCGGATCAACGGGATCTTTCAAACGATTTCGTCTGCCATCATGTTGTTGACCCCAGCGGCCGCAGCAGCAATCTTGGCGCAGATGAGCCTCGTGGCAATCTTCTTCATCGATGTAGTCACAGCCATAATCGGGATTGGATTCCTGATGCTGATCGCGGTGCCCACGATCCGCACCGCGGCCACCGCAGGCCAAGGCTATTTCGAAGATCTCGTTGCAGGCGTGCGCTACACCTTCTCCCATGCATTAGTGCGCTGGCTGTTGGTGTTGTTCGCAATCATCTTCTTGCTCACCGTTGCGCCGTCGATGTTGACCCCGCTGATGGTGGTGCGCTCGTTCGGGCCCGAAGAATGGAAACTTGCGGCCAACGAGATTGCTTTCAGCGTCGGCATGATGGGTGGCGGGATTGCGATGGCGGCGTGGGGCGGTTTCAAGAATCGGATCGTCACCATGATTGTGGCTTGTGTGTCGTTTGGTGTCATTACCGTGTGTCTGGGTCTATCTGGCAATATGTGGGTCTTCTTCGGGTTCATGTTGCTGACCGGTTGGGCCATACCGTTGTTCATCACCCCGTCTACGACACTGCTTCAAGAACGAGTTGAGCCGGAATTTCAAGGCCGAGTGTTCAGCATCGTTGGCATTGTGATGGCCGTGGCCGCTCCGGTGGGCATGATCGTTCTGGGGCCGTTGGCAGACATCGTTTCGGTAGAAACTTTGCTGATCGTCAGCGGTCTGGTGACGCTCGTGGTCACAGCGGTTGCGGTAATCATCCCTAGTGGCCGTGCGGCACTCGCGACCGGCGCGGAGCACCCGAACGTCGTCGAAGACGCCTGAAATCCGTGAGCGCCCCCGGCAGGAGTCGAACCTGCGACCTAGAGATTAGAAGGCTCTTGCTCTATCCAGCTGAGCTACGGGGGCCAGAGACCAGATTAGCCATGTGAGTATCGGAATGTTCGAGCGGAATGCCGTTAGTCTGTTTCGGTGACTCTTCAGCCGCCCGCGTCCGTGTCGATGCCAACTCCGATGGTCGAATCGCCTGCTCCGGTGATCGTAGACCCAATTCCGCCCGCAGGTCGCAAGGTGCTGGTCGTTTTGGTGTGGATTACAGCGATCATCGGGCTCATTACCGTGATCGCGAGCGCGTTCTTCGCAGCGTCTGCACCAGGCGCGACTATTGCTCTCACCTACACGCTCATCCCGTTGCCTCTACTTTTTTGGCTGTATTGGTGGATTGACCGAGTAGAGCCTGAACCATTCCGCTACAAAGCAGCGGCGTTCGTGTGGGGTGCTGTCATCGCAGTGTTGCTATCGCTCGGGCTTGAATCACTCGTCAGTTTTGCGGGGGTTTCAGAAAACCTGCAAATCGCACTATTCGCGCCCATCATCGAAGAGGCAGCAAAAGGTCTCTTTGTCATCTTGACACTCATCCGTGCTCGCCGAATTATTCGTGGAGTCATCGACGGCATCCTGGTCGCCGGGCTTGTTGCGCTCGGGTTCGCTTCAGTTGAAAACGTGATCTATTACGGTGCGAGTTA
>CALMUY010000083.1 GCA_937873005.1 uncultured Aeromicrobium sp. | reverse complement strand
TGAGTGTGGATCGTGGCTGGTTTGCTGCGAAGGATCGGGTGTTCCCGATCACGATCGATCCGACGTATGTGTCTGGCGTCAATGTGAAGGCGTCGGCTGATACGGATGTGTCGAGCGCGTATCCGACGTCGACGGCCGGGTTTTCGCGTGATGATATTCGGGTGGGGACGTATGACAGTGGTGGCGACAAGGTTCGCTCGTATTTGAATTTCAATTTGGCGAATTTTAAGAACAAGCAAATTAAGTCGGCAGAGTTAAACTTGTATCTGCATCATTCGTGGTCGTGTACGGCTAAACCGTTTACGATCACGAGTGCGGGCACGATTTCGTCGTCGACGAATTGGAATAATAAGCCGGCCACGACGAGCACGTTTACTACCTCGATGAATACGGCGAAGGGTTATTCCTCTGGTTGTGCTGATGCGTGGGTGCGTCCGAATGTGACGGATCTGGTGAGTTACTGGTCTTCGGCGTCTGGGTCAACCGGTGGGATCCGGTTGACGGCTAGCGAGAACGATAATTTTGGGTGGAAACGGTTTCGGTCGATCGAATCAAGTAAAGATCCCTATATTTCGTTTACGTATAACCGTCCACCAAATCAACCCGCTGCACCGTCGGTGGTGAGTGGTTATTCGTATACGCCTGCGGGTGGGAGTGCGGGCGTGTATGTCGCTGATACGCGTCCGACGCTCACCACGATCGTTTCGGACCCAGATATGAACAAATATAGGGTCATGTTTGAGGCTCATTCGTCTCAAACGGTGGCCAGTGGAACCAAGGTGGCGTCTTGCACGAGCGGGTTGGTGGCGTCGGGTAGTGCCGCCTCGTGTCAACTCAACACGGCGATAGCGGACAACACGCAAGTGTTTATCCGGGCTGCAGCTACTGATGAGTTGGGTTTGTCGAACGAATCTTGGTCGGCGTGGACCACGATGCGTATCGCTGCTACCCAACCGGCTGCGCCGGTGATTTCGTGTCCGGCACCTTTTGTGGACGGGTATTGGGATGAGGATGTGCCATCAGCGCCGGTGACGTGTACGGCAACAGCGGTGGGTACGGGTTTTTCAGCCCCGTCAGTCATCCGGATTGAGAACTCGGGGCAACTGGTGGGCCAATATCCCATCACGCCGTCATCAAATCCGAGTGTCGCCAAGGCCACATTTGCCGTGCCTAATAAGGCTGGCACTCATACTCTTGTCGCGACCGGGTCATCCCCCTCGCTGCAGTCAGCGATTTCGGCGCGTTACGAGCTCGGTTTTAAGGTCGGCAGTTTGGAGTCCCCGACACAGGGCGTCACCACCAGTGGCACGCTGCCGGTGGCAGGCCGCCTACCAAAACCAGATAACGATGATGATGCCGAAGCGATGGTGCAATACCGGTTGGCAGGTGAGGCCAGTGCTTCGGCGAACTGGAAAGACGATAACGCGTTAACGCTGACGACATCTGGCACGTCGGTTGACGTGTCGGGCGTGTGGGATACCGCGAGCGTGACCGGCGAGAACATTCCCGAACGCACGCCGGTCACCTTCCAGATGCGGGTGGGTGTCTATACCACCGATACCGAACAGTGTGATCACACCTCGGCCCCGATCACGATCGTGCGGGTCCCGTCCGCGTTCGGTGCTGGCTATCCGGTCGATAGCACCGATGCAGGTGAGGTAGCGCTGTATACCGGCGAGTTCGCGTCCGATGCCTCGGACGTGAGTTTGGGAATGTTGGATGTGTCGCGCTCCTATTCTTCTCTTGATGGCGATGGCACACTCGCCGATAGTGTGCGCGGTATTTTCGGTCCCGGCTGGACAGCCGACCTTGGTTCCCTGAGTGGACTGGCAGGCATGAAATTCGTCGATTCGACGATCACCACAGGCACGATCAGTCTGACCGATCCGAGCACGGGTGACGTACTGGTGTGGAAACACCCGGGCAACGTGCGCGGCACCTACGCACGCCCGGGCGGAACAGCCGTCTATGTGCCGGTGACCGAAGAAACGGAAGAATCCGACATCAAACTCGAACTCAAATCGTCGACAGGTTCGCCTGATGGTGTCGTGTTCGAGGCAACTGAGTTCGATGGCACCATCACTCGGTGGGTCTTGGCTGACGGTTCCTCGATCACGGCCACACCCTTAACCCAGAACACGTGGATCCCTGATGACGTGATCGACGCTACCGATGCTGGTGATGGCGGCACATTTTATGCCCCGTCAACACAAGCGGGTATGGACGACAAAGTCGGCGATATCGTGAACCGGCCTGCCGGTGCGAGCGCCACGGATTGTCCCGTCACCGGCACCTGGGGCAATAATGCGCGCGGCTGCACGCGGATGAACATCACCTACGGCACCACCACCGGTAATGGGGATGTTGAAGGGCAAGTCAAACAGATCACTGCTGACGTATGGGACCCAAAAACCAACCAAGTCAAGAACCTTGAACTCGCCGAGTATGAGTACGATTCGGCCACTAAACGACTCGTCAGTGTCACCGACAAAACCACGAATTTGACCACCAGGTATGCCTGGCATGGGTCGTCTACTCGGTTGGCGATGATCAGCGAACCAGGGCTTGCCCCGTATCGTTTGTGGTACCAAACAGGTGCAAATGACCACAAACTGGCGATGGTCACCCGTGACACCCCGGACGCCACCAGTTGGCCACAATCGGCTGAATCGAACCCGCCATCTGGGTCGGTGGCGTTGGCGCGTTATCACTATGAGCTGCCCGTTGACGGCAACGGTACGGCACTACCTGACCTGTCTGCATCGGTGACGAACCAATGGTTCCAAACCGCCACACCAGAATACGGGTATGCCGTGTTTAGTCCTGACTATCCCTGGGACGGCAACAAGACCGTTCCGCGTCCAGCAAACGACTCGAATGATTGGCGTTACGCACACATCCAATACGCCACGACCGACGGTTACCCCGTCAACACCGCCAGTTATGGTGCCGGCCAGTGGCTGATCGATGCCACCGACTATGACCCCGATGGACGGATTGTGCGTGAACTCAGCCCTCGTGCGATCAGTCGGATTCTTGACACGAACACGGCCGAGAATAGTGCTGACGTTGATGCGATGAGCACCCAAACCATCTATGACACTGATGGGAACATGGTCAGTGTGTTGGAGCCCGTACGTGATTCCATCGCCAACTTCGTCTCCCTACAGGGCCTGCGTCCCCACACCTTGTTCACCTACGACCAAGGCGCACCCAACGGCGGAGTCAATCCCAACACCGAGAGCGCCTACGACCTGGTGACACGCGTACGCGTCATGGGCCGCAACACCGGTGGCCAAGACGTCGGACTGATCAGCGACACACGTACCGGATATGAGCCGGTTGAATCGGGTGACGAATCAGGGTGGGATACCGGTCAAGCCACGACGAGCACGATCAAGGAAGTGTTCTTCCCCAACCCGTTTAACGACATCACCACGACCACTCGCTATGACGATCGTGGCCGTGTGATCGAAACGAGGCAACCATTAGCGGGCAGTGGTGATCCTGAAGTAATGCACA
>CALMUY010000082.1 GCA_937873005.1 uncultured Aeromicrobium sp. | reverse complement strand
CAGGCCAAATCTTCTCGGCCATGTACTCGTCGAAGACTTCGTCGCCCAGTTCCTCGAGTTCACGCACGGTATGGCCGGCGATGAACGAGAGCGCAGAGTTGCGGGCGTCGTCGATCGCCTGAGGGTCTTCTACGCCGACATACCGAAAATAAGCCTGTTGAAAGCCCGCCTTCAGGATGTCTTTCGTGGTGAAAAACTTCCGCTTGTGCAACCCGCGAGCTAGCAAGAAAATCGAAGCGCCCTGCATGATCGTGTTGTCTACGTCGAAAAATGCGGCCGTTTCAGGATCGGGCGGCAGCGTGAGCGCCTGCTCGACTTCGGCCGCCGCAGCGGCCGCTTGACCCGCCAAAATCGAACGCGATTGCAGGTTGAGGGGGAGGTCTTCGCTTGTGCCACCGGTCATGGCGATAACTGTAACCCGTTGACAGACGGCTTGAGTGTGGTTGACTCATAACTGTGAGTCTTAATGTCAATGACGACTTGGCCCGAATGGCTGAACAGAATCCCGACGGGATGGCCCTTATCGAACCGCGAAGTGACCGACAGGTCACGTGGGCTGAGTTTGATCAGTGGGTAGATCGAGTTGCGCAGACGCTGCTGGGTCGCGGCATGATGGCTGGCCAGCGTGTCGGCTTGGTGATGGCGAACGGCATCGATTTGTGCGTCGCGTATTACGGCGTCTTGCGGTGCGGAATGGTTGCGGTTCCGATCAACCCGCGTTCGACTGTCCGCGAACTCACGCGGATGGTTGCTGAGGCGGCGCCAAAGATTTTGGTCGCGGACGCCCAATCGATCACGCAAGTGCGTGCGGCCGAAACGGGTGACGCACAAATTGTGGTTCATCGAGCCGCTGCCGAAGACGGTGAAATTCGTTTCGCTGAACTCCTCGATAAAGCAAGCGGCGCCCGGCCGATGGCGCCGAAGGACCCGGAACTTCTGGCTGCTGTTTTGTTTACTTCGGGCGCAACGGCTAAGCCGCGAGGTGTCATGTTGTCGCATCGTGCGCTCATCGCGAACGTCGACCAACTGCAACACATTTCACCGCCACCGCTTCAGGCCGATGACGTCATCCTTGGCTTGCTGCCGATGTTCCATGTGTATGGCCTGAACTGCATCTTGAGTCACGCCGTGAGAGTTGGTGCGACGGTGGTCCTGCTGGACGCATTCGATCCGGAATATGTACTCGAGCAAGTGGTCGAGCAGTCGATCACCGATGTGCCGCTGGCCCCGGCAGTGATCAGCAAATGGGTTGATTTGCCGCAGTTGCGCGAATCGTTGGCCGGGGTGCGTCGCGTGATTTCGGGTGCCACCACGCTCGAACCTGAACTTGCCGAGCGATTCCGTTTAGCATCCGGCCACGCGGTTGAGCAAGGCTACGGACTCACCGAAACAGCCCCCGTCATCACGGCAACGTTCATGAAAGAACGCGAAGACGGCACAAGTCCGACACCAGGGAGTGTCGGTTGGCCGATTCCCGGCGTGGAAATTGAATTGCGTGACGCCCTCGGTGGCCCAGCTACCCCCGGCGACCCGGCACAAATCTGGGTGCGAGGCGACAATTTGTTCTCCGGATACTGGCCGCACGGTTCGGGCGGCCCTGGACCGGACGGCTGGTGGTTTACCGGCGATCTGGGCATGTTCGACGCCAATGGTGAACTTTCGCTCGTGGAACGGATGGGCGAAAAGATCACCGTGTCAGGGTTCGGCGTCTACCCCAGCGAGGTCGAGGAAGTGCTGCTCGAGGTGCCTGGGATTGACCAGGTCGCGGTCGTGGGTGTCCCACACGACGTGACCGGAGAAGCGATCGTGGCTTTCGTCGTACCGACGGACTCAACGGCTGACGAACAAGAGATGGTCGACGCGGTGAACGCCTACGCTCAAGCGAACTTGGCTCGATTCAAACGCCCCGGCACAGTTTTCGTCTCGGCAGGTCTTCCACATTCGCCTACCGGCAAAGTCGCCAAAGGTCGCTTGCGCACCCTCGCTCGTGACGCGCAAACCGCAGGCTCATGACGACCCTTCCGTTTGCTGATGTGGCCCGCGTCGTCATCTACGTGCGGGAAAACTGCCACCTGTGTGATGTTGCGCTAAGTCTGATCGCCGAAGTGTGCGAGCCACTTGGAATCGGCTGGCACACCGTCGATATCGACAGCGATCCACGACTTGTTGAGGCGTTTACCGACCATGTTCCGGTGACATTTGTTGATGGAGTGCAACACGATTATTGGGGAGTAAACCCACAGCGGTTACACGAAGCGCTCACTAGTTGAAAGTGCGAAATAATCTCACGCTATGTTCACGATTTTGTGAACGGGTGCACTAACTCCTAGAATGTTGGGGCATTGATGCATGTCATTCGCCGCATGGCGAACACGACAAATCCACTGCATCAAGCCAGGAGCACCGTGAACTTACTTCGCACCGACGCGCTCGAGGGCGCGCTAACGCGACGTCGAGAGCAAATACCGAGCGCCACCGTGGCTCGGCTTCCGCTCTACCTTAGGGCACTGAGCGAACTCGCCGACCGTGGCGTCGCTACGTGCTCTTCTGAGCATGTCGCAACAGCGGCAGGCGTCTCGTCAGCGAACGTCCGCAAGGACCTCTCGCACCTTGGTTCCTACGGTACTCGCGGTGTGGGTTATGACGTCCAACAGTTGCGCGATCGCATCGCAGAAGCTATCGGGCAAACACAAAATTGGGACGTCATCATCGTTGGGTCGGGGCACCTTGGCTCTGCACTCGCGGCATATCAAGGGTTCGGAAACCGAGGCATTCACATTGCCGCAGTGGTTGACGAAGACCCGAAACTCGTCGGAACGAGCCTTGGTGATGTGCGCGTTCAGTCGGTCGCCGATATGCCTCAGATCATTGCCGAACAGGGCATTCTTATTGGCATCATTGCGACACCACCTGACGCCGCTCAGAGCGTCGCCGATGCGCTCGTTGCTGCAGGCGTGACCAGCATCCTCAACTTCGCACCCACACTCGTACAGGTGCCCGACGGTGTCGACGTGCGTCAGGTTGACGTGGCAGTCGAACTGCAGATTCTCGCGTACCACGAACAGCGTAAAGCCACCGCGACAGTCGGGGGTGATGCGTCATGAGTCTTCTCGCGATGAGCGTCTCGCACCGGACCGCGCCTTTTGATGTCATTGAGAAGGTCACGCTGGCCGCAGCTGACGCCAGCGAGGTGTCGCGCCACGCAACCGAACTCGATCACGTTCGTGAATGTCTCACGCTCGCGACCTGCAATCGCGTGGACATGTATTTTGATACCGATTCGGTGGACGAAACGGTGACCGACGTTATCGGTTTGCTCGCCCGCTCGACCGGAGTGCCGGCTGCCGCGCTGGAAGCGAACGTCCGCATCGTCACCGAAGATAAGGCGATTTCCCATATCTTCCGCGTTGCGGCTGGACTGGACTCGATGGTGCTCGGCGAAGTACAGATTCTGGGTCAACTGCGTGATGCCTTGACGCGCTCGCAACTTGACGACACGATCGGGCCCGAACTCAATGCCGTCGTGCAGAAGGCGCTCAAAGCGGGCAAGAGGGCCCACGCTGAAACCGGAATCGATCGGTTTGCACCATCAGTGGTGACGGCTGCGCTTGACCAAGCAGGCGAGCGAATCGCCGACTCCAACACGCAGTTCTTGATCGCTGGGGCAGGGACGATGAGCGTACTTGCGGTGTTGACGCTGGTCGACCGTGGTGTTTCGCCAGCGCAAATCGTGGTGTCGAACCGTGCGTTCGGACGTGCTCTCGATTTGGCTGAGCGGCATGGAATTACCGCAGTTAAGTGGGAAGCTCTTGACCGCGCACTGCTCGACTGTGACGTGTTGATTTCGTGCACTGGCGCGGCCGATGTGATCTTCCCAGCGGCTCGCCTGGCACCCGCAGTGGCTGCGCGTACGCCACAAAGTACTGAACTGCTCGTGCTGGATCTGGCGCTGCCCAGAGACGTCGGCGCCGAGGTGCGAGA
Source organism: uncultured Aeromicrobium sp. (assembly GCA_937873005.1). Taxonomy (GTDB): domain Bacteria; phylum Actinomycetota; class Actinomycetes; order Propionibacteriales; family Nocardioidaceae; genus Aeromicrobium. The sequence continues at coordinate 1,105 of CALMUY010000082.1, read as the reverse complement.
CCTCGATGGTGTGCGTGTCATTGACCTAGAGACTTTGCGTGATTTGAGTGCTGACCACGAGCGCGAAGCGGCGCTTGTGGAAGTTGAGTCGATTGTGGAGTGGGACATCGCTGCCCACATTGCGAGTCGCCGTTCGGCACTCGTCGCCCCGACTGTCACGGCGCTACACGACAAGGCACGCGATGTGGTCGAACTCGAGTTCAGCAGGGTTGAGTCGCGGTTGGCGGGCCTCGACCCGGTTGTGCGCCAAGAAGTGTACGTGGCGATGCAACGCGTGGCTCGCAAACTGATTCACACGCCCACCGTTCGGCTCAAGGAAATCGCCGTCGCAAACGACGTAGACGCCCATATTGTGTCGCTCTCGGAACTCTTCGAGTTGGGATCTGAAACTGACCGCAATCTCTTGTCGAAGACAGGTGATGCGTCATGACGTTGCGTTTAGGTACCAGATCAAGCCGACTCGCGATGGCGCAGTCAGAAACGATTGCCCAGACTATCCGCGAGCGACACGGAGTCGATGTCGAACTCGTGCCGATCGCGACCCTGGCGGATTCTTCGAGTGCCAAGTTGCGTGAGTTGGCAGCGTCGCAAAACGGCGTGTTTGTGGCTACCCTGCGTGAAGCGCTGGTCGCGGGCGAAGTCGACTTCGCGGGGCATTCGCTCAAGGACATTCCCACCCAGGGAGCCGAACGACTTAACGTCGCAGCAATTCCGGTTCGTGCTGATGCGCGCGATGTGCTCGTGGCTCGCGATGGTCTCACCGTTATGGAATTGCCAAACGGGGCACGAATCGGTACGGGTAGTTTGCGACGGGCGAGCCAGCTTCGGGCTCTCGGCCGCGACTTTGAGATTGTTGAGATTCGCGGCAATGTCGAAACTCGGATGGCTCGCGTCGACGACGACCTCGACGCAGTTGTATTGGCGGCCGCAGGGTTGGCTCGACTCGGGTTGAGCGACAACGCCACCGAGGTGTTTGACCCACTAACGATGCTTCCGGCTCCCGGACAAGGAGCCCTCGCCTGCGAGTGTCGTGCAGAAGATGCCGAAACCACTCGCCTCTTGGCTGAACTCGACGACTCGGATACCCGAGCCGTTGTGACGGCCG
>CALMUY010000081.1 GCA_937873005.1 uncultured Aeromicrobium sp. | reverse complement strand
CCATGATCGGCATGTATGGCGCATCGAAGTCGGCGCTCATTCACGTGACCGAAGAACTCGCCCTCGAACTCGCGCCCACGATCCGCGTGAACGCGGTGGCACCAGCCGTGGTGAAAACCAAGTTCGCGGGAGCCTTGTTCGAAGGCCGTGAAGACGAAGTGGCAGCGGCATATCCGATGAAACGCTTGGGTGTGCCATCAGATATCGCCAGCGTGGTGGCGTTCTTGTTGTCGGAGGATGCTGCGTGGATGACCGGCAAGTGCCTCGAAGTTGACGGCGGTTTGATGCTGCCCGGCGGCGTTTGAGCCTCGCGTGAGTGTGGCGCGAGTCGGCGGTAGCGAACGGTACGAGTTCCTTTCGGTGCGATCGCTCGCTTTGGTCTTTATTGGAGGCACGCTCGGCACCTACATGCGCGCGCTGATCGGCGTGGGGTATGGGCCAGGCGGCGACCTCTACACGATCGCGACGGTCAATATCGTGGGTGCCTATTGCATGGGAATTCTCGTCGGATTCGTGGGCAGCGCCCCGCAGGAAGGCAGTACCAATGCTCGCTGGAGTCTGCTGCTCGGCACCGGGTTCCTAGGCGGTTTCACCACTTACAGCGCGTTCGCATTGGTTGTCGCACTCATGGTGAGCCAAGGCGGAATCTGGTTGGCGACGGCTTTCGGCTTCGGCATGGTGGTGCTGGGCGCAGTCGCCACCATCGCGGGTCTTGGGGTGGTCAAGCTGTTCAAGGCAGGTGACGCCGCATGACCGAACTCGACGGACTGCTTTTGATTCTCGTGTCTGTGGGAGGCGGGCTCGGCGCGAGCCTCCGATACCTCGTGGACGGCTTGACCACACACCTCGTTTCCTCACGCAACAGCGCCTCCGTGTTTCCGTGGGGATTGTTGTTGGTCAACGCAACGGGCTCGTTCGTGATGGGTCTCGTGTCTGGGTTGGTGCTCGACGAGTTCGCGCCACAGGCCTGGACCACGGTCATGATGGTCGGCGTCTTGGGCGGATACACCACCTTCTCGAGCGTCAGTAACGACACGGTCCGGCTCATGCGCGAAGGCCGCGTTTGGGCGGGAGTCTTCAACGCTTTCGGCACGCTGCTTATCGCCACTGCCTGTGCGCTCACAGGCTTGCTAATCACCCGATAGCAAGCAGGGCGGATGCTGGCCGGAGTTGCTCACGCCTTCTTGCTGCTCCTTGCATCGTTCGGTGCGGCGCTGCTTGGGGTGTTGCTGGGCGTCGGACTGGATTTGATGCCGTTTCCTTTTGAGTGAAGGATGGCGTTGTGCCTAAGAAGATTGACCCTGTTGTGAAAGAGCGTGCTGTCCGGATCGCGTGAATCATGCTGAGTTTAGTTCCTTTCGATACGATTCGACCGCCGACGACAAGGCGACTCTCGCAGACCCGGGACCTAGAAAACGGGGCCAGCCCACAGCGGGTTACGGCTTTGTGCGGCACAAGTGTGACGAACCTCACATGTTCTACCTAGTCAAAACATGAGGTTTTCCTCACCCTAAAGATGAAGTAACCCTCATGTTTGTGTCATGATGGCAAACATGACTTTG
>CALMUY010000080.1 GCA_937873005.1 uncultured Aeromicrobium sp. | reverse complement strand
GCACGAAAGAAGATTTGCTGTTTGAGATCTCCCGCGCAGGCCACATCGCCGCGCTTGAGGGCATTGGCGACGCCGACCAGTCTGGGTCGAATCCGCTCGAACGAGTTACTTCGATGGTGCGCGAGTTCAGCCGCTGGCACGCGATCAAGAGCCGAACCGGCCGTATCGTGCAATACGAGTTCGGTTCGCTCACACCCGAACACCGCGCCGAGATCGCGGGCTATCGCCGACGCATCGAAGCGCACGTGCGCGAGGCATTGAGCGACGGCGTGGCCGACGGCAGTCTGGTGGTCGACGACATCAACGGCACTGCGCTGGCACTGTTGAGTTTGAGCATCGACCTCGTTCGCTGGTATGAGGCCGGCGGAAAAATTGCTCCCGATGATGTGGCCGAGTTACACGCACAACTCGCGCGTAATATGGTCGCCCGCTAAGCACCCGGCAAACCGGCAGGCCGATCAAATGAGAAACTTGCGCGTTCGCGGATAAAGTGTCGCCACGAGCAGGCTCCCGATAACAATGATTCCCCCAGCAAGTTCGTAGATATTGCTGTCTCGATTGATCACAAATACACCGATGCTGGGCAGAAACAGCCCGACCGCACCGTAGACAAACACACATATTGCGGACTGGCTTGGCTCTAGCCACCGGCGTAAGCCAAGCACGATAGCTGCGACCCAGAGCCCATTTTCCAAAGAAATCTGACTGGCCTCGATGCCACCACCCATCCATCCAATGCAGGCAGAACTCAAGACGAGAATCGCTACCACCACGATGCCCGAGGCCACGGCACTCCGGGCAACTCGATCAGTTGCTGTGTTGACAAAAGGTTGGACCGGGTTCTCCAGCCAATGAGCCACTATTGCGGCCGCCATCAACGGAAAACCCATGTACCCGTAAGCGATGCTTCCAAGTTCAGCATCCGAAGAAATTGACGGCAGCGGAATGCTAGAGATCGCAAAACAGAACACGAAAACACCAGCGAAAGCAGCCGCGTGAAGTCCCGACCTGCGCGCTTTGGACTCGATGACGATGGCTCTCAACACGAGGAAGTCATTGGCTCCCTCCACCATTGCAACTGCGTGGCATCAGGGGCGTTTTCCAAAGCTACAAGCTCTTCAAACTCTGGCAGTTCAAGTACAAGTCCCGAACGGTGCGCTAACCAGATTGCCCGGTGCGGGCTATCTGGAGGTGCGCACAAGTTCCACTGGGCGGCCGCATTGATCACCTCGGCGACGGGATCGATTCTCATACCCGCGACATCCAGAGTTGCTGCGCCGTCAGGAATCCTCAAGCCCTTTTCAACGTATTTGAGCGGCGTATCTGATGGTGGCAAAGAATCGCCAATCTTGACGGCGACGTTGAGTGCCGCAGGCGCGAATCTGGCATGGTCTGTAAGCACGCAGACTTCTATGTTTTCACGAGAGTCGCAGTGCTGGCTGTTTGTGACGGGCGCGTTGTCGATACGTTCGGGCGAACCGAGTGCCACCAAAGCGAAGGTCGCCACGAGTGCACCGCCGATCAGCATGGTGCGATACGGACGCCATTCGTGCGACATCGCAAAACTTACAAGCGCTATGAGTCCACACATGAGTACCGCGAAGAATAACCCCTGCTTTAGATAGAACGAAACTAAAGGCACGAACTGCACTTCGAGGCTCGTATTGGTGGAGATCGTGAAGTTTGCAGCTCGGGATGGCTCCAGTGCACCGAGTGTTGCGGGAAGCAGGAAGCCAATGGCAATCACGGCGGGCAGGGCAAAGCTAAGGTGCATGAAATAACCGGCGACAACTCCAACGACCAAGGTCAGCACAACCCCTAGGGTGGACGAGATGAGGGGCCAAGCCGACGGCGCAGAAGGTGACGGATTACTGATCCAGGTCACGAGATAGTAGGCCAAGCACAGCAGCAACCATGCCCCAATTGAAGGCCCCAACGTGCGAGTCAAGACGAGTCGAGCAACGCGAATAGGCGAGGTGCGAAGCTGCAGCGACTGGATCGGGCGGAGGTTTCTTCTTGCGTGGAGCGCTAAGACCATTCCTGCAGCAGTGCCACCCAGGATGCCAACGACACCGAGAAAACTGCCCGTCTGGTTCCAAGCCCCGACCCATGATCGATCAAGATTCATTCTGAAACCAGTGGCACCTACGAGCAACAATGACGCTAACCAAGGCAATGACCGACTCAAACGCCTACTCCAGCCCGATCGATACACCCTGTGTACGCATCCTCCGGATCTTTCGTATTCGGCGCAAAAGTCTCCAAAAATTCTTGGATTGCTCCGGCGAAAAGCACACGCCCGACGTGGAGCAGGACAACATGATCAGCAACGACGGCGACATCTCTGAGGGCATGACTCGAAAGTATGACTACGCGCTTCGCCGACATCGTCTTGACTTGCCGCAGCAGTTCCGTACGTTGATGGGGGTCTAAATCGTTGGTCGGTTCATCGAGGAGCAGCACCGGCGAAGCGCCAACGAGCGCGGCGCCGAATGCCAGCCGCCGCTGCATTCCTCCCGACAAGGTCACTATCCGCTGATCACCATGAGTCACGAGATCGAGCGAATCGATTGTGGCTTCTGCCACCTGCTTCGCGTCAAACCTTGATTGGTTCTGGAGCCAGGCGACCTGCTCAAGAAACTCCAAAGGTGTCAGGTCTCTCGGAAGGACTGGAGACTGCGGCATCATCGACACCATCTCAGGTACAAAACTTGAAGACCCGAGTTCGGCGTCAAATTCTTTGGAACGCACTCGTCCTGCCAACGCCGAGAGAAGTGTCGTCTTGCCTGAGCCATTCGCGCCAACCAAGATGGTTATGCCGGGTTCAAAACGAGTGGAAGTCACCTGAAGGTGAAAGTTTCGGCGCTCTACGGATAGACGCGCTATGTTCAGGGCCTCGCCGTTGCCAGCGCCTGGATTTGCCGTGCTCTCCGATGGGCTCAATCAAACCACCCGATAAAAGCACTCGATTGTGGCTTAGGCACGAGATGCATTCGATCCCCCGATAACGTCAGTTTCGCGGCAGCCTACCACGATGAAAGGAGTATGCACCCGCGCTGGATGCGCTCGCTTGCACAAAGAAAAGTGGGCCCCCGCTAATGAAATCGCGAGGACCCACATCAGGCCATGATGGCCCAAAATTCAGACCGAATCAGGCCTGTAGCACTGCTTCGGCGTTGATGGTGATGGTGATCTTGTCGCCGATCATGACCTTGTCGCCTTCGAGCGGAATGTTGAAATCGATGCCCCAGTCCTTGCGGCTGATGACCGCGCTGGCCTCAACGCCGACGCGAGTGCCGCCCCACGGGTCAGCGCCCTCACCAAGGAACTCGACAGCGAGGTCGATGGACTTGGTGACGTCTTTGATCGTGAGATCGCCGGTGACGACGAAGTCCGTGTCGGAGTTCTGGGCAACGGCCGTCGTGGAAAAAGTCATGGTGGGGTGGGTTTCGACATTGAAGAAGTCGCCCGAACGCAAGTGGTTGTCACGGTCTGCGGTACCGGTGTTGATTGAAGAGAGATCGACCGAAACGCTCACCGTCGAAGCAGTGATGTCTTCCGCGGTCACCAAAGTTCCCTCGAAAGTTTCGAACTTGCCGCGCACTTTGCTCATGATGTGACGGACAGAGAATCCGATTTCAGTGTGGGTCGGATCGAGAACCCAGGTGCCAGCGGTGATGTTGCTCATACGTACTCCTTAATTGTTTGCTGCTTGGTAAGTCTGTACCTTGACCATACCATGTAGTTGAACTTTCAATCGAATGGTTTCTGTTGTAAACTGCATCACATGGCCCAAGCTCAGGACAGCAGCGCGCGCGAAACGCCGTGGCTCACCAAAGAACAGCAAGTCATTTGGCGCTCATTCCTTGGCGGAACCACGGTGTTGATGGACCACCTCGATCGCGATCTACGCAGCGCGCACGGCCTTTCCCTGCCGGAATACGAGATTCTCGTGCGACTCTCCGAAGCACCAGATCGCGCAATTCGCATGGCCGACCTGGCTGAAGCTATCGCCCACTCACGCAGTCGCACCACCCACACGATTCGCCGCCTGGAAAAAGAAGGCATCGTCATTCGCTTCCAATGCGACAGCGACGGCCGCGGGGTCACCGCCATGCTGACCGACGCCGGATACGCACTACTCGAACAGGCTGCACACACTCACGTCACCGGTGTTCACGACTACCTGGTGGCCTCAGCGAGCGCCAGAGAGTTCAAAGCACTCGGGGCGATCATGAATCGGGTTCGCGAGCAACTCGACGGCAAGGCCTTCTGACTCAACCCGCCCCGAGCGTTGCTCCCATGGCAGCGAAAACACTTATAACATTTATGCAATAGACAACATTGCATAAATGTTATAGCCTGAAGATATGAACAGCCCATCTGAGCAGGAGTACTACTCCTCGATCGCCAGGCAGGTGATCAATCGTCGAGCCGAACTGGGCTTGTCCCAAAAGGACCTAGCCGAGTTATGCGGAACGACCCAACCAGCGATTGCCCGGTTTGAATCCGGCAAAAGGCCGCCGCGCATTGACACGCTGCTGGCCATGGCAGAAGCCCTCGACTCAACACTCGACGTCAACTTCCGCCCCCGTACCCGCCCCCGCAGTTTCACCCAGTGAATCCACTGTCCTCAAGAACGGAGACCACCATGTCTACTCGAGTAGAAACCGAAGATATCTCGTCCACCAAAAGTGAGAAGTTCCTCGCCGTAGTGCTTGCCGCATTCGTCCTGATCGGCAGCGGATGGTTGTACTGGAAGGCCTACGACTGGGTTGGCCCAGAATCGGCATATTCCTATACCCAAGAACAACAAAAGATTATCGATACGGCCGACCGCGCTCACGAGAACTTTTACCCCATCGAGGCCCAGCTCGAAGAGGACCGTCTGAACCTTGGCCAAGCCCGTAGCGACCTAAATCTTGCGGTAGATCGCGGCGAGGACACCAAGCAACTCGAGCAGGAATACCGCGACGCTCAAGCAACACTGGCGAAAACGCAGGCCGAATATGCCGTTGCGAAAGAGAAACGAGACGTGGCCGAAGCCGCTGCCCAGAAAGTCCGAGACGACCAAGAACAGGCAGCAAAAGACGCGGAGACCTCGTGGCGCCATTGGCTCGTAGCCGGCTTGCGACTACTTTTCATTGCAGGAATGTTGATTGGTTCGCTGCTATGGACTCAGAAACTGCGAATGCGTGAGTCGCGATACGTTCCGATCGGTTTCGCGGTCACAGCCAGTGCAACGATCCTCTCGTTCGTGTTCATCGTCGACTACATCACCGACTACATCGACATTCTGGAACTCGGCCCGATCGTCCTCTCGGCGCTCGGTATCGCGGCCACGATCGGTGCGTTCGCGCTGTTGCAGAAGTATCTCGCGAAACGTACGACGCGCATTCGGGTGCGCAAACGCGAATGCCCGTTCTGTGCTTTCCCCGTTCGGCACGATCAAGCCCACTGCGAAGGCTGCGGACGAGGAGTGTCCGCCGAATGCAGTTCCTGTCACGAGAGCCGTCGAGTCGGCACACCCCACTGCGCCAACTGCGGCGCAGCCTGACAGGCTGATCCGCAGCCCGCAACAGGCTCAGTCGCGAGTCAGACGGCGGTGCGTCACCCGATGGGGGCGCGCCGCCTCTGGCCCGAGGCGCTCAATCTTGTTTGCTTCGTACGATGCGAAGTTACCTTCGAACCAGAACCACTGCGCTGGGTTCTCGTCCGTTCCTTCCCACGCCAGAATGTGAGTGGCAATGCGGTCGAGGAACCAGCGATCGTGCGAGGTCACCACGGCACAACCAGGGAACTCAAGCAGTGCGTCTTCGAGCGAAGATAGCGTCTCAACGTCAAGATCGTTCGTGGGCTCATCGAGCAGCAGCAAGTTGCCGCCCTGTTTGAGCGTCAACGCCAAGTTCAACCGGTTACGTTCACCGCCCGAAAGCACTCCGGCCTTCTTCTGCTGGTCTGGCCCCTTGAACCCGAACGACGCAACATAGGCGCGGCTGTTCATTTCGAAGTTCGCGACCTTGATGAAGTCAAGCCCATCGGAGACCACTTCCCACACGTTCTTATTCGGGTCAATATTCGCGCGACTCTGATCGGCGTAACTGATCTCGACCGTCTGACCAACATCAAGCGTGCCCGCGTCAGGCTGCTCGCCACCTGTGATCATGCGGAACAACGTCGTCTTGCCGACACCGTTAGGGCCAACAATGCCGACGATTCCGGCGCGCGGAAGCGAGAACGTAACGTCGTCCCACAAGACTCGTCCTTCGAAGCCCTTCACGAGGTTCTTCGCGTTCAGCACGACGTCACCTAGGCGAGGTCCGGCAGGGATGTTGATGTCAGTGGTGTCGATCTTGCGGGCCTTTTCAGCCTCGGCAGCGAGTTCCTCGTAACGAGCCAAGCGCGCCTTGCTTTTGGCTTGGCGCCCCTTCGCGTTCGAGCGCACCCACTCAAGTTCGCGCTCAAGCATCTTGGCACGCTTCGCGTCCTTTTGCCCTTCAACTTTCAAGCGCGAACGCTTCGTTTCGAGGTAGGTCGAATAGTTGCCTTCGTATCCGTGGATCTGACCGCGATCGACTTCGGCGATCCACTGGGCAACATTGTCGAGGAAGTAACGATCGTGCGTCACCGCGAGCACAGCGCCCGGATAGGTCTTGAGGTGACCTTCGAGCCACTGCACGCTTTCGGCGTCCAAGTGGTTGGTGGGCTCATCAAGCAGGAGCAAGTCAGGCTGCTGCAACAGCAACTTGCACAAAGCCACGCGACGGCGTTCACCACCGGAAAGATTGTCGACCAAAACGTCTGCCGGCGGGCAACGAAGTGCATCCATCGCTTGATCGAGTTTCGAATCAATATCCCATGCACCGACCGCGTCGAGGTAGTTCTGAAGTTCGCCCGTCTCGGCACCGAGCGCATCGTAATCCGCGTCCGGCTCGGCCATCTCGGCGTAGGCAGCTTCGAGACGAGCCATCTTCGACTTGATCTCGGCTACCGCCTCTTCGACGTTTTCAAGAACCGTCTTACCCTCAGTAAGCGGCGGTTCCTGCTGCAGCATTCCCACGGTCGCCTCGGGGTCACGAATGATGTCACCATTATTCGCTTCATCCAAGCCAGCCATGAGCTTAAGCAAGGTCGACTTGCCCATACCGTTAGGGCCGACAACACCAATTTTGGCGCCGTGGAGGAAGGAAAGCGTGACGTTGTCGAGAATGACTTTGTCGCCGTGCGCTTTGCGGACATTGTGCAGAGAGAGAACGTATTCAGCCATGATGTGGCCAACCCTATCGGCCCTAGCCGTGTTGGGGAAAATCAGGCAGCCGCAATGCGCACACCGGCGCGGTACCGCTCATACCTGTCCAACTCGTTCTGCAAGCGCGACAAGACCACGGTGTCTGTCGTATTAGCGACAGC
>CALMUY010000079.1 GCA_937873005.1 uncultured Aeromicrobium sp. | reverse complement strand
TCCTCGCGTTGGCTTCGAGCTTCGAACACCTCGCGCAAACCACGGGTAACGCTCGTGCGCAGGTGCTCGCCGACACGCTTGACGGCGCAACAGGCACGTTCCTGGATAACGACCGTTCGCCTGGTCGTCGTCTCGGCACGATCGACAACCGTGGTTCGCACTTCTACTTGGGCTTGTATTGGGCGCAAGAGTTGGCAGCGCAAAGCGATGATGCCGAGTTGGCCGCCGAGTTCGGCGCGCTCGCACAGACGCTCGCCGACAATGAAGACACGATCGTCGCGGAGCTTCTTGCGGTGCAAGGAAACGCGGCTGATCTTGGCGGTTACTTCCAGCCGGACCCAGCCAAGGCTGCTGCCGTCATGCGCCCGAGCGCGACCCTCAACGAGGCAATCGCGTCACTCTGAGCAACTAGGTACAAGAACGGTCCGTCGGTATTCCGGCGGGCCGTTCTTGTTGTGGTGCGCCAATTTCAGGTGTGCCGTGTGCCGGCTTAACGTGGCGATTCGTGCCACGCGATAACGGAACTCGCGTCGGCGCGTTCAGTGCGGAACCGGTTGATCGGATGCTCGGTGTCCTCAAAGCCAAAAGCAAGCGCACAGAGGATGTCGCGGTCAGGAGAAATCCCCAACTCGCCTCGGATGGTTTCCGAATACATGGTGGGGGCTGCTTGAGCGATCGTACTCACGCCTCGGCTTTGCGCGACATATTGAAATGTGGAAATGAACGAGCCGCAATCGATCAGGCCGTACGCGCCAAGATCTTTCGGTGAAGTCACGATCGCAACATGCGGGGCCCCAAAGAAGCGCAGATTTTCGAGCGCTTGAGCAAAGCGAGCGTCATGGTCGTCTCGGGCGATACCGACGCTGTCGTAGAGGGCGAAGCCGCACGTGCGTCGCCGTTCGGCATAGGCATCCACATAGCGTGCAGGCCACGGCACATCGGGAGCAGCGGCGGTGCCGTCTGAGGCGGCGGCGATCAGGGCATCGCTGAGGTGGCTCGTGGCTGTGCCGGTGGGGATATCGAGTTGCCACGCTTGGGAGTTGCACCAGGAAGGGGAGCGCTGGGCAAGGGTCACGATTTCGGTAATGGGTTCCTGAGAAACGGGACTCGTGAGGAAGGCTCGGCAACTATGGCGGGCCGTGATCGCACTATCAATTTCCATATGAAATTCCGTCGATCTTCTCGACAACCTTTGGTGGACGCGGCGCCATCATCGTGATGATCACAAAGCCAACAACGTAGGCGGCGAGAACCAGATACAACGACTCGGACATGGCGATTGAGAACGAACGAACCTGTTCGGGTGGGAGCACGACGTTCGAGCCTTGAGTCCCCGCCATGCCGGTGCTCGACATGTTCCGCGCCACAGCCATGGTGATGGCAGCCGAAATGGCGGCGCTTCCGATGACCGCACCCATTTGCCGCATTGAGTTGTATACACCCGATCCGGCACCCGCGAGGTTCATCGGCAAGTTGAATGTTGCATTCGTCGCGAGTGGTGACCACAGCAACGCGTTGCCCAAACCGACGAGCAAAAACAGTGCGAGCCACGGCAGATACCCGGCCTCAACCCGCATGGCCCAGATCATGAGGGCTGTTGCGCCGGCTGACAAAAGGGAACCGTAGATGGCGAGTGGTTTGGGATCACCGCGGTCAATCATCTGTCCCACGGGCCGTGACATCACCACGGCAACAACAGCCATGGGAGACATGACGAGGCCCGCTTGGGTGGGTGTCCAACCCATCGCTGATTGCGCCCACAGCATGAACGGAAATGGGAACGCGATTGAGGTGAACGAGAGCG
>CALMUY010000078.1 GCA_937873005.1 uncultured Aeromicrobium sp. | reverse complement strand
GCGATGGCGCGCTCGATGGTGTCGAGTTTCGTCATGAGTTGTTTCCTTTCGCTGCGTTGAGCAGTCGTTCAACATATTTAGCCAGCACATCGACTTCGAGATTCACCGTCGTGCCGATTTGGAGGTCGCCGAGCACGGTGTCGGTCAAGGTGGTGGGGATGAGTGAGACCGAGAACGTGGCTTCGGGCGCGTCGATCACATCGACCACGGTGAGCGATGTGCCGTTCACGGTGATCGAGCCTTTTTCAACGAGAAATTTGGCCAACTCGGCAGGAAGGCTGAATCGGAATGTTTCCCAGTTTTCGCTGGGCACGCGTTCGAGCAGCGTGCCGGTTCCGTCCACGTGGCCTTGCACGATGTGACCGCCGAGGCGCGTAGAGACGAGTGCTGCGCGTTCGAGGTTGACCCGATCACCGATGCGTGCCTGGCCCAGATTGGTGCGGGCCAGCGACTCGGCCATCACATCAGCACTGAAGGTCTGCTCCCCCTGGTCCGTCTCGGTTTGTGCCATGACGGTCAGGCAGCAGCCGTTGACGCTGATCGAGTCGCCGTGTTTGGCGTCTTCGAGCACGGTGGCGGCGCGGATGGTGATCCGGGTGGAGTCTCCTAGATCCTCGAGGCCGACGACTTCGCCGATTTCTTCTACGAGTCCGGTGAACATCACTGTTCCTTTCCGGTGGATTGTTCTGCGTTCTTAGCGGTGAGGGTCACCCGCAGATCGGGGCCGATCTGGGTGATGTCTTGAAAAACGAAATCGTGTTTGTCACTCAGGGTGGTGGCGCTCGTAGTGACTGCGGCGAGGCCGGATCCGAGCATGGTGGGTGCGAGATAACCGATCACGCGATCGATCACGCCCGCGTCGAGCCAAGCTCCGGCGAGCGTGGGCCCGCCTTCGAGCCACACGTGATGGATGGGAAGTTCGCTCAGTTCAGCGAGCACGGTATGTGGGTCTCGCTGGCTTAAGAACATGGTGGGCGCTTCGGTCGAATGTAGGTTGAAATCGTGTGGGATTTCGCGTTCTCCGACCACGACGCGCAGCGGTTGTTTTGCTGAGAGTTCACCGAACTCATTACGTGTGGTGAGACGAGGGTTATCGGCCAGTACGGTGCCGGTGCCGACCACGATCGCGTCTGATTCGGCGCGCAGCAGATGCACATCGGCACGCGATTCTTCGGAGGTGATCCATTGACTGGTGCCATCAAGTGCGGCACTGCGTCCGTCGATCCCGGCGGCGAACTTCCAGGTAACAAACGGCCTGCGAGCACGATGCAAGTGAGCCCATACTGCGATCAACTGTTCGCCTTCAGTGGCTAGGAGCCCGGCTTC
>CALMUY010000077.1 GCA_937873005.1 uncultured Aeromicrobium sp. | reverse complement strand
TACAAGATTGTTCTGGATGAACCTGCAGAAACCACAACAGGCGCGCTGTTTAGCGACGCCGATGTCCACGCAATGTTGCGCATCAAAAAACATGACAATGTCACCGACGTCGGCAAAGAGTGGTTTCGCTGCGAAGTCGCAGACGTCATTACTGTCCTCAACGAACTTCGCACAGGCATCTCCTACGGCGGCACTCACTCGAACACTTTCCCCATGCGGCCAGAACAAGCCGCTGCTGTCGCTAAAACCCACTCGTACTTCCATTCCATCTGGAAAGAAGACATGCACGCCGTTCCACGCTTCTTGTGGAACGCGAAGATGCGCTTCGGAAAAACCTTCTCCACATACCAACTCGCCAAGAAGCTCGGCGCGAAAAACGTTCTCGTCGTCACCTTCAAACCCGCTGTCGAGGACGCCTGGCAAACCGATCTTTATGATCACGCCGATTTCGATGGCTGGCAGTACTTATCCAAAACGACCCACGCGGATCCGACCACAGCAGATAAGAAACGCCCGCTGGTTTATTTCGGTTCCTTCCAAGACCTCCTCGGCAAAGACAAAGCCGGGAACATCAAAGCCAAGAACAAGTGGCTACACGAGACGAAATGGGATCTCGTCGTATTCGACGAGTACCACTTCGGAGCGTGGCGAGACAACGCCAAAGAACTATTCGAGGGTGAAGATTCAACCGAAGCCAAGAAGGAACTCAAGGCAGAATTCAACCCGAGCCTGAGTGAATTCGAGGAAGCACTCGAGGAACTAAGCGCCAACGAACTTCAATTTCTACCCATCACCACTCGGGCATACCTCTATCTGTCCGGAACACCATTCAAAGCATTAGCAACCGGCGAGTTCATCGAAGAACAAATCTTCAACTGGACCTACACCGACGAACAACGCGCGAAGCAAGACTGGGCGGTAAAGCACCCCAGTAAGAAGAATCCGTACGAAGCGCTGCCCGAGATGCGGCTGATGACCTATCAAATGCCAGACGAGCTCATCGCAATCGCTAACCAAGGAGAATTCGACGAGTTCGACCTTGGAGAATTCTTCTCAGCAACTGGCACAGGGCCAACAGCAACGTTCAAGCACAAGAACGACGTACAAAAGTGGCTCGACATTTTGCGAGGCGCCTATTCAGCGACCCAAGTCGATAACCTCAAACTTGGCGCAAAGAAGCCGCCGTTTCCCTACTCTGACGTGCGGTTATTGCCCTATCTCAACCATTCGTTCTGGTTTCTACCCACAGTCGCTTCGTGTCATGCGATGGCGAACTTGCTCGCCGAGAAACAGAACACGTTCTTTCACGACTACGAAGTTCTCACCGTGGCTGGGGCGGGAGCAGGCGTTGGGCTGGCAGCACTTCCGCCCGTGACACAAACGATCGGCAGCGGATTCAGTTCCAAAACGATCACGTTGTCATGCGGAAAACTCACGACGGGGGTCACCGTTCCGCAATGGTCTTCGATTCTCATGTTGCGGAACCTCAACTCCCCCGAAACGTACTTCCAAGCAGCATTCCGGGTGCAGTCACCTTGGTCCATCAAGAATCCCGAAGGCGATGACCCACACAAGGAGGAGATCCTCAAACCTGTGTGCTTCATCTTCGACTTCGCACCCACACGTGCTTTACGGCAGATCGCTGAATACGGATCTGGGCTCTCACCAGAAACGTCGAATCCCGAAGAAGCCGTCAAAGAGTTGGTGAACTTTATGCCGGTCTTGGCTTACGACGGCTCACACATGACCCAAGTCGATGCCGGAGGAATTCTCGATATTGCGATGGCCGGCACCTCTGCAACACTCTTGGCCCGAAAATGGGAGTCAGCATTACTGGTCAACGTCGATAACGACACGCTCAAGAAGATCATGAACGACCCGAAAGCCATGGCAGCAATCATGAATATCGAAGGCTTCCGCGCGCTCGGCTCAGACGTTTTCGAAACTGTGATTAACAAGAGCGAAAAAGTCAAAGAAACCAAGAAATCCAAAGGCGAAAACATTACGCCGAAAGAGAAGAAGGAACTCTCCGAGGAAGAGCGCGAATACCGTTCGAAGCGGAAACAGATTCAAGAAAAGCTCATCAAGTTCGCAACGCGTATTCCGGCATTCATGTACTTGACCGATTACCGCGAGAACACGCTCAAAGATGTCATCACGAAGCTTGAGCCAGAACTGTTCCGCACCGTTACCGGCCTGACCGTTGATGACTTCAATCTGCTGGTGTCGCTGAATGTGTTCAATAGCGCTCACATGAATCAGGCCATTTTCGCCTTCCGCAGGTACGAAGATGCTTCCCTCTCTTACACGGGAATCGAGAGCCACGAAGGCCTGAGCCACTTCGGGCTTTTTGACACCGTAGTGGCCGTCGAATAACCGATACGACGTCTCAGCCGAAAAACCTAGTGCCATGTACAGGTTGGAGAATGACTCCTTCACTGATCGCCATTCGGCAGATTTGTGGGGCTTACGCAGGACCATCTATTCCACTGAATGATCGTCATGCGCAACATTTAGACACGTCTCCGGCACTGGTCTCGTTACGGCATCAAAACAAATAGCATTTAAATCCCAAATGGGCAGGACTTAAGTCATATCTTTGGTCCAGTTTCAAAAGCGCCATTCAGCGTAGGGTTCGTTCGAGTTCAGGAAATCCGTCGCATAAACTCGGTCGATCTCATCGTCGTCCTTAATCGCGAAGTTAACCCAACCCTCCCTACAGCCAGTTCGAATACTGGTGTCTGGAAGTCGAGGTGATGGAAAATTGTCGTGATAAGAAGCAGGCGTCTCATATACCGCACCGCTTGGCGTTCCGATAGAGATGTTCTGAGGCGCTATCGATAACGGCTCCGCTGAATTATCTTCCTTTGTCACGCAATATCGAACGAAAACAGTAAACCAACGATCTCCGTTCTCCTCGTCGAGAAAATCTTTGAATATCTCATCTCCTACCGGTAGATCCTCGACTACTTCCACGACCGTCGTGTCGGCGTTGCCTCCATGCCGTGTTTGACCTAACTTCAAAGCGCGATCGCCAACTGACGGCTCACCCCTCGAATTGTCAGTTTTCTCACCCGATTCGGATGCTGAAGTCGGATTAGACGGTTCATCCCCTGCAGAAGCTCCGCAGGAACTAAGCAACAGGGTCGAACAAAGCAAAGCAATCGAAAGGATCTTTTTCATAATGGAGAAACCATACTGGCATAGGCACGTCGAAATACTGCTTTTGGCAGAATTACCTCCCGCCATTTTTAACCTCAGTTTCAGGCTCAAATGGCGATGAGGTCAGATCGAAAAAGAACCCGCTCAGAAGAATCATCCGGAAATTCCGGATAACTCATACTGGACACCCCATCGGTCACTGATTCGACGAATGACAATCCAGTACGTTCAGCGAACACGTCTGATCCGCGCCGCGAAGGCATCCAAGTCGGCAAGGACCGCGGGTGACTGCCAAACCCGATTACGTGACTGCTTTCTTGGTTGGATGAGCACTCCCACGGTTTCGAGATGGTCGATTCCACGCTGGGCTGCCATGTCAGAAATACCCAGTCGATCGCGCACGTACTCGTTATTGATGACGGGCTGAGCTGCGAGAAGGTTCGCGATCCTCCAGGCGGAAGCATCCTTCCGTGCCGTGATCTTGCTATGGATCTCCCCAACAGTTTCTTCGAGATCAGTAACGAGGTGTCGTGCGTTACCAATTGCGAAAATCGCCGCCTCGTTGAACTGTTGAATGATGGGCTCGATGTTGCCGTTGCGATATTCGCCGAGTGCATCGAAATACTTACCGGTGTTGACGAGCAGCCCTGAAGAGACTGGAACGGTGACGTTCTGAGTGACACCTTTATTAGTGAGCAGCGCGTGTACGAGTGCCCGCCCCGTGCGTCCGTTACCGTCCGCGAACGGGTGGATCGTCTCGAATTGGGCATGCGCAATTGCAGCCTGAACGAACACGGGAACGTCGTCGCGGTCAATGAAACGCAGTAGATCTGCAATGGACTGCTCGACGCGATCGTGGTGTGGCGGGATGAACTGCGCATGGTGCGGTCCGGCGCCAGAGCCGCCAATCCACACTTGTTCGGTACGCCACTTCCCCGCGTGTTCAGGATGCGATCCTTCGAGTAGCGCTTCGTGCATTGCCAAAATGCTGGCTCGCCTAGGCCCGTACGAAATAAAGGCTCGACCTTTCGAATTGCACTTGGCCGACGCGGTCGAGACTCAGCCTGCTTCCACTTCATGCAGAACGTGAATGGAGCTCAAGCCAAATAATGCACGTGTCGTCGAACCGCGACATCGTGAAATGTAGGCGTGCTACGACAATTCACTATGTGCTCGGGCGTGCGCATCGCCTCAACTCGCGGTTGACTTGATAGATGCGAGCGATATGGAAAGGTGCGATTAGCTTCGGGCTGGTGAGCGTCCCTGTGAAGGTGTTCAGCGCCACCAAAAGCCACGACCTGCCCATGCACCAAGTCCACAACAAAGATGGTGGCCGGATTCGCTATCAGCGGCGCTGAGAGGAATGCGGAGAAGTCGTGGACTTCGACGACATCGATAAAGCCTATGACGAAGGCGATCAGCGCGTGATCCTCACGGACGAAGACTTCGAACTTCTGCCCGCCGAACGCAGCCACGAGATCGAAGTCGTGGCTTTTGTGCCCGCCGATCAGGTCGAGATCCTGCGGCTCGACAAAAGCTATTACCTCGAGCCCGAAGATCGGGCCTTGAAGCAGTACGCACTGCTGCGCGAAACGCTCGCAGACACGGAGAGAACAGCGATCGCTCGTTTCGCGCTGCGCCAGAAAACTCGCCTAGCGGCGATGCGCGTTCGCGACGACGTGCTCGTTCTTCAGACGCTGCTATGGGACGACGAAGTCCGGAAACCCGCCTTCGATGTGCTCGAGAATGAAGCGAAGATCAGTAAACAAGA
>CALMUY010000076.1 GCA_937873005.1 uncultured Aeromicrobium sp. | reverse complement strand
GTCGCGGTCGAGGCTGGCGCGGACGCTATCGGAGTGGTGATGAATCAGACCAGCGTCCGACGCCTCGAGTTCGATGTTGCTGCTCGAATCGTCGAGTCTGTTGAAGAGGCCGTCGACACGGTGTTAGTTGTCAACGACATGGACGCGGCTGACGCTGCTCACGTGGCCAAGCGTCTTGGAGTCACTGCGCTTCAACTTCACGGCACCCTCTACACGCGTGACGATTTTGCTGTCGCACTCAAGATTCATCCGATCGTATGGCGAGCCACCTCGCTCAAAGAAAACCCCGATCTCACGGTCGGTGCGTTTGGAGAATCCGTGTTGCTGCTCGACGCACCGACCGCGGGCTCTGGCGAAACCTGGGACCTTGCTCCCCTCGTTGCGAACCCACCTGCCGGACATTGGCTGCTCGCTGGTGGTCTCTCCCCCGAAAACGTTGCCACGGCAATCTGCGAGGCAAAACCTTGGGGCGTGGACGTATCCAGTGGCGTAGAATCGTCACCTGGAATCAAAGATCACGCAAAAATGCGGGCGTTCATTACGGCTTCTCGACGGGCCAACTAACTGTCTGAATCGAAAACCGACCGATCTTGAAAGAGGATCGCCGCAATCAAAACAGCCGCGGCTGCAAACGAATAGTAGTTTGCAAACGACTGTTTGGAGAGCAACACCATCGCGCACATAGCGATTCCCAGCGATGCCGAAAAGGCCCACGGCTCCTTAGGTGCTCTTAAACCAAGGATGAGCGAGACACCAACTGCTGCTCCCAATGGAAGTACCGATACGAAAATTTCCGGTACTTCGGAAACATTTTCCCCCCACCAAACAAGAAGTGAGAACGCATCAGTGCGCCATGGTTGATTGAATTGCAGAATTACGACCGAATCAAGGAACGCGCTCGGGTCCCAAAGCAAGAACGGTAGGAGCGCAAGAACTCCCGTCGAAGCAACGATGCCTGTATTAACAAGAAGTCCACCCTTGAGTCGTCGGCCCGAAGGCAGCAAGAGCAGAAAAAGTGGAACAAAAAATGCAAAATATTGTTTCGATGCCACGAGTAAACCCAACAAGAGGGAGGCAGACCGGGAGTTACGTGTTAGCGCACATATCGACAGTGCCAATAAACTCGATCCGATGAGTTCGGTCCAGCCCGCGAGCGCTGTCCAGAAAACTCCTGGTGAGCACAAATACAGAATCGCTAATGTTCTGCCTCGCGAATCGTTGGCGCACCTGAACAACACAAAGGCCGCAATCAAGTGAAGCACGACTGCACCCATCCGCACTTCGCCAACAATTAATCCCGCAACAGCCACAAATAAAGAAACCGGCGGATACGGAAACCCGAACAATAGTCTTTAACCGTCATGCACCGAGGCACCGTAGTACTCTCTGGCCAGTTCAGGAGAGTAGGGCGAATCGAAACCAATCGACCACGGGTTCACGCCCGAAACGACAGCTCGTGCGCCATCACCGAGGAACACCAGAACGTCGATTCCAACCTCACGATGTGCCACAGCACTGAGAAACAACGCAGTTAGGGAAAAGCAAGCCGAAAAAACCATCCGCTGTGGACCGCTCGTAAACCAGAAAACGACTAATCCGAGAAATACCGAAACTAAGCACCACATCAGCACAGTGCCGAGGGCAAACTCAGTCCACTCGAATCGCATAGCTACTATCGCGAGGACGATCACCGTTCCTAAGACAGTTGTTGCACCCAAAGCGATTCCTACCAGCCTGGAAGAACGCTCACCGGCTATGATTTGC
>CALMUY010000075.1 GCA_937873005.1 uncultured Aeromicrobium sp. | reverse complement strand
GACGACGTCGTCATCGAAATCTTGCCCCGAATCGTGAACAGCCAGGGCAGCTAGGCCTTGAATCTGGACCGTGGTTTTGAGCACCGCCACTCGAACGCCCCTGTCTCGCGCAGCACGGGCAGCGGCTTCGAACTGAGGAATGCTGGGCTCGCGGTTGGGCAAAATGATGATTTCGGCGGCGTTCGCGGCTGCGATCGCATCGGCCATCACCGCCGTCGACAAGGGCTTCTCGGCCGAGAACTCAAGCGCAATCGCACCCGCTTGCGTTGCTAGGTCTGCGAGGTCCGGCCCGGTAACGGCCGCGATGACGACGCGACCCGTGGCGGCTCGGCGCTGGCTGCTGAGTTGTTCAGCGAAATGGGTCACGGCAATTCGGAATGGTCGGCCTGCACGCATGCCCGCTTCGATCGCGGCGCCGACGTCATCGACGTGCACGTGGATGTTCCATAGGCCCTCGCCACCCACCACGACGAGCGAGTCACCAAGTTCGGCGAGTGCTTCTTTCAGTGCGGTAATGCGTCGGCCTGGAGCTTTCAGCAAATACATGACTTCGTAGGCTGGCCCACTTTCGTCAAGATCCGAACCGGTTTCGAAAATCGGCTGCGGCAAATGCGGTGGGGCGGGCGAAGGGACGCGTCCGGTAAGCGACTGTGCGACCGAATCGAGCACCACGACGAGTGCACGCCCACCTGCATCGACCACACCCGCCTTCGCGAGACGATCCATTTGCATCGGCGTCAGCAAGAGCGCCTCGCGCGCGGCACGAGCGGCAGCATCGAAAGTGTCCTGCGCGCCTAAGCCCTCGGCTTCGGCTTCTCGCGCACCGCGAGTTGCCGCTGCCGCGACGGACAAGATCGTGCCTTCCTGCGGGTCGCCGACCGCAGCGTAGGCGGCTTTCGTAGCGGCGTCTAACGCTTCGACCACGTCAGCGGACTCGATACGTTTCTTGCCACGTAGCGCCCGCAAGCTTCCACGAACCAATTCGGACAGGATCGTGCCCGAGTTACCTTTCGCGCCCATCAGCAGGCCTTCGCCGTATCGCTTCAACACGTCAGGGACTTTGGTGGGAACAGGGTCCTCGTCGAGCGCTTCAAGACCGGACGCGAAGGTGAGGTAGGCGTTTGTTCCGGTATCAGCGTCTGGGACTGGAAAGACATTGAGAGCATCGATTTCGGCGCGCGCAACAGCGAGGGAATCAGCGCAAAGTTGCGCCCACGCGCGGAAATCGTCCGCTCCAATTCTCCAGCTCACAAGTCGAGACTAGCCTCCGATTGGCGAAGTTCGTGCACCCTCCGCTATTGTTGAGAAGTTGAATTCTACTTTCCAATCGATTTTCAGGAGTGGTTGCTGTGGCAGCGGTCTGTGATGTTTGCGGTAAGGGACCCGGTTTCGGCCACAACGTCTCGCACTCGCACCGACGCACGAAGCGTCGTTTCGACCCCAACATTCAGCGTGTACGCGCAGTCGTCGATGGCACGCCCAAGCGCGTGAACGTATGCACTGGATGTTTGAAGGCGGGCAAGGTCTCTCGCTGAGACACCCCAACGCTTTTTGACGGCGGCGCTCCCACCTTGGGGGCGCCGCTGCTCTATTCTCGACACATGACACGTGTACATGCTTTTGGTGACGACTGCCTTGCTGACTATGACGCGGTTGGACTCGCGCAGGCAATTTCTCGGCGAGAAGTAAGTCCGCTAGAGGCAACTGAAGCCGCATTGGCACGGATTGACAAGGTCAATCCAATCTTGAATGCGGTGGCACACGACGATCGCGAGCGTGCGCTCGGCCGTGCAAGTACCGTCGATACGACAGGAATTTTTGCCGGCGTCCCCACAGCAATCAAAAACAACACCGACTACGCCGGCATCCCAACCACGCATGGATCAGGCGCTGTCCCTCCCGTGAATGCCCGCTCGAATGAGCCGTTCACAAACCAGTTCTTGTCGCTCGGCGTCAACGTAGTCGGAGCCACCACGC
>CALMUY010000074.1 GCA_937873005.1 uncultured Aeromicrobium sp. | reverse complement strand
GGCCCCCGTAGCTCAGGGGATAGAGCACCGCCCTCCGGAGGCGGGAGCGCAGGTTCGAATCCTGCCGGGGGCACCGTGGAAAATCACCAAGAGCAACGGCGTCTCTCAATTGGGTAAACCCAGTTCCCTCACACCACAAAGACGACTACCGTTGGTCATATGAATCCCGATGTGAGTACGTCCTGGCAACACCAGCCGTGGGTTGATTTCATGCTCAACGACTGCGAAACCTGGGCGATCGTCGGCCTGTCGGGAAACCCACATCGCACTGCGTACGAAATTGCCGAACTGTTACAACGCAGGGGCAAGAAGATCGTGCCGATCCACCCAGATGCGCCAACGGTATTGGGTGAGCAAGGCTACGCAACGTTGGCCGAAGTTCCCTTCGCGATTGACGTTGTCGATGTTTTTCGCCGTAGCGAATCTGCCGGGCAATTCGCAGACGAAGCGCTATCCGTGGGCGCACGGGGCGTGTGGTTTCAACTTGGGGTGATCGATAGCGAAGCGTTCACACGCGTGACGAACACTGGCACACCCATGGTGATGGACACATGCCCCGCTATCGAATGGCGCAGGACACCCTGACTGCGGCTGCCCTACCAACTAGCCCAGCTGATCTTCGACGCGTTTGACTGCCGAGCGCGCTGTCTTCTCAAAGAGCTCGTCTTCGAGTTTGTCTTCCATGCTGATTGAGGACAACGTAATGACATTCTTGCCAACCCTGATCATGACGATCGGCATTTCTAGCGTGACCAGTTGGGAACCCGTTACGATGTTCAGCGCGACGGTTTCGTCGCCAAGTTGAGGGAAGTCGAGTTCGCCCACTTTGTAGGTAATTTGTCCGCCGTGATCGTCGGTATCTTCAAAGGAGCCACACTTTTTGAAAGCGCTTTCGAAATCACTCACGCTATCTTCGGCCGCTGAGCCCTTGAACGAAGAAATTGTTTGGGTAATAAACGGCCCGAGCTCAGCGCCGGCCAAGACCACCTGTCCTCGACCAACCGCTTTCTTGGAACTGCGTTCATTGATGGCGTCGAGGAGCGTTTCACATTCTTCGTTCTTGCCACCATGTTCGTCGCCACCGTGCTCATCGGCAGCGTCCTCATCGGCATCTTCTTCGGGCGCGTCGTCAAGTTCAACAGATTCCGCGGTCCAGCCCTTGGGCAT
>CALMUY010000073.1 GCA_937873005.1 uncultured Aeromicrobium sp. | reverse complement strand
TTTCTTTGCCGATTTCACCCGGTATGCGTCGAAACGGTACGTCGTGAGCACCGCAGACGCCGCGATCGCAGCTAGGTCGGGTGAATCGAGCGCACCAAAATCGATCGCAACTTTCGTCGACTTGTTCGCTGCACGCAGACCAGCAGCCACCGCACGGCGTTGGGCTTCGGCGTCAGCGTCAGCGTCGGCAGCCACGCCCACATAAACAGTGAGTGCAGACTTGGCGTCAGCAGCAGACGGGACGCCGAGTGTTGCGCCCGCTTTATTCGAATAGCCAACCGCCTCGAACGGGACGCCGTCTGGAAATTCCCCCCCCGCCGGCAAAGCCACCACGAGGGCATCAACAGCAGGACACGAAGAACTCAACTGGACTGCAACCATGTCGCCAGCCTAGCGGCGGTAGTTTGGGGGCATGAGTTTGCTGACTTCACCCCTACACGAGCGCCATGAAGAACTCGGCGCGAAGTTCGCCGAGTTTGGCGGCTGGTCCATGCCACTTGAGTACGCCGGAAGTGGCGTGCTCGCCGAACATCAGGCCGTGCGCGAGGGCGTGGGCGTGTTCGACGTCAGCCACCTTGGCAAAGTCACGGTTCGCGGAGCAGGTGCGGCCGAATTCATCAACCGGTGCTTCACGAACGATCTCGCCAAGATTCCGGTCGGTAAAGCCCAATACACACTCGCGTGTGCTGAAGACGGTGGAACGATCGACGACCTCATCGCTTACCTCAAAGCTGATGACGACGTGTTCCTGATTCCGAACGCCGCCAACACGCCTGCTGTGGTGGCGCTCCTGCAAGCGAAGGCGCCGGCCGGCATCGAAATCATCGATCAACACCGCGACTACGCAGTCATCGCGGTGCAAGGCACCAAGAGCGACGAAGTGCTCGAAGCACTCGGCCTGGCGACCGACCACGAATACATGTCGTTCGTTTCTGAACAACTCGGCGGCGCCGAAATTACCGTGTGCCGCACCGGCTACACGGGCGAGCGCGGCTACGAACTCGTCGTGAAGTCTGAAGATGCGTTGGCCGTATGGGATCGCGTCATGGCAGCCGGCGAAGTGTGGGACGTACGCGCCTGCGGACTCGGCGCGCGCGACACCTTGCGCACCGAAATGGGTTACCCACTTCACGGCAACGACCTCTCGTCAGAGATCAGTCCCGTGATGGCTCGGGCAGGTTGGGCAGTCGGTTGGAACAAGCCCGAGTTCTGGGGCCGTGAGGCACTCATCGCTCAAAAGGAAGCGAAAACCAGTCGCTTGCTGCGCGGTATCAAAGCCACCGGCCGAGGCATCCCGCGTCACGACATGACGGTCGTTTCTACGACCGGCCAAGCCGTTGGGGTGGTGACGAGTGGCACCTTCTCGCCGACGCTGCGCGAAGGTATCGGTCTCGCCTTGCTCGACCGAAGCGTTGCCGTTGGCGATGTTGTCAATGTTGAAGTACGTGGCAAGCTGCTCGAGTTTGATGTTGTGGCGCCACCATTTGTCCAGCCGTCCACTAAGGAGTCCTGATGGCGTTCTATTGGGTATACGAGTCAGCCGAAAACGCACGGCTCGGACAATCTGACGATTTTGAATCTCGATCGGACGCCGAAACGTGGATCGGCACGATCTTCAACGACTTGCTGGATGAAGCCGTCGATCAGGTCCGCTTGTTTGAAGGGGACACCGAAATCTTCGGGCCCATGTCTCTGCACCCGTAGCGGTGCACCCGTGAACTGACTTTGGGCGTCGAGCGCTCAGTAC
>CALMUY010000072.1 GCA_937873005.1 uncultured Aeromicrobium sp. | reverse complement strand
CGCCGCTGCGAAAAACGTGCCCCCGGCAGTGTCTGGTTTCAGGACATTGAATCGTCCTAGGTTTTCTGCCGCTTCTACACGGGTTGCAGTTCTCGGTTGAGGACTGCGTAGTAGGTTGCCTCGTATTCGGCGGGGCTGTTCATTCCAAGGCTACCGTGGAGTCGTCGGTTGTTGTACCAATCGACCCAGCCTGCCGTAGCGTATTCGACGTCTGCGATGGTCTTGTACGGTCCGTCATGGAAGATCGTGGTGCGAATACATTCACTCTTGTAGAGTCCGTTAATCGTTTCCATGAGCGCGTTATCGTATGCGTCACCAACGGTCCCAATCGATGGCGCGATTGGGTCAAGTGCGAGTTTTTCGGTGTACGCCACGGACGTGTATTGAGATCCGGCATCAGAATGTGCTCGCAACTGGTGCGGCCCAATCCGGTGTCCATGACGATCTCGTTCCCATAACGCCATACGTAGTGGAGTCATCACCAGATCAGTATGCCGAGTGGTTTGGGCATGCCAGGCCACGATGCGTTGTGAGTACACGTCGAGGATAAACGCGACATAAACCCAACCAGCCCACGAGCGAACATGCGTGAAATCCATGACCCACGTGTGATCAGGGCAAGGGGCATTAAAGTCACGGTTCAACAGGTCTCCGGCACGAATTCCGTCCTTGCGTGGGATCGTGGTCCGGATGGCTTTAGCTCGTGTAATTCCACTCAATCCCAATGCTCGCATCGCCCGATCCACCGAACCACGAGACGCCCCGGTAGGGCCGTTCGGCGAATGAACGCGGTCATCTTTTTGCGCCCATACAAGCCCTCAGGACGCATCCGCCGGCGAGCACCCGTTGAATCTGTCACAACCTCCCACGCAGCCTCACGGACTGCATCAATCACCATCGCGTCGTTAAACTTGCGTGACGCGATCACGGGGTTTCTCCATGACCGATACGTGCGCGCAGCGATCTGAACGCCCTGCTCACGCAAGACACGACAGATCGACTCGACTGCAAAACCATCAGCACGCATCTGGTCAACAAAACCCATAATCAACGGTTGCGGGGTCGAGTTCGGCCGCGAAGAAAGTCGTCGCAGCTTTCAAAACCGCCACATCATCACGCAGACGCCGATTCTCGCCCTTCACCCGACGGATCCCAGCACGTTCCTCTCTCGTACGCCCATCGCGAGTACCAGCATCAATCTCGGCCTGAATCACCCACCGCCGAAGCGACTCCACACCGACACCTTCTTGACGAGCAACCGCAGCAAGCGCCTTACCCATCGACGGATACTCCGCCCGATGCTCCAACACGAGCAGCACAGCACGCTCTTTCACCACAGGATCAATCTTCTTAGGCATAACGCCATCCTTCGCTCAAAAGGAAACGGCATCAAACCTGGGACGAATCAAGGTTACCCTGGCGAAAAGCCAGATGCCCCGCAGGTCAACGATGTAACTGAAGACGAAGTGTCAGGAACCGGTATCCCTGAAGCCGAACTCATCGTTCGCGATTCAGATGGCGAAGAAGTCGCTCGTGGCACTGTTGATGACGACGGAAACTGGGCTATCGACATCAGCGGCCTCGAATGCGATGAGGAGTACACCGTTACTCAAACCGTAGGTGACGAAGAGAGCGACCCCACGTCGTTCACAACCGTCGCCGCGAAATCTGATAACTGAATAGCTAGTTGGGGCAAGAATCCGAAAGGGTTCTTGCCCCAACTGCGTTCTACGGGCCCTCACGTGTGCGAGGGCCGACTTAGTTCAGCGCGTGGGTGACGACTCGCGCTGCGTCGCGGATGTCGTAGGTAGATAGGCGTCCGTCCACGATGGGGTCGCCCATCCGCACCACGATGGTGCTGCTGCCCGGATCAATCAATACGATCTGGCCGCCGAACCCTATGGCCGAATACATGTCCTTCGGCCCGCCTGGGACGAGTTGCTTGTGCTTTTGCGCCACGGGTGGACGGTTCGTTCCAGGGTCAAGAGGCCGACGGACCGTTCCCGGCCGGTTCAACCACCACAACAGCCCATAGGCCGAGTTGAGGTCTTGCGAGGGTGCGCCTGTTGCTTCTGCAATCCATTCGGGCGAAACGATCTGTTCGCCTTGCCAGACGCCCTTCTGTTCAAAAAGTAGCCCAAAGCGTGCCAGATCCATACAGGTCGAAATGAGGCCTTCGGCAATACCGGTGGATTGCGCAGAGGAATCGCTAGCCATGCGCGATTTGTTCATGCCCAAAGGTTCGAAAATACGATCTCGAGCCATTTCGTATGGGCGCTTCCCCGTGGCTTCCAGTAATACTCGGTCGAGCGTTTGGATTGCAGCGTTGTTGTAGGCCCACACCTCGCCGGGCTGCGCCATCTGTCCCAAACTGATGGCGAACTCGGTGCGGTTTTCCACCGAGAACAGTTTCCCGTAGTCGAGTTGTACGTTCCATTCACGGCCGCTGTCGTTCGCGAGAAGGTTGCGAATGGTGACCTTCTCTGAATCAGTGTTTCGCCATTGCTTGATGTATTGCGAAGCCCGCTGGTTGATGTCAAGGTCGCCATCGTCTTGCGCGATCCCTACCAAGGTGCTGCCCACGGATTTCTTCACCGAGAACGCCGGGCGTTTAGTGTCAGGGGTTTCCCCGCGCCAATACTTTTCGACGACCAGTTTTCCGTCTTTGACGACCACCATGCACGCGGAATCGAGTGCTTTCGTCTCGGAGATCACTTCGTTGAGCTTCTTCGTATCGAATCCAGCGTCCTCGGGTGTCACTCGCACCCACGCGAACTCAGGGGGTTCTGTCTTCTCCTCGGCTACTTTCGGTGCTGGTTGGGATGAGCAGGCGGATAGAACAGCAGCACACGACAGAAGAGCGAGGGCCTTTTTCATAGTCCCGACCCTATGCGCATTTGACCTGATCCCCGGGTAGTGGTCTAGCTGTTGTGAGAGTCCGATCCCCGATAGTGGGGGCGGGAAGATTTACGACTGGTGGCAAAGCGACGTAGGAGGGCCGCGGACCGGCTCATCTCATTGTTCGGGGTCTCCGAACACCGGGCCGGCCGTGTTGTGGGGCAGCACCGTTCCACCCAGCGTCTTCAACGGACGATTCCGCGACGAGTTCCTCACCTGTGAACAGTTCGACGCGCTGCTAGAAGCCTAGGATCTCGCCGAAGTCGGGCGCATCGAGTACAACAGTTATAGACCACACGGCTTGCTCTGCGACCTCACACCCGGGGCCGGGTCTGTCAGGAATTTTGTGTAAGTGGCTCGGCGTGACGCGTGGGTTTGGTTCAGGAATCAGTGGCCTCTGCGGTTGAGGTCGCAAACGGCTTAGGTGAGTCGGATAAAGCTCTCGATCATGTTGTGCCCGTGCGTGGTCAGGATCGATTCGGGATGGAATTGGACGCCGAAAATCGGCAACGTTCGGTGTTGGACGGCCATGACAGTGCCGTCTGCTGTGTGAGCGGTCGCTACTAGTTCGTTGCCGAGTTCCGTGGCAACAAGCGAGTGATACCTCCCGCACACGATGGGACTAGCGAGGCCTTGAAACACGCCCGAACGGTCATGATGCACGAGTGAAGGTTTTCCGTGCACCGGATATTCGCTGCGCCCGACAGTGCCGCCAAAAACTTCCACGATCGCTTGGTGACCCAGACACACCCCCAGAACCGGAACCTTCCCGGCGATGGCTGCGATGAGCTCTTCGCTGATGCCCGCATCGGTGGGTGTGCCGGGCCCGGGCGACACGATCACGTGCGTGATGCCTTCGCTCACAAGCAGATCCAACACTTCGGCAACAGCGTGTGCATCGTTGCGGATCACCGTTGTGGCAGCGCCCAACTCGCCTGCATATTGCACGAGGTTGAACACGAATGAGTCGTAGTTGTCGATGAACAAGACGTGTGGCCGCGAGTGGACTGCTTTCGCGTCGGCTGATTCAGACGCCATGGGGCTTTCGTGTGACAAGAGTTTATGAACGGGCCCGATCTCCCACTCGCCGATACCAACACAGGCCGTCACCGGGATGAGTCCGCGCAGCGCATTGGTGGCGAACACCTCATGAGCGTTGCCGAGATCTTCACTCGTGAGGCGGTGTTGAAAAACGGGGATGCCAGCAGCATGGGCGCGCTCGATGACCTTCCTGCGCATCGTGCCGGGCAGGATACGGCCATCGAGCGGCGGCGTATGGAGGCCGTCATCGAGCACGAGGAAGAGGTTCGCGCGGGCAGTCTCGAGCAGGCTTCCGTCGGCGTCAATTAACAGTGGTTCATGGTCGCCTGTACTGGCAAGCAACGCTCGGTCTATCCACTTGTGATCACCAAAACCGCCGGGCAGAATGCGAGGCACGAGCGTCCACGACTGCGGTGACGGATCGCGAGCGGACGTTGAAATCTGTACGTCGAGCGGCCCCTGAGTACCCACGTCTGACGGCACTGCCGTGATGTTGAGGCGATGTGTGCCCGTGAGTGAGCCAGTGGCTGTGCGCGCCCGTTCGGCAAGTCCGGCAGTGACTGAACGCCCGTACAGGGCACGAGTGCTCGTGTCGAGGCGTGCAATGTGCGCGTCCAGATCGAACACGACCGAATCCTCAACAAACAGAGTCTCGAACACCCCCGCGTCCACGTTGGCGTGAGGTGCGGGCGCTTGCGGATGCACGACTAGTTCGCCACCACCAGTCGACTGCTCGTCCAACGGCAGGGAGCCACCGATCGCGTCAATCAGCGGACGCGCTTTGTGCAAACATTCGGCAAGTTCATCGTGCGGATCCGAGTCGGCCACGATGCCGCCGCCGACCCCAAGCCACACGTGCTGCTGACCGTACGCATCGGTAGCAAACTCGAAGGTGCGAATGGTGACGTTGAGCTCCATCCCGGCCACCGGACTCACTAACCCGATCGCACCCGTATAGGCCTCACGCGCGGTGGTTTCAATTTCGTTGATGAGTTGCATGGCTCGAATCTTTGGCGCACCTGTGACCGAACCGGGCGGGAAGGTCGCGGAGAGCACGTCTGAATCGTTCGTGCCAGGCAGCAGCGTTCCGGTGACGTCAGAAACCAGATGCCAGACCGAGTGTTTTTCGAGCCGAGTGAGTGCGGGGACTCGCACCGAACCCGGCTGACAAATGCGACCCAAGTCGTTGCGCATGAGGTCAACAATCATGATGTTCTCGGCACGGTTCTTTGCTGAACTCGTGAGCTCGTGTGGGTCGGTGGTCAGTGGCGCGGTGCCTTTGATCGGGGAAGTAGTAATCGAGTCGCCAGCACGGCGCAAAAACAGTTCGGGAGAGAAACTCGCTAGCGCCCCGTCGGGTCCGGAAACGAACGCGCCAAATGCAGGCTTCAGTTGCTCGATACCGGCACAAAACACGTCGAGAGGGTCGCCCTCAAACTCCGACTCGAGCCGCGCGCACAGGTTCGCTTGAAAAATGTCGCCAGCGAAAATGTGTTCACGAACCCGTGCGACGGCCCCAATGTGTTCATCGGGTGTGGGCCGCATTGTGAAGGGAGTCAGCGTGTACGGCTCGGCTTCGGCGGGGTTGTTGAGGGCCGCGAGAATGTCCGCACGCTTGGCAGGATCGAGGGGGGCGAGACTGTCGAGGAACCAGATCCCGTTCGTCAACCGGAGAGCACATTCGTAATAGCCGAAGCGCAGATCAGCCTGCGGAAACGGGCGTTCGGGAATGGGGCCGAGTGCTTCTAGCGTCCGGCCAAATTGGTAGCCGAGTGCGCCAATCCAGCCCCCGCCAACACCGGAACCCCGAAGCGCGGGCCCATCCAGATCAACCAGATTGTGCAGCGTTCGGGACGGCTCGAAAGCGATGAGTGCTTCGCCGAAACTCCACGAGCCGATGAGCGCCACGAGACGGTCACGACCACGAAACCGCCGAAGCACTTCGGTGGGCGAAGCGCTGAGATCTAGCCGTTCAGTGAACGTTTCACTGTGCGTAGGGGTCGTCAATGATCTCGGCACCTAAATGTTCGGCGAGAAGTTCTTCAACGCCGGCGCTGCTCTCTTCGATGACCGGATCGTTCATCGATACGGCATCGTCGGGGTTGATTTGTTCTGGCACGACTCCCGGAGCGCTCAAGGCTTCACGTGCCTGCTCGGCTCCAGCCGAAACGCGAGTCTCGGTGGGTGCAGGTGGTGGTGATGCGGCAGGCTGCGCCGACGCGGGCGTGGGATTCGCCGCGGGGTCAATAATGGACTCGATCTTGAGTGTTTGGCCGGTTACTTGCGTGATCGCCGCTTGCAAATCTGCTGCCGACGAACCCGATTCGAAGGAATTGCGTGCGCCCGCATTCACGAAACCAATCGTCAGGACGTTGCCATCAAGGGACACGACTTGCGCGTTCTGGTTGAGCAGCACCCAGGTGAACCGGCGGATACGTTGAACGGCCGAAAGGACGTTTGGCCAAGATTGACG
Source organism: uncultured Aeromicrobium sp. (assembly GCA_937873005.1). Classification (GTDB taxonomy): domain Bacteria; phylum Actinomycetota; class Actinomycetes; order Propionibacteriales; family Nocardioidaceae; genus Aeromicrobium. The sequence goes on along the minus strand of CALMUY010000072.1, from coordinate 7,669 downwards.
GAAGTCGGCCGTTGTCGAGGTGCCTGAGGATGGGGCGCTCGCGGCAGGGCTGACGATGGTCGGGCTGGCAGCGGCGGGTTTGGGTGGTGCAGGAGTGGGTGCCTGCGTAGGAGGTGCAGGTTTTGGTTCTGGCGTGGGCTCCGGCTCAGGCACTGGTGCTGGCACTGGTGTGGGTTCAGGACTCACTTCCACAGGTGGCGTCTGGACCACGGGCGCAGGCTCGGCGACTACCACCGGCTCAGGCTCAGGGTCGGGTGCAGGAGCAGGCTCGGGTGCAGACGCAGGTGCAGGCGCGGCGGCCGGAACGGCAGTGGTAGCCGGACGATCTGCAGTAGCGCCAGCGGCGAAGGCCGCCTCTAGTTGATCCAACCGGGCCGCCATCGACTCGGGCGAACTATCAACAGCCGGAACCAAAATGCGCGCACACATGAGTTCGAGCATCATCCGAGGGGCCGTTGCGCCCCGCAAGTTTCCGAGCGCTTCGGCAACGATGTCTGCGGCTCGCACGAGCGCACTCGGAGCGAACAAACTGACTTGAGAACGCAAGGCCTCAGCACGGTCGCCAGGCAGATCTAACAAGCCCGTCTCGATGGCTTGTGGCACGGCTGTCAAAACCACCAAGTCGCGCCAACGCTGTAGCAAGTCTTCGGTAAATCGGCGCGGGTCTTGGCCAGCTTCCATGACGTGATCGATTGCGCCAAAAACGCGGGGACCATCAAAGGCCGCAAATCCGGCGATCGCTTCATCAATGAGCGCATCGGGCGTATAGCCGAGCAATTGGGTGGCGAGCTCATAAGTCACGCCTGCGGTAGGCGCGCCCCTCATTAGTTGACCAGGGAGGCTGAGCGTGCCGCGCACGGAACCGCCACCAGCGCGCACCACGAGCGGCAGCGCGGCCGGATCGATCTTGACGCCGTCGGCGTCACACAACTTCTGCAAATAGTCGGTCAAGAGACGCGGCGGCACTAGCCGGAACGGGTACTGGTGGGTGCGCGAACGAATCGTGCCAATGACCTTCTCAGGCTCAGTCGTGGCAAAAATGAACTTCAAGTGTGGTGGCGGCTCTTCAACGAGTTTGAGCAGCGCATTGAAACCGTGCGTCGAAACCATGTGGGCCTCGTCGATGATGTAGACCTTGTAGCGGCTGTTGACCGGCGCGAAAAATGCCTTCTCGCGCAGTTCGCGGGCGTCGTCGACGTTGCCGTGGCTCGCCGCATCGATCTCGATGACATCGATACTGCCCGGCCCGCCGCGCGCCAAGTCGCGACAACTCTGGCATTCGCCACACGGATCCGAAATCGGGGCTTTCTCGCAGTTCAACGCGCGCGCCAGAATGCGGGCACTCGTCGTTTTACCGCAACCGCGCGGACCACTAAACAAATAGGCGTGGTTGACCTTGTTTGCTGCAAGCGCCTGACGCAGCGGACCCGTCACGTGATCTTGGCCGATCACTTCGGCAAACGTTTCGGGCCGATAACGGCGATATAAAGCGAGAGGTGCGTCCACGAGTAATACCCTAGTCAGCCAATCTGACACGCGTGTTGAGAGCGTGAAACCTTTTCACCGAGCGCTTGCATTTAAGAAGCGAGATTCTGGTCGATCCAGTCGCCCATGACCGCATAGGCATGCTCGCGCACGTCATCGCGTGACAAGAAAATGTCGTGCATGGCTTCCTTGATCGGCACAGACGTCACCGAGTTACCGAGGCAGCCAGCCCACTTGGCGATCTGACGAACGTCGAGAACGATGTCAGTTTCCATCGATTTCTTGTTGACGGTTCGCGTCCCGTGGGAACGGGCCGAGCGCATCACCAGCGACGGCACACCCACGTTGAGCCCACGCTGGAAGGCTGCGTGGCCGCGCCGCACGGCGTTGATCCAGCCGATGCGGATCGGGAATCCTTCAACGGGCTTGAGATCGGTGTCAAACTTCCACACTCCCGAATGTGAGGCGTGCAGGCTCTCGCCATAGGCAGTCGTTTCGCCGACAGGCAGTGCCTTCTTCGGAATCGCAAGCGACAACAACCGCACGAGCGGCGTGCCAACCTCGCGAATGAGAGTGCCGCCCTGCATGTCGAACCAGGGGCTATTCAAGATGAGGCCATTGAGGTTGTAGGCGTCCACGCCGCGTGGCAGCGTGTTCACCCGATCAAGCCACAACGGCACGACGAGCCCGCCCGTTGAGTGGGCCATGAACGCAATCTTCGCGTTTGGTGCTTCCTCGCCCACGATCTTGACGGCTTCATTCAGTTCTGCGTCATAGAGGCGAAGGTCAGAAATGTAGTGGGGAGTGTGGCCGGCGCTGCGCGAACGTCCACACTTGCGAAGATCGAGCGCATAAAAGGCGATCTGGCGATTGGCGAAAAATTCGGCGAGTTCGGTTTGGAAAAAATAGTCGGTAAACCCGTGGACGTAGATCACCGCTTGCTTTGCTTCGGTGGGGTCTACTGTGCCGACGTGTCGCACGAGCGTGGCAGAAATGGTGCCTTCGCCGTCGGGATCAGTGCCCAAATCGATCGTGCGTTGTTCGTATTCGGGCCCGAGGAAGTCCGAAGTCCATGTCGACATTTTTTCTCCTTGCAAAACTACTGGGTGTTCACACCCTAAACCCCTGATTCACATTGGCCGACAGAAACCGAACGAGTTTCCCCGCTGGCGGTCGTTGGCAAGGAGGCGTACGGTGTAACTAAGCAAGCGCTTATCTCGAAAGGGCTCTCGATGAGACTTCAATTGTCTGCCGAAGATCAGGCATTCCGCGAAGAGATGCGGACATTTTTCACCACGCAGGTTCCCCAATGGATCCGTGACTCGGTGATTAACCAAGAAGAACCGACCAAGGAATTGATGGTCGAGTCGCAGCGGATCCTCAACGCTGCCGGTTTGGCGGTGCCTGCGTGGCCCGTCGAATGGGGCGGCCGTGATTGGACGCAACTGCAGAAGCACATTTGGCACGAAGAACTCCAGTTGGCTGGCGTACCCGAACCCTTGGCGTTCAACGCTTCGATGGTGGGTCCCGTGATCGCCACGTTCGGTTCGCAAGAAATCAAAGAACGTTTCTTGCCTGCGACCGCGAACATGGACATTTGGTGGTCGCAAGGATTCTCGGAGCCCGATGCCGGCTCGGACCTCGCCTCGCTGCGAACCACCGCTATCAAAGACGGCGATCACTATGTGGTCAACGGTCAAAAGACCTGGACCACGCTCGGCCAGTACGGCGACTGGATTTTCACCCTCGTGCGCACGAACCCCGAAGCGGCTAAACGTCAACAGGGCATCAGTTTCTTGTTGATCGACATGACCACTCCCGGCCTCACGGTTCGCCCGATCGAGTTGATCGACGGCAGCGTGGAAGTGAACGAAGTGTTCTTCGATAACGTGCGCGTGCCGGTCGAGAACCTCGTTGGTGAAGAAAACAGGGGCTGGGATTACGCCAAGTTCCTGCTCGGCAACGAACGCGTTGGCATCGCACGTGTCGGCAGCACGAAGCGTGTGCTGGCCGAAACCAAAGAACGTGCAAAAGAGTTGGGCGTGTTTGAGCAGTTCGCCGAACGCATCGTCGATCTGGAAAACCAAGTGCTCGCACTCGACCTCACCGCACTACGGGTGGCCGCGAACTCGAACGAGGGCCGACCCGATCCGGTATCGAGCGTCTTGAAGATCAAGGGCTCCGTGTTGACCCAAGCGGTCAGCGAACTGGCCGTCGATATTGAAGGCCCCGCCGCTGTGGCTGATCACCTCAGCTTGGTTTACCTCAACAACCGCAAGACCTCCATTTATGGAGGTTCCAACGAGATCCAGCGCACGATCATCGCTGGCACGATTCTGGGGCTCTGACATGGATTTCACTATTGACGCTGAACAAAAAGCACTCGTCAAGGCTGCTCGCGACCTGATCTCGAACGTCTACGATTCGTCCGAGACTCGCCGCGCCATCACCAAGACCGAACCGGGATTTGCTGCCTGGGAACAGTTGGCCGAGATGGGGCTCTTGAGTTTGCCGTTCGAGGCAACCGCGGTTGAGACCTCGCTCGTGGCTGAAGAACTCGGCAAAGTTATCGCGCCGGACCCGTTCGTGGAGGCGGTCGTGTTTGCTGGTGGTCTTGCTGCTGCAGTCGGCGACGAAGCGTTGAGCGAATCAATCGCTGACGGTTCCACCCTCGCGATCGTGGCGTGGGCCGAGCCCGGTTCGCGCTGGAGCACGACGCCCAGCGCGGTCACGTTTGCCGACGGCGTACTCAACGGCGTGAAGGCGCCCGTCGTGCAAGCCGAACGTGCCGACGTGTTGATCGTGTCGGCCGCCACGGCAGAAGGCACCGGCTTGTTCGTTGTCCGCGATGGTTACAGCGTCGAGACTGTTCGCTCGATCGACGGTTCGCGTTCGGGCACAGTCACGTTCACAAACACCCCGGCTGAACCTTTGGGTGCGGGCGGCGATCAGGCAGGCGTATTGAATCTTGCCCTCGATAGGGCGCGCATCGCCTACGCCCACGAGGCGCTCGGTTCGATGCAAACCTGCCTCGAAACCACCGTGGGCTACCTCAAGACGCGCAAGCAATTCGGAGTCACGCTCAACTCGTTCCAGGCGTTGAACTTCCGGGCCGCGGATATGTATGTGGCACTCGAGTTGGCGCGTAGCGTCATCACCTGGGCGACCATCGTGGCAGCCGACGAAGGCTCGACTCCTGAAGCGGTTGCTTCGGCAGCCTCGCAGGCAGCGCTGCACGTGAGTGTGGCTGGACGCCATATCGGTCAAGACGCGGTGCAACTGCATGGCGGCATTGCGATGACCGCTGAATACAGTGTGGGCCACCATTTGGCACGGTTGACTGCGATCGAGCACGTGATCGGTGACGGTGCGTTCCATCGGGCGCGCCTCGCAGCTGTCGTGGGTGAACACGGAGTGCTCGACCCGATCGGCTGAGGTTCCCTCAAAGTGTGACTGCGGGTTCGCGGCGGGGTCTGGACATGTCTGAACATGAAAGGACCCCCCGCGTACCCGACAGGGATCACTTACCCTTGCTGCATTCCTGCCCTGGGGGAGTTGGGTGATGTGCCGCCACGCGGGGGGCTAGAACCAGCATACGTGGCCGGACGTGACCGCCAGACGCAGACCTGCACAAAATCTTCACACCTTGTCCGCCAGATCTACCGGTTCGACCTCCTAGATTGGAGGCATGACAACTCGCCGCATCCTGCTCGTTGAGGACGAACCAACCATCAGCGATGCCGTCTTCGATCGGCTCAGGGCCGAAGGATATGACGTCGTGCGGGCGTTCGATGGCCCGACTGGAGTGAGGGCGTTCACTGACGAGCAACCAGACCTCGTCGTGCTCGACGTGATGTTGCCGGGCTTTGACGGGCACGAAGTGTGCCGCCAGATTCAAGCCATCCGACCCGTGCCAGTGTTGATGCTCACTGCGCGCGACGACGAAACCGACGTTCTGGTCGGCTTGGCAGTCGGTGCCGACGACTACCTGACCAAGCCGTTTCGGATGCGTGAACTCGTTGCGCGAGTGGCGGCACTTTTCCGGCGGGGAGACCGGGGGGCTGAACCTGTGGGCGCCGATCGGCCCGGTTCGGAACTTGGGGCGCTTTGCCCCGGTCCCCAAAACCGACCTGGGGGTGTGCGCGACGACGAGATCCATTTGACGCCGACAGAGTTCGACCTGTTGGCCTGCTTGGCGGGGGCCCCTGGCGAAGTGTTGACGAGAGAACGACTCTTGGCGGAAGTCTGGGACTGGGCTGACGCTTCAGGCACGCGCACGGTCGACAGTCACATCAAAGGCCTGCGCGCCAAACTCGGCTCTGATCTCATCCGTACGGTGCACGGAGTCGGTTACGCTCTCGAAATTGGAGCGAACTCATGAGTGCGAGTCCCTTGGATGTGGTGCGGTCCGTCAAAGTAAAGCTTGGCTTGTTGGTGGCCGCGAGTGTCACGGTTGCTGCTGTGGTTGCGACGTTCGGCGCCGCGAGCGGAGTGCCGATCTGGTTGAGTTTCCCCGTCACCATCGCACTAGCGCTCGCCCTTACCCAACTGTTGGCCACCGGAATGACATCGCCGTTGCGGCAAATGACTACTGCGGCTTCGCAGATGGCCAGGGGCGAGTACGGGGTGCGCGTGGAGACAGATTCACGCGACGAAATCGGTCAACTGGCCGTGGCATTCAATCAGATGGCGCGAGACCTCGATCAAGTAGATCGTCAGCGGCGAGAACTGATTGGCAACGTCAGTCACGAACTGCGCACACCGCTGACAGCCCTGTGTGCGGTGTTGGAAAACCTCGCCGATGGGATTAGCGAACCTGACCCAAGTACGTTGCGAAAGGCACTCGCCCAAGGCGAACGGTTGTCGGCGTTAGTCGCCGATCTGCTTGACCTGTCACGCGTCGATTCGGGAGCTGAGACGCTGACTCTCGAGTCCGTCGACGTGAGTGACCTGCTGGAGGCAGCAGTCGATGAAATCAGTCTCGGCGATCGGGGTGTCGAGTTTGCGGTCACCGTGGTTCCGGCGGACCTGCGGGTCGTGGCTGATCGTGCTCGATTGCATCAGCTTGTGGCGAACTTGATCGACAACGCTGCTAGGCATAGTCCGGCTGCTGGCACGGTCACGCTCACGGCCCAAACTAGCGGCGAAACCTGGACACTCGAAATCGCCGACGAAGGCCCTGGCGTGGCCCCCGCCGATCGAGAGCGCGTCTTCGAACGGTTCGGCACACTCGCCGAAACCGAAGGCGGCGGCGGAACCGGCCTCGGCTTGGCGATTGCTCGCTGGGTCACCGACTTGCATGGCGGCACCATCGCGTTCGCCGATCGAGACCCAGGAGTCTCCGGAGCGCTCGTTCGCGTCACCGTTCCAACCACGGTCACCCAGGGGGCTCGACCGATTCAAGAAGAGGAAAACATGACCCAGAATGAACCAACCGAACAACAACCAGTGGTGACTTTGCCCCCGCAGCCGGCACCACCTTCACCACTGATGCCACCTCAGCAGGTCCCGCAGCAGATGCATGTGGTGCCCATGACGATGAGCGATTCGTTGTTCGGGGGCCTCTGGCCAGAACAGGGGGTCGCAGGTCGACCGCTGCTGCTTGCTTGGGCCGTATTGGTTGGCCTGCTCGCAGGTGTTGCCTTGCCATTCAACTATCTGGGCTTAGGAACGTTCTTGGTGTTGATGTCGGCCGGGTCGCTCATGCTGTTCGCGAGCAAGCGCCGCAAAGAACCCTTCACCATCGCAAGCGCCGTGTTGTGTACCGCGTTGGCGGCAACAGCGTTGGTGCGCGACGCCGAGTGGATCGTCGTGTTGTGCTTGCTTGCCGGCGGACTACTCGCGGTAGTCGCGCTGACGAACGCGCGTCGGGTGTGGGGGTTTGCGGCCGCGGCTGCCGCTTGGCCGTTTGCTGGGTTGCGCGGTTTGGGCTGGCTGGGTCGAACCGTGCGCGAAGTGAGCCCGGCAGACTCCGGACTCGCTGTTGCTCGAACGATCTTGTGGTCGCTGCTGGGCCTATTCGTTTTCGGAATGTTGTTCGTTTCCGCGGACGCTCTCTTTGCTGAAGGGTTCGGGTCGCTGATCCCCGATCTCGGTCCCGCGGGGTTCGTGTTCCGGAGTTTCGTGGCTTTTCCCGTCGGGGGGATCGCCTGGGCGGGTGCTTACCTTGCACTGACCCCGCCCC
>CALMUY010000071.1 GCA_937873005.1 uncultured Aeromicrobium sp. | reverse complement strand
AAGACGGGCACGCGAGAGAGCGTTGAGTTTGCGATCCGGATGCCCGGTCAACTTGAAGGCGAACACGTCTATTTGCCAATCGATTCGAAGTTTCCCCAAGAGGACTACGATCGGCTACTTGATGCGCAAGATCGAGGTGAGAAAGCAGACGTTGAGGCCGCCACCAAAGCGCTCCAACGCTCAGTGATCGCGCAAGCGAAGCTCATTTCCGAGAAGTACATCAGCCCGCCAGCGAGTACCGATTTCGCGATCATGTATTTGCCCACCGAAGGTCTTTTTGCGGAAGTTGTGCGGATTCCAGGGCTCGTGGGGGAGTTGCAGAATCAGCACCGTGTGGTGGTGAGCGGACCGACCATGTTCGCAACATTGCTCAATAGTCTGCAAATGGGCTTCCGTACCCTTGCGATTGAGAAGCGCAGTTCGGAAGTGTGGCAAGTGTTGGCCGCCACCAAGCGCGAGTTCGAAAAGTACGGCAACGCGTGGGAGAAACTTGGCAAACAACTCGCCACGGCGCAAAATACCGTGACCGAAATGGGAACTCGCACGCGCGCAGTTCAACGCACGTTGAAGAACGTGGAAACTCTCGATTCGCCTACCGAGGTGACGCCGGCCTCGCTTACTGAATTGATTGCCGACGGTGGAGAAGAACTCACGGATGCTGATTCTGATTCGGTCGACGAAGACTCGCTGAGCTGACCGCGCGCACACGCCAGTCGCTAGGCTGACTCCATGCCAAGGCTCAAAGATGTGATCGCGGTTCTCGACGAGATGTACAACCCTCGTTGGGCCGACAGTTGGGACGCAGTCGGCACGGTCGTGGGCGATCCGCAGGCTAAAGTCTCATCGATCTTGTTCGCGGTGGATCCGGTGCAGGCGGTGGCCGATCAGGCGGTGGCCTTGGGTGTTGACCTCATCGTCACGCATCACCCGTTGTATTTGAAGGGCGTCACCTCGGTGGCTGCCACGACGCCCAAGGGTCGAGTGGTGCATACGCTCGCCAGTAACGGCATTGCGTTGCACACCTGCCACACCAACGCCGATAGCCCGAGTTTCGGGGTAAGCGAATCGATGGCCTTGGCGCTGGGTCTGAGTGATGTTCGCCCGCTCGAGGATGATCTCGAAACCACCTTGGACTCGTGGACTGTGTACGTCCCGCACGAAGCGGCCGACCGAGTAGCCGAAGCAATGCATACTGCCGGTGCTGGGCAGATCGGCAATTACGACAATGCACAGTTCCGGTCACAGGGCGAGGGATCGTTCCGGCCACTCGTTGGGGCGAACCCCTCAATCGGCGGAGTCGGTGAGGTGGAATGGGTTCCAGAAACCAAACTTGAACTCGTGGCACCGACCCGCATTCGCGAAACCGTGCGCGCGGCCATGCGTGCGGCACACCCCTACGAAGAAGTCGCGCATTCGGTGACGCAACAAGCGCCAGCAGTCACCGGTCGAGGTTCGGGCCGGATCGGCACATTGCCAACGCCCATAACCTTGCGTGAGTTTGCGCTCCACGTACAGCAGTCTTTGCCCGGCCACGCGGGCGCAACTCGAGTCGCCGGCGATCTGGACCGCAGCATTGAAACAGTGGCTTTGTGTGGGGGATCAGGTGACTTCCTGCTCTCGACGGCGACTGCTAGAGGGGCAGACGTTTACGTCACCTCCGACTTGCGCCACCATCCGGTAAGTGAGCATCAAGAGGAACCGAACGCGTGTGCAATCGTCGATGTTCCACACTGGGCAGCCGAATCAACCTGGCTGCCGGTTGTGGCACGCGAACTCGCGGATCGGCTTGGCGGTACGGTAAACACACACATTTCAAACATCGTGACCGACCCATGGTCACTGACTTTGACTCAAGGAGCACCCGCGTGAAAGCTGAACGCTCAGTCCAATTGGCACTCTTGGATGTCCTGGCGCTGGATTCAGAATTGCTGCAGCTATCTCACCGCGCAAAGACGCTCCCTGAGATCGCGCACATCGCTGAACTGGATGAGAAGCTCGCCACGCTCAACGACAACAGGGTCAAAGCGCAGACCGAACTGAGCGACCAAGAGCGTGCCCTCAAGAAGTCGGAAGAAGAAGTTGAACTCGTGCGAACGCGTCGCGTACGAGACGAGGAACGTTTGAATTCGGGTGCGATCACGAATCCGAAAGACCTCACGAACCTGCAGAACGAGATCGCTGCCATTGATCGACGCATCGGCGTCCTCGAAGATGCTGAACTCGAGATTATGGAAACGCTCGAGGCAGCACGCGCCGTCGCTGATCAGGCGGTTGCGCTGACGAGTGAGGCCGACGCGGCCAAAGCTGAACTCGTGACGGCCCGCGATACGCAGCTGGCTGAAATCGAAGCAAAGCGAGCCGATTTGCTTGCTGATCGCGAAGTGGCTGTTCCGCGCGTGAGCGAGGATTTGCTCGCGCTATACACGAAACTGGCGGGTCAGTACGGTGGGCTTGCTGCCGGTGTACTCGAGCGGGGCCGGTGCAGTGCATGCCGTCTCGAATTGAACAGCTCTGATTTGCGTGAGGTGTTGGCGAAACCTGCCGACGACGTTGTTCGGTGTCCCGAATGCAATCGAATCCTCGTGCGCACGCTCGACGCTGGCGCATGAGCGCACATCTCATTGTCGAAGCTGATGGCGGCTCGCGCGGTAACCCCGGACCGGCAGGATTTGGCAGCGTGGTTATCGATGCTGCCACAGGCGAAGTTCTCGCCGAGAAAGGCGAGACCATCGGAATCGCCACCAACAACGTCGCCGAATACCGGGGGCTGATCGGCGGCCTAGAACTTGCCTTGAGTCGTGGGTCGAATGCATCCATCGAAGTGCGGATGGACTCGAAACTCGTGATCGAACAAATGGCGGGGCGCTGGAAGATTAAACACCCGGACATGAAGCCGCTCGCGATGGAAGCGCAAGCTTTGGCGCGCCAGTTTCGCCACGTCACCTGGACGTGGGTTCCTCGCGAACAAAACAAGCGAGCCGACGCGCTCGTCAATCAGGCGCTCGATGCGCAAGCCGCCGGCTCGCCGGATACCACTGTCGGCACCACGGTAACGGCTACCGTGACACCCCGCCCGGAGCCCGAAGCGACGTTGTTCGACGACGTGGCAGCGCCGAGCGAGGCAGTGCCGGCGCAAGGATGGCGTCCCAACGACGCACCCCCGACGCGCTTGTTCATGGTGCGCCACGGTGTCACCGACATGACCGAACGCAAAGTGTTCAGTGGGACAGGTGGCGAAGACCCTGCGCTCACGAGTCGTGGCTTGGAGCAAGCCGCGCGTGCTGCTGACTATTTGAAGAACCGTGAACAGATCGATCTGGTGGTGGCCTCGCCGCTGTTACGGACACGCCAAACTGCCGAAACAATCGCGCGTTTGTATGGGGCTGATGTTCTTATCGATGAGGGCTTCACCGAAGCGAACTTTGGCGCGTGGGACGGACACTCCTTCGGCGAGATCATGGCGAAATGGCCCGAAGAAATGAACGCTTGGCTATCCCGCACGGACGTCGCACCGCCCGGTGGCGAGAGCTTCGATGAGGTGCGTGCCCGGGTTGATGCGGCGCGTCAGCGGCTCGTGTCGGAGCATGCGGGGAAGCGCCTTGTGGGGGCGCGCCACGTGACTCCGATCACATTTGTGGGGCGCGAAGCGATCGATGCGCCCACGAAGGTGCTGTACACCCTCGAAGATGCGCCCGCGTCGATCACCACCACATCATGGTGGCCAGACGGCAACAAGAACCTCAGTAATTTTTCGGTGGAACCGGGCCCGGCATCGGGTCTGAGTTCATAGTTCGTTGACGATGACGTCTATCCGGCCATTCTCAGATTCGACGGTGTAGCCGAGGTCCCGAAGCGCGGCAACGAATTCAACCTCAGAGTTGGCCGCAACATCTTCGATGAGCAGTTGGCGTACGATCCGGCCTTTCGTGGCTTTGTTGAAGTGGCTGACGATGCTGCGTTTTCCGTCGTTCTCGTGCAGCACCCGAATCGTCACCGACTCGATGTGTTTTTCGGGTTTGCCGAGTGCAACGTAGGTGCCCGAACGTAAATCCACGACCAGGCCGCCGTCGGCCACTGTCGTGATTGCTTGGGGGAGTAATGGTTTCCAGCGGCTCGATACGGTGCCGAGTCGCGGCAGGGTCACACTCCCAGACATGCGATAGGCGGGAATTGAATCGTTCGGACGCACGAGCCCAAAGAGTGCCGAAGCGATCGCTACGCGCTGATCCAAGCGCGCGCGTGCTGCCGGATCGAGGCTCGCCGGGTCCAACTCACCGAACAACACGCCCGTATAGATTTCGTCGGCGCGGGCGGTCGGGGCTTGCAGCAACTGTTGATTGTGTTCGAGCTCGCCATGTAGTTTCGGTCCGAGTCCCAACGCGGAGGCACCGTTTTTGGTGCCAGAAAGCTTCACGAGCGAGTTCAACAACTGTTGGCGCACTGAGTTGAGTTCCGGGCTAGACATCTGCGACAGATCGAGCACCGGACCAGTTTCGGGTCGGGTTTTACCTTCGGATGGCGGAAGCAAGATAAGCACGCCCCGACCCTATCGAGACGGGTTCAGTTCA
>CALMUY010000070.1 GCA_937873005.1 uncultured Aeromicrobium sp. | reverse complement strand
GCCAGCGACGAACCCGACGGGCCGAAATTAATTTGGCGTCCATTGAGGGTAATACCCCGAAGCGACGACGGAATGCCCTTCTTATTGACGCCCGCGATCATCGACGCGGTAGCGATCTCAGGCGTGTAGCCGACGTACCAAACGGCCTTGCTGCCGGTTGTCGTACCGGTCTTGGCAGCAGACGGAACACTCAAGCCTGAGCCGTTGCTATATCCAAAACCGCCCGGCTGCTGGAGTCCGACGAGAATCTCGTTGACGATCGCGGCATCGTCTTCACTGAGGACACGTTCACATTCAGGTTCGTATTTCTTGATCAAACGTCCATGTTGATCGAGAAGTTCATCGACTGGCGAGGGCTCACAATAGATGCCACCGGCCGCAGGAGTCGCGTATGCGGCGGCCATGTCGAGGGGGCTGACGTCGATTGGTCCGAGCGTGAACGACGGCACTTGACCATTGCCTGGCAAAGCCCGGCCTTCGTCGTCCTTGAATGGAACATCGATGCCCATCGATTCAGCCATTTCGACGGTCTCGCACAAGCCAACGTCACGTTGAAGTTGCGCGAAGTAGGTGTTCACCGAACGACGTGTAGCGCGAATCATGTTGAAGTATCCGGCGCCGGTGGAGTTTCGAACTCTGAACTCGCCGGTCGAGCCTTCGTCGCAGTCGAAGAACGTTCCGGGTGGAAGTGTCATCGAACTGGGGGAACTGTACGACTTGTAGGGCGAGATCCCTTCGTTGAGTGCAGCCGCGACGGTGAACATCTTGAAGGTCGAGCCCGCTTGGAAACCGCCGGAGTCGCCGTACTTCTTCGGGACGACATAGTTGATGTACGTCTCGCCCTTCTTCTTGTCGCGACCCATGGGCCTCGATTGACCGATCGCACGCACTTTGCCCGTACCCGGCTCAACCATGGCTAGTGCGCCGATTGCTTTGTCTTTCGGATCCACGTGTTTGGTTACGGCCTTGTTGACCGCAGACTGCATCGTCAAGTCGATATTGGACTTAACCGTGAGGCCGCCTCGTTCCAAAAGTGCTCGCCTATCGGCAACCGTCTCACCTAAGTCTTCATCGGCGAGAAGGTAGCGACGGATGTAATCGCAACTGAATGAAGCTTGCGAGTTCACACAACCATTAGGAAACTTCGTGAATTTCAAACCAAGTGGTTCGGCAGCGAGTTTCTCGGCCGTGGCTTTGTCGATCTCGCCGCGTTTTGCCATCACGGCCAGCACTGTGTTTCGACGCTGCAGCGCGCGTTCTGGATAGACCCTCGGGTTGGTGGTCTCTGGATTCTGCACGAGTCCGGCGAGAGTTGCGGATTGGAGAACCGTGAGGTTTGCTGGTTTGGTCGAGAAGAAGTGATAGGCGGCAGCGTTGATGCCATAGGCACCGTCGCCGAAATACGCGATGTTGAGATATCGCTCAAGAATTTCTTCTTTCGACAACTCCTCTTCAAACTCGATCGCGATCTTAAGCTCGCGGATCTTGCGTTCAAGCGAGCGTTCGGTGGCCGCGTCTCGCTGTTCGGGCGTGATTGCTTGCTGTTGCAAGGTGAGTTTGACGAGTTGCTGCGTCAGGGTGGAGCCGCCCTGCGTTCCTTCGCCTGAACCTGCGTTCCGAGTCAAGGCACGCAATGTCCCTTTGAGGTCGAGGGCACCGTGTTCAAAGAATCGATAATCTTCGATCGAAACGATGGCCGTCTGCATGTATTCAGAAATGTCATCGAGCGGGACATCTTGGCGGTTCTCTTGATAAAAGTACGCGATTCGATCGCCGTTTGAGGCAAGAATGCGGGTGGTTTGGGGATTCGGCGCATCCGCAACGAGCAGCGGCAAATCAAGAACGTCTTGCGTCAGTCGTCGACTTGAGTTGAGGACAAACGCCGAGGCCGGCAACACCATGGCGGCGACAAGAACTCCGGCAAGTACCGAAAGCCATGCCATCGAACCGATTGCAACGAGACGTGACGATTGCGGAGCCTCACGTTGTGAAGTCCGCTTGATCGATTCGCGAAAACGCCCCCAGTCCATGCTCTCCAGAATACGTGACGGCGCAAGGTAGTTCGGCAGGATCGTCACTCGAGTCGTCCAGCATGTGAGATATTTCTCAGAAATTTCCATACACGTGGGCGGAGTGATTTTCCCCATATTTTCAGCAAATAGTGCTAGCGAACTAGAGTAACTCGTCGTTACTGCCCTGATTCCGGACAAAATCGGACTTGCAAACGACCCAGTTTTCCGCTTATCTCTTAGTTACCCGGAGGTAAACGTCCGTTTGCGATTCATAGTCTTTTCTGACTAGACCAAAGGGTGCGAAACTCCGGGGGACCTCGGGAAAGGTAGAAACACATGTGGGATGAGAATTGGTCACAAGAGGCTGCATGCCTCGGGCGCTCGGACGAACTTTTCGTCAAAGGCGCTGAGCAAAATCGCGCCAAACTCATCTGCAATGGTTGCCCCGTTCGCGCCGCATGCCTTGCCGAAGCCCTCGATAACAAGATCGAGTGGGGAGTTTGGGGCGGAATGACCGAGCGCGAACGTCGCGCCTTGCTACGCCGCAAGCCGAGCGTCCGCCAATGGCGAGACTTCCTCGTTCAATCGAACTGAACCATCACCGTGCACGCCCTCACGGGAGTCGGCTCAACCCTGGTTGGCCAATGAATTTCCCACGAGGCGCAAGCCTTCAAGATCATGCACGTCTCCGGCAAGAGCCGGAATAGCAACGACCGGAACCTCTACGTGAGCCGCAGAAAACCGTTCACGAAGTCGATTCTCACGCTCGGCCACCCTTAACCGCCGTGCATGTACGTCCAAAAGTTCACCCACCGCTTGCTCGTAAGAGTTGCCGTCTGCCAAACGCCCTGACGCTGCTTGCGCTTGGACAACCGAAATCGGAACGAGCCGACTGTCGTGCACTCGATTGACCACCAAGCCCGCCAACGGCATCTGGTCTGCGGCCAAACGCTCAACGAAATAGCTCGCCTCACGCATAGCCGCTGGCTCGGCGGTCGCGATAACCAAGAAGGCAGTGCGATCGTCTTGAAGAAGTGCAAACGTCTGACGCGCGCGTTCGCGGAATCCGCCGAACAAGGTATCGAAGGCGGCGATAAAGGTTTGCATATCCGTCAGGACTTGCGAACCCAAAACTTTGTTGAGTGCCGACGTAACGACACCAAAACCTGTGCTCAATAGGCGAGCCGGACCCTTCGCCGGAGCCAACAACAATTTGATGAACCGGCCGTCCAGAAGAGCCGACAGCCGTTCTGGCGCATCAAGGAAATCAAGTGCAGACCGCGACGGAGGCGTATCGACGATGATCAAATCCCACGCGCCCTCAGCATGCAACTGGCCCAACTTCTCCATCGCCATATATTCCTGCGTGCCGGCAAACGAACTCGACAACGCCACATAAAACGGGTTGGACAAAATCTCGGCAGACTTTTCTTTCGACGCGTGCGCAATCACCACTTCATCAAATGTCGACTTCATGTCGAGCATCATCGCGTCGAGCGAACCACCCGCGCTCGTGTCAATACCCACGACCGGACGCGGCGTGTTGTCGAGCTCAACCAGACCTAACGACTGCGCCAACCGCCGCGCCGGGTCAATGGTCAACACACACACCTTGCGACCTTGCTCAGCAGCACGCAACGCCAACGATGCAGCGGTCGTGGTTTTACCCACGCCGCCCGACCCGCACACCACCACAATCGACGTGCCCGCGTCAGCCAATAGCTCGTCAACCTCGAGTGCCGTCGGTGCATGCGTCGCCGAAGGCTGACGCGTCGTTTTCGCCGCAACGCGCTTCGGCGCAGAACCAGACGCAGCCATTACACAATCTCCTTCAAATAGGGAGCCAATTCAGCAAGTGCTGCAATATCGACGCCACCGGGGATCATCGGCAACGTCACGAGGCGATGGCCCGACTGTTCAAGCACGGCATGCTGTTCGTTCTGAAGGGCCTGTCGTTCAAGGTGCGCGGCACCCTCAGCCAGCAACCCAGCAGCAGCCGACTCAGGCAACTTCTCCTGCGTAAGCACCCCCGCGACCACGTCTTCGCTCAGTTCACCTGACTCCAGCAACACCTTCGAGGCCTCCGAAAGCAAGGGCTTACGAACGAGATTCAGCACGAACGCACCTACATGGATACCGGCTCGCTCAAGTTCCGCAGCCCCATCGAGAGTCTCCTGCACCGGCATTTCCTCAAGCAAAGTCACGAGGTGCACTCGAGTCTGCTCGGCTCGCATCATCGTCATGATTGAGTCCGACTGATTCTTGATCGGACCAACCTTGACCAAGCCCGCCACATCGTCGCTCACCCCGAGGAACCGCGTAATTCGCCCTGTCGGTGGGGCATCGATCACGACCGCGTCGTACACAAACGGAGACGTATCCCCGCCGATTCGACGCCGTGCGGCTTCGTAGATCTTGCCCGTCAAAAGCACGTCTCGAACCCCGGGCGCGATTGTTGTGGCGAAGTCGATGATGCCGAAACGATCTAGCGCTTTCCCGACGCGCCCAAGTCGGTAGTACATCTGCAGGTATTCGAGCAGGGCCGCTTCAGGATCGATTGCTAGCGCATAGACTTCGCCGCCCTCTTCGGACTTCGCGATGAGCCGCTCTTCGTAGGGGAGCGGCTCAGTCTCGAACAGTTGCGAGAAACCCTGCCTGCCCTCAACCTCACACAGCAGTACTCTCGTGCCGGCGGTGGCGAGCGACATGGCCAAAGCAGCAGCGACAGACGTTTTGCCCGTCCCACCCTTTCCAGACACGATGTGCAGTTGCGTGGAAGTTTTCACACCTTGAGCCTACCGATCGTTGGGATAACCCCAGCACTATCGCTACAGTCAGAGTCATGACTACTTGGGAATATCTCACAGCCCCCGTCCTCGTTCACGCGACGAAGCAGATCCTCGACAACTTCGGCGCCGAAGGGTGGGAACTCGTCCAAATCGTGCCTGGAATGAACCCCGAAAACTTGGTTGCCTATTTCAAGCGCCCGGTGCAGTGACATGAGTCGTGTTGAAGAGCGTCTCGCCGAACTTGGCTTGTCCCTACCCGCTGTGGCCGCGCCGGTTGCTGCTTACGTTCCGGCGGTGCGCAGTGGCAACCAGGTCATCACCTCGGGCCAGTTGCCGTTCGTGAATGGCCAACTCGACGCACTCGGGAAAGTTGGCGCGGATGTCTCCGTCGAAGATGCCCAAGCTGCCGCGGCCGTGTGCGCGCTGAACGCAATCGCAGCTGTCGGTTCGGTGGTTGACCTCGACGACATCGTTCGCATCGTTCGCCTCGGTGTCTTTGTCGCCAGTGATCCGGACTTCCACGGCCAACCGCAGGTAGGCAATGGTGCGAGTGAACTCATCGGAAAGGTTTTCGGCGAAGCGGGCGCTCATGCGCGTGCCGCGGTAGGCGTCACGGTATTGCCTCTCAACGCTTGCGTCGAAGTCGAATTGGTGGCCGAGGTTCGCTAATGCGCATCCCTTTACCGGAGTCACTTCACCTTCGGATGGATCTGATCGCAAATCCGGTTCCAACTCGTGCCGCCGCCACGATCGCGGTCGTCCGTGACGGAGCACATGGGCTCGAGGCTTTCTTGATGCGACGCAAGTCGGCGTTGAGTTTCGCGCCAGGCATGTATGTTTTCCCCGGCGGGAGCGTGCACCCAACCGACTCTGAAGAAATCGATTGGGTAGGTCCACCACCTGAGCAGTG
>CALMUY010000069.1 GCA_937873005.1 uncultured Aeromicrobium sp. | reverse complement strand
GGGGTGCAGAAAAAGATGCCGGCTGTTTGTCTGCACCTCGGTTGCGCTGCGCAGGCTGTCCGACCCCCTCCCTGCCCCCGCCTTGCCTTGCCCCGCCTCGCCTGCCTTGCCCTGCCGCGCCAAGCCCTGCCCCGCCCGGCCTCGCCCCGCCGTGCCTGCCTTGCCCCGCCGTGCCTCGCCATGCCCCGCCATGCCCTGCCCCGCCTGCCTTGCCTAGCCTGCGTCCCCCCTCAAATCCGCCAACACCATCTCAGCGAACTCGCGAGACGCACCAGCACGCGCACGCAAACGCTGCCAATCACGCTCCAAACCACGGAACCACGCCGTCCGCAACACGTCATCAGCAATCACCATGGAGACCGGCAAATACGGGCGCGAACGATCACGCTCTTCTTCATCAAGCGAACCACGGCCCTGAATCTCAGTCTCAGACACAAACGCACGAACGCGAACAGTCTCATTCGGCCTCGTCCTCACCTCAACCTTCACCGACCGAATAACCCCCTGCGCCTGCACCAAACGAAACCGACGCGCTGCCTCCGTATCGTCCCAACAGAACTTGTCATGCAGTGGGTGCTCTGGACTCGATGCGCGTTCAACGACAAGCGCCGGTGTGAGTTCGCCAGCCTCGTCGTAGATAGCCTGCAATGCCTCATGTGTTGCACTCATGCGTTCCTCACTTCATAGGTTCCAAACGAACCGGACTTCTCTGGTCGCCACTCGCCTACACCGTTAGTTCCCCCAGCATCTACCAAAGCAACGACAGAATCGAGATCAATCACAGACGGAACGAACTCGACAGTGAGCATCGCTGACCATTCGCGGTACATGGCGCGGTAGCGAATGTCAGCGGTTCCCATACCCACGCGTACCATGTCCTCACGGATCTCCGGCTCACCAGCGATCCGCACCAGCTGCGTTCCGTCAGTGCCGAAACCGTCCGGGTGGAAAGTCAGCATCTGTCGCAGTTCGGTCATCTTCACCGACTTGCCGAACAAACGAGCGCCACCCTTTACGGTTGCCGACTTGAAAGCCATGATCGGGAAGCCGTGACCGCCGTCCTCGAATCGATACATACTTGATTCGTAGTCAGCTTGTGGGTCTTTCAACGTCTTTGGGGCCTTCTTGCCCTGCTGCGCCGAGAGCATCATCTCGCGGGCCTTCTCAGACCAGCGGTGGACGATGAGCGGTGCCGTGCCGGTAACTTCAATTACTGCCGTTTTGCGCTGAATACGATTCAGCGAGACTGTTCCTGCCATGATGCGGTTCCTTTTCTTGTTGGTGGTTTATTTTCCTGCAATCGTGCTGCGGAGGCTGTTGATAAGCGTGCCTAGTGCGTCCTGCATTTCTACGCCGTTTGCGAGCGCGTCCATGAAATCGGCCTGTGCGCTTGCGTGCCCCCGGAGCATTTCGCCGAGCCGGTTCACGGCATCTTCCGGTATTTCTAGCGTGCCGTTCTCCCAGCGCGAAATGGTCGACTGAGATACGCCGAATAGGTCGGCTGCGAGTTCTTGCGAGAGTCCGAGTTGCTTACGGCCCTTTGCAAATATCCTGTGCATCATGTGTTTTCTCCTCCTGTCTGTTTGTGGGTAGACTTATTCTATGCACACAATGGCAGCGGAATGCAAGCGGTCTCCCGAAAAAACTTTTTGGGGATAACCACTTGCGCAGTGTTACGACATACCTTAGAATAATTTTATTCACGAACCACCGAAAGGAACCACACCATGATTACCATCGCCAGTGAATCGAATTACGCGAACAGCCTCACCTTCGACAGCATCGAAGCAGTAGAGGCAGAAGCCGCAGACTGCAGCCGTTACGCAAACCGAGCGGACTACCCCAGTGACATCGCATACATCGCCAACCTTCTCGACCTGCCAGAGTCCCATGTGCGTGTTGAGGAAGTCATCACCCTTACGCGCTCGCAGCTCGAAGCGCACGACCGCGAGGTGACGGCGAGCGAGCGACGTGCCGCCATGCTTGAAGTACTCGACCTCCTGTCCGCTCGCGGCGGGTGGGGCGACTATCTAGGCCGCGACGGCTCCCAGCGGTACGGATTCGCACTAAGGCCGCCCATAAGCGGTGCCGCGACGGGCTTGTTCGACTGGCTCCGCGAACAAGCCGACCAGATTGAAGCAGGTGACTCCAATGACTAACCTCGACCTGACCAAACTGCGAAGGGTTGCAGAAGGTGGCATTGAGGGGCCGTGCAAGGCGGTCATGTCCACATACGTCACCTTTGACCCACCGACCGTCCTCGCGCTGATTGACGAGATTGAGAAGTTGCGCCGATGGAAGCGCGAAGCGAGACAGGTGCTCAAGGGGCTAGGCAACCTCGCCAAAGTCGCAGATGCACCCCTCGGCCACCCGATCATCGAGTCAGCGATTGATGAAATCGAACGGCTACGGGGCGTGGTTGAGCATGTGCGGGATTTGGCGGAGTCCTACCCGCCGATAGCCAGCACCCGGCCAGTAGGGACTGAAGCAATCAGGATTTATGAGAGGTACGTCGTCGCCCGTAAGATCCTCGCGATTCTCGGTGACCATCTTGGGGGAGGCATGAAATGACGACTCTCACCTACGCCGAGCGCATCGCTGCATGGAGGCAGGAAAACCCGGATAAGCGGCTGACGTTCGATCTGCTTCTTGAGATTTGCGATGCAACGGACCTCACAGGCGCGGACCTCACAGGCGCGAACCTATGGCGCGCGAACCTCAGGTACGCGGACCTCACGGACGCGAACCTCAGGTACGCAGACCTCACAGGCGCGGACCTCACAGGCGCGAACCTCAGGGGCGCGGACCTCTGGGGCGCGAATCTCAGGGACGCGAATCTCAGGGGCGCGGACCTCTGGGGCGCGCACTGGATGGGACTGCAAATCACCGGACTGCCAAGCGGGCAGATCGTCCTGACACCTACACCAGACGGATGGGAACTGCGCGTCGGATGCTGGGTCGGCACTATCGACGACCTCCGCACACTCATCGTCCAAGACCACGGATGGCCAGAAGCGGAAGGCAAAGAAATCGAACGCCGTCGCCCCGGACTGCAAGCCGTGCTGAATCTGATCGACGCGCACATCGCGCTGCATCCGAACGTAATCAACGAACTCAAAACGAAATGGGGAGAGAGATGAAAGCCCACGATCCAAGAGAGATCCGAGAAGAGGCACTAACGGACGCACTTCACCCTGAGTTCGGGTACATCTGGCGAGAGCCGGACGGAATGGCTTACGTGGCTATCAAGAACGCTCAGCGTGAGGTTCTTCAAGAGGTTCTCAACGAGATTTACAAGATGATCTCGTATCAAGTACTCGACGGGGATTGGTCGATCTCTAAGCAAGCAGTTATCAACATGATTGAAAGGAAATTAGATAATGACTGACCTCGACCTGACCAAACTGCGCGAGATTGCAGAGGCCGCGACACCGGGGCCGTGGGAAGCAGGCATAACAACCTTCGGTGATCCCAGTGATGGGCCAACGCACTCCTGCGTCCGTAAAGCAGGCTCTAAATGGTCCGACCGTGTAGCGGCGAGCGAGGGGTGCGATGAGGCGGATTTGAACATGGCCCACATCGCCGCATTTGATCCGCCAACTGTGATCGCGCTGATTGGCGAACTTGAACGGCTGCGCGAAACGCTCGCCACCGTCAAGGCGATCACCGATGGCACACCCGAGTGCGACAAGTACGACGACGAATCGGTCATCACGTGCGGTTGGAAGTTCGATCTGCAAAGAATCAAGGAGGTAGTGAAATGAGCGACTACACGCCAACGACCGCGAACGTGCGCGACTGCTACACCTACGCGATGCACACCCCCGCCGTTTCGAGGCATCAAGTTCAGTTCGACCGCTGGCTCAACGAAGTGAGGGCTGAGGCAATTAGAAGCGTTGCGAGACTCACCAAGCACCAAGAGCACCCGTTCGTGAGTGTGGGGGACATTCTCGACTACGCCCAACGAGTAAGGAACGGTGAAGCATGAGCACCAACGAGTTCAACAGATGGCGCGACTGCTACACCTATGCGAAAACACCCCCACCAGCCGAAGCTAGTGGGGGTGTGTCCTTGGGGGGCGTGTTGAGTCAGATTACAACGCTAACCACGAC
>CALMUY010000068.1 GCA_937873005.1 uncultured Aeromicrobium sp. | reverse complement strand
TTCCCGATGGACACCGGAATTGCGGTGGGCCAAAAGACCGAACTCGGCCCGTATCGCCTCGACTTGTTTACCGCCGAAGAAGATGCTCGACTCGATGCCTATGCGCGTTCCATCGGAGCAACCTTCCCTAGTTTGCTGCACGCCGCGCTAGCGATCGCGACCCGAGACGTGGCCGGGAAAACCCTGCACCGCTTCCTCAACCCCGTACATACGCGCAATGATCCGCAATGGTGGTTGTCAATGGGCTGGTACATCAACGTCGTGCCCGTGATGGCGCAACTGACCGAGACCGACACACTCGAAAGCGTCGCAGTTGCGATGCGTGAGAGCCTGCGCGCAGGTATGGACGTGGCCGAACTGCCGGCGCTGCGCGTGATGGAACTCATCCAGGAAGTGTTCGGGTTCGATCCTGAAAGCGCAGGTCGCCCGCCGATCATCTCCTACCTCGACGGACGTAACTTGCCAGGTCAAGAGATATGGGATGAGCACCGTTTCCATGGCCTAACTGGCGCTGGCGAACACGATGACGTCAATGTCTGGCTCAACCGTATGCCGAACGAAACGTACGTCATGTGTGCCGTGCCCGATACGGAACAGGCTATGAAGGCGGTCGACGACTACTTCACCTACGCACGCGACTTGCTGCGCGCGCTCTTGTGAACCGCAGTAATCGAGAACGCTAGCTCGCCGCCGTGAGCGCGATCCCGTCAAGAATGTCGCGTTCACTCACGACAACCTCACGGTTCGAGACGTTGACGTGATTGAGGATTCGCTGAACAATCAGCGATCCACCACCAATGACGTCGGCACGTCCCGGATGCATGAAACCGAGTTCGCTTCGCTGCTCGACCGTGCGCGCCACGAGGTCAGCTGCCGAGGCTGCGAAGTCATCGAATGAAATGCGCGAACCGTGAATTCGTTCGCTGTCGTAATCGCTCAGCCCCAGAGCATGCGCCGCAATCGATGTTGCCGTCCCCGCGACCATGATGAGGGTTTCTGTTACCGGCAGCGAGGTCAGAATCGGCACTATATGGCTATCAATAGTGGCAATGCAGGCATCGATCTCGTTCAATGTGGGCGGATCGCTGGCGAGATGTCGTTCGGTCAAGCGCACACAGCCGATGTTGACCGATTGCGCGAACGAAGGCACTCCTTCACCTTGGACAAACTCAGTAGACCCGCCGCCAATATCAATGACCAGCGTGCAACCTTCGCCCAATTCGCGACTCGCACCGATGAACGACGCCGTTGCTTCTTGCTCGCCAGTCAAAACCTGCGGATAGACACCCAAGACGTCATATATAGCAGTCGAAAACTCTTGGGCATTGGCGGCGTCGCGGGTGGCAGAGGTCGCGGCGAACGAGATCGTCTCAACACCGGCATCCTCAATCAAACCACGGTACTCACGGCACGCCGCCAGCGTCCGAGCGATTGCTTCATCGGCTAACCGGCCAGTTTGGTCGACGCCTTGACCCAGCCGCACGATTCGCATTTCGCGCACAAAGTCCGACTTGATGCCACCATCGATATCGGTGATGAGCAATCGGATCGAGTTGGTTCCGCAATCGATCGCAGCGACCCTCGTCATTCATCCGCCTGGACATCAGGCACCCAACCGGGCGCACAACGCGAATTGCCCCACCAGTCACCCAGCAACGCGATTGCTTCATCGCCAAGCGGATTGACTCCGGGACCCTTGGCGAGCGAATGCCCCACCAGAACATGCAAACACTTCACCCGC
>CALMUY010000067.1 GCA_937873005.1 uncultured Aeromicrobium sp. | reverse complement strand
GACCAGGACGGTGGGGTCGGTGAGGTTGACTACGGGAGCCAAAACCGAAGAAGAATCTGTCATCAAATACGAGGTTAGCCGCATCAAGGTCGGAACTCGCGATAGGTTGGTCTTGAACGTTTGCACTTCGGATTGAGAGGCTCCATGAGCGTAGTTTTTCGCTTGACTGATGTCACCGTTGAGCGTTCGGGCAAACGACTCCTCGATTCAATCAGTTGGACCATCAACGAAGGCGAACATTGGATCATTGTTGGGCCAAACGGAGCAGGTAAAACCACACTGATGCAACTGCTTGGTGCGCAGGGATACCCGACGTCGGGGACAGTCGAGTTACTCGGCGAAACTTTGGGGGCTGTCGATGTCTCAGAGTTGCGTCCCCGTATTGGCATGACCAGCACGACCATCGCAGAGCGCTTGCCCAACGGCGAAACTGTAGAAAACGTCGTCTTGTCTGCCGCCTACGCCGTGACCGGTCGCTGGCGCGAGAATTACAGCGCCGAAGACTACGCTCAAGCGGACAGCATGATTGCCGAACTCGGTATCGCCCACTTGCGCGGCCGGCTTTTTGGCACCTTGTCTGAAGGTGAAAAGAAACGCCTATTGATCGCTCGCGCGTTGATGACTGACCCCGAGTTAGTGCTGCTTGACGAACCCGCGGCGGGCCTTGATCTAGGGGCTCGCGAAGACCTCGTGGCTGCACTCGAATCACTTACATCTGACCGATTTGGCCCGGTCATGGTGATGGTGACACACCACGTTGAAGACATCGCGGTTGGCTTCACGCACGTTCTCGTGCTCGCGAAAGGCGACATTGTCGCTGCCGGGCCAATCGCCGAGACTCTCACGTCCGAAACGCTCTCTCGCGCCTTCGGACAGAAGCTCGAAATTTCGTCTAGCGACGGACGTTTCACCGCAAAACGTACTCCGGCGCGTCGGCGCGCTAACTGAAAGGACAATTGATGGATTGGCTTGGAAGCGATATTTGGGTGACGTGGGTCGCCGTTGGCGTTGTTTTGGGGGTGCTTGAACTCACGGCCGGTGAACTCATCTTCCTCATGTTGGGCATCGCCGCTTTCGTCGCGTCTGGTGTTGCCGCGACTGGTGTCGATCTGGAATGGCAGTTGGTCGCATTCGGCGTTGCTGCAGCGTTCCTGTTGTCACTCGTCCGGCCTCGGTTCGCGGCGAAAGTCCACGACGGTCCGTCATTACCTTCGGGCCACCAAGGCCTCGTCGGTTCGACGGCGGTTGTGGCTGAACCGATCGACCATCTCGACGGTCGTGTCCGCATCGATGATGTTTTTTGGTCCGCACGACCAGCCGATTCGAGCGAACACATCGCAGCAGGCGAACTCGTCGTTGTGACAGAAATTGATGGCGCGATCGCCATCGTGAAACGAAAGGGCTGAAATGTACATCACCGGTATGGGAGCCGCGCTGACAGTCATCTTGCTGCTGTTATTCTTGATGATCGTGGCCAGTTCCATGTCGCTCAAGATCATTCCGCAAAACTTCGCGGGCATTGTTGAGCGCCTCGGCAAGTATCGAACCACGCTCGATCCAGGGCCGCACTTTATTGTTCCGTTCCTCGATCGCGTGAAGTATCGCATCGATCAACGTGAGCAGGTTGTTTCGTTCCCGCCACAGGGCGTCATCACCGAAGACAACTTGACCGTCGAAATCGACACCGTCATTTTGTTCACGGTCAACAACCCGGTCGCAGCGACGTACGAAATCGTCAACTACATCGACGGTATCCACCAACTCACGATGACCACTCTGCGCAACATCATCGGTGGCATGACGCTTGAGCATGCGCTCACAGGCCGCGACCAAATCAACCGGACTCTCGGTGCCGAACTTGATGCAGCTACCGGCCGTTGGGGCATCAAGGTGAGCCGTGTCGAACTCAAGAGCATCGATCCGCCACCCACCATCATCGACGCGATGGAAAAGCAGATGCGCGCCGAACGCGACAAGCGCGCAGCCATTTTGACTGCTGAAGGTGACCGTCAGTCGGCGGTCCTCACGGCAGAAGGCGAAAAGCAAGCAGCCATTTTGAGCGCCGAGGGTCAGAAGCAGTCGGCAATTTTGACGGCAGAAGGCGAAAAGCAAGCAGCTATCTTGCGTGCTCAGGGTGAAGGTCGCGCGATCGAGACGGTCTTCCAATCGATTCACGACGGTAATGTCGATCAGCGTTTGCTTTCGTACCAGTACTTGCAGATGCTTCCGCAAATCGCTGCTGGCCCGAACAACTCGACATTCGTCATCCCGACCGAGTTTACGCAGGCAGTTGGCGCTTTGGGTGGCGTTTTCGGGTCTGTTCCGGTCAAGAGCGATGGGCCAACAAACCGCATCGACCTCGATGAAGAAGTCACCGAGACGAGCACGATTGATACAACAACGAACGCTGCTGTCGAAGAAGCACTCAAGGCAGCGCGTCAAGCAGAGGCACCGATTTCGCAGGCTGACCCCCCGCAGGAGCCTCCTGCCTGACCTAGTCGGACTCGAAAGAAAACTGAAGGTGGCCCACGCGTATGTGGGCCACCTTCAACTTTTCTTGGGTACTCAATCTGGTGTTACCACTGGTGGGTTCCCATAATGATCGCGCGACCCAGCGTATTGAATGCGAGTTTGTACCCAACCACTGCGGGTGCGGCACTCGCATCGACGCCGAGGGTTGGCACACCGACCGCATGAATCACGAAGTAGTAGCGATGGGGCTGATCGTTTTGCGGGGGAGCAGCCCCCACGAAATTGAGCCCGCCACCGTCATTGCGAACGTGGAAACTTCCAGGCAGCGTGGCATGACTGGCACCAGCACCGGCTTTAAACTCATTGATATTCGCAGGAATATCGACCACAGTTCAATGCCAGAATCCAGATACGATCAGCGCATCGGGATCAAAACAAGAAACCACATACGACTCGGTGCCTTCGGGTGCGCCGCTCCACGACAGGTGCGGAGAGGTGTCGCCGTGGGCATTGACTTGCGCCAGGTCTAACGGCTGACCATCGACAATGTCACGACTCGTCACAGTAAATGCCGAGACAGCTGGCAGGAGTGGATATGGATTCGGGCTAACAGGTCTCTCAAGACTCATGGCACTAACCTAATCCGGTGAGCCTTGTAACGAAAGTGTCTTCTGCAGATGACCCTCGCCTCTCGGTGTATGCGGATTTGCGCGATATGCAGTTGCGAAAGTCACTCGAGACAGAACATGGCTTGTTCATGGCCGAAGGGCACAAGATCATTCTGCGAGCCCTCGAGGCGGGCCTCGTTCCACGTTCGTTTTTGGTCAGCCCACGCTGGCTGGGAGATCTGGGCCCACACATCGAAGAAAGCTCTGCTGAGATCTTCGTGCTGAGCGAGGCCGAGATCGAGACGCTGACGGGATTCCATGTGCATCGGGGCGCTTTGGCCGCCTTCGAACGTCCCTCCCCACAAAGATCAGCCGAACTACTTTCGCGTCACCGGCGAATACTGGTACTTGAAGATCTTGCGGATCATACAAATATCGGGGCAATTTTTCGGACTGCAGCGGCCTTGGGCTGGGACGCGATTCTGCTGTCACCGCGTTGTGCCGACCCGTGGTACCGGCGTGCGATCAAGGTGTCCATGGGTGCGGTATTCAGCGTCCCGTTTGCGTATGTCGACGATTGGTACAGGCTTCCGGCAGAACTTAAGGCAGCTGGCTTCCAATCACTTGCCATGACGCTGGCGCCTGATTCGGTGGATCTTGATTCGCTCGAGTTGCCAGCGGAAAACAAAGTCGCACTCATCGTCGGCTCGGAGGGACATGGGCTTACCGCGCATTGGCAAGCCGGCGCGACGGCCCGAGTCACGATCCCCATGCGAGAAGGCATCGACTCACTCAACGTTGCCGCGAGCGTTGCGATTGCCTGCTGGCAGCTTCGCCGCAGCTAAGTCTTGGTTCGCAGACTCGTGTGCTGGTTGATCGCACGTAAAGAATCAGCGAACCATTGGGGAGACTGGCCAATCCTCGGGATAGTCCTCGGCGTAGGACTTGTGGATCTTGTAGAGCTTTTTGCGGCTCTTTTCTGGGACGCGGTCGCCAAATACGGTGCCGTGCAGGTGATCTGTTTCATGCTGCAAACAGCGAGCGAGCAGCCCAGTGCCGTCGAACGATACCGGTTCACCGTTTTCATCAAAGCCCTTGACGCTCGCGATATCGGGGCGTCCGCATTCAACGAACGCGCCAGGCAGAGAAAGGCACCCCTCGTCTGCGACGTCGAGGATTCGGTCTTTGCCTTCGGGGAGCGTTAGCACCGGGTTGCAAACGACACCCGTGACACGAACGCCATCGTCGTCAGGGCAGTCGAAGACAAATACTTTAAGGTCCACGCCTACTTGGTTTGCTGCCAGCCCAACGCCTTCAGCCGCATACATTGTTGCCGTCATGTCGGCAACAAGCGTGCGAAGTTCCTCATTAAATTCAGTAACTTCGCGCAATTCGTGATGCATGACGGGAGTACCCCATCGAGTGATAGGGAGGACTTTTCCGTTTTCCGGCAGGGGGCGGGACTGTGAATCTGGCACGTGACCAGAGTAACGAAAGACTTTTTTGTTTCGCTCTGGCGCTCGACATCAAATTTCAGATACCATCGGTATGTGAAATGCAACGACCCGTTGCATCCGTTGTAGTGA
Source organism: uncultured Aeromicrobium sp. (assembly GCA_937873005.1). Classification (GTDB taxonomy): domain Bacteria; phylum Actinomycetota; class Actinomycetes; order Propionibacteriales; family Nocardioidaceae; genus Aeromicrobium. Next base: position 9,674 of record CALMUY010000067.1, on the reverse strand, counting down.
GGAGACCACACGGTGGCTCGCAAGGACCCTATGGCGCTTGGACTCGCAGCTCTCAATAAGTTGGCTGGAGCTAAGACGCTCGACAAACTCGGCATTCGCGGTGTGACAGAAAAGGCCGTTTATCACGGAACCAAGAATGGTTTCGCTGCCATCGGCACGGCACAACGCACGTTCAAGAAGGCTAAGGGCAGCGGCAATGCTGAACGCCCTGCAACCAACCCCACGGGCGTTTTCGACTTGAACCCCACTGAAGACCAGCAAATGATGGTTGAAGTCATTTCTGACTTCGCCACCGAAGTTCTTCGCCCTGGCGCAGAAGCAGCAGAAAAGGTCAATGCGACCCCAGCTGAAGTGCTTGCGCAAACGGCCGAATTTGGCCTGACGCTCATCAACATCCCCGAAAACCTCGGTGGACTTGACGCTGAACGCTCGGCCACGACTGGCGTTCTCGTTAACGAAGCCCTCGCTGAGGGCGACATGGGTCAAGCTGTTGCATGTCTTGCGCCAGCAGCAGTCGCGACCGCGATCTCGCTCTGGGGTACCGCAGCGCAGCAGGAAACCTACCTGCCTGCTTTCGCCTCTGACGACATCCCCGCTGCCGCACTCGTTGTGTCAGAACCGCACATGCTTGCCGATCCTTTCGAATTGAAGACGACGGCGAAGCGTTCGGGCGATGGATTCGTTCTCAACGGCTTGAAGTCGGGCGTCATCCGTGGCGCCGAAGCCGAACTGTTCATCGTTGCCGCTGACCTCGAGGGCACGGGCCCGTCGATGTTCATCGTCGAGGCCAAGTCTGAAGGCTTGAGCGTTGCGGACGACCCAAGCATGGGCTTGCGCGCTGCTTCGCTTACGCGCCTGAAGCTCGAAGACGTCCAGGTTCCTGCCGACGCGATCCTCGGTTCGACCGACGATTACCGCGAAATGATTCGTCTCTCGCGTTTGGCATGGGCAGGTCTTGCTCTCGGTACAGGCAAGGCAGTACTCAATTACGTCAAGGAATACGTCAACACTCGCATTGCATTCGGTGAACCAATTTCCTACCGTCAGGCCGTTGCCTTCACCGTGGCCGATATGGCTACGGAACTTGAAGGCATGCGTCTTGTGACTCTGCGCGCGGCTTCGCGTGCCGATCAAGGCAGTGACTTCGCTCGTGAAGCGAGCTTGGCACGCAACTTCGCCGGACGTTATGGCATGCAAATCGGTACCGATGGCGTACAGATGCTTGGCGGACACGGCTTCGTTAAGGAACACCCCGTAGAACGCTGGTACCGCGACTTGCGCGCTGTTGGCGTCTTGGAAGGAGGCGTCCTCGTCTGAGGGCAGAACCAACATGATCAATCTCGAAATCCCTAAGAAGCACCGCGCATTCATTCAGCAGGCTCACGAAGTCGCCGAAGCGTTCTTGCGCGAAAACTCCCGCAAGTATGACCTCGCCGAACACGAGTACCCGGTGGAACTCGATCTGCTCGCGTCGCTCATTGACGGCATGGCCGATTCTGGCCAGAACGAAGGCGTCGGCGCTTCCGGTGTTAGCCGTGACGAAAAGAAGGAAAAGAAGGGCACCCGCAACGGCGCCAACATGAGCGGCGTTATGTCGATCATCGAAATGTGCTGGGGCGATGTCGGCCTTCTGCTTTCGATGCCGCGCCAAGGCCTTGGCAACGCTGCGATTGCCTCGGTAGCAAGCCCTGAACAAAAAGAACGGTTCAAGGGAACCTGGGCTGCCATGGCTATCACCGAGCCTAGTTTCGGTTCGGACTCCGCGGCTGTCACCACGACTGCTGTCAAAGATGGCGACGCGTACGTCCTCAACGGTGAGAAGATCTTCGTCACCTCGGGCGAGCGTGCTGACTCAGTAGTCGTCTGGGCGACCCTCGACAAGGCCCAGGGCCGTGCGGCGATCAAGTCGTTCCTCGTGCCGAAGAGCCTCGATGGAATCCGCGTGGAACGCCTTGAACACAAGCTCGGCATTCGTGCTTCGGACACCGCTGTCATCGTGCTTGATAACTGCCGCGTGCCGGCAGAGAACTTGCTCGGTTCGCCGGAAATCGACACGGCGAAAAGCTTCGCTGGCGCGATGGCGACCTTTGACAACACGCGTCCGCTTGTTGCCGGCATGGCTATCGGTTGTGCTCGTACTTCGCTTGAGCGTTTGCGTGAATTGATTGAAGAAGCCGGCCTCACGATCGATTACGATCGCCCTGCTAATTCGCAATCGGCTGCAGCTGCTGCCTACTTGTCAATGGAAGCGGATCTCGAAGCTGCGACCTTGTTGACGCTTGAGGCTGCATGGATGGCCGACAACTCCGAGCCAAACTCGCTCCAGGCCTCGATGGCTAAGGCCAAGGCAGGACGCGTTGGCAACGAAATCACCTTGCGCGCAGTCGAACTCGCTGGCTCCTTGGGCTACAGCGAAACTGAACTGCTCGAAAAGTGGTCGCGCGATTCGAAGATCCTCGACATCTTCGAAGGCACCCAGCAAATCCAGCAACTCATCATCGCGCGTCGCGTGCTCGGCTTGTCGAGTTCGCAACTCAAGTGATGTAGCACAAACGAGAACGAGGGCATTCCCGCAGGGGAGTGCCCTCGTTTCTTGTTGGACATGGCGCATTGACCTGGCTCAGCGAGCAAATGCTCAGTCTCGTCCCGATTCCCCATCGCTTACATGCCAGAATGTCACGTATGACTCAGAAACCAGAAGTTGATTTCATTGAAGGCCCCGCGCCTTCCGAACTTGTCATTACCGATCTCGTCGTGGGCGAAGGCGCCGAGGCTGTTGCCGGTGGCGTCGTTGATGTCCATTACGTGGGTGTCGATTTCGAGACGGGCGAGCAGTTTGACGCCTCGTGGGACCGTGGCCAGTCGGCGCGCTTCCCGCTTCCGCAACTTATCGGCGCGTGGCAGCAAGGCATTCCCGGTATGAAGGTTGGCGGCCGCCGTCAACTCGTCTGCCCGCCTGAACTTGCTTATGGTCCTGCCGGCGGAGGTCACCACCTGTCCGGTCGCACTTTGGTTTTCATCATTGACTTGTTGGGTGTTGGCTGATTTCAGCATCGAGAGTGGCCGCCATTGCATCAAGCATGGCGGTCACTTTCTTTTCTGAGACTGAAAACGCCGTGCCGAGATCTTGCGCGAACCAACTCACTCGGAACTCTTCGAGCGCCCATCGGACGTGGGCGACATCGCTTGCCAGCACTCGGAGGGGAGTGAGCGTGCTCGTCAGTGCATGAAATCTCGCTTCCAGCGCATATACCGGCTCTGGATCCTTGGTTGACGCCAGTCGGCGTTGCGCAGCGGCGAAATACACGGCCAGCCGGGGAAGACGCGCATAAGTCATGTCCCGCACAAACCCTGGATAGATCAGCCACGACACTTGGTTTGCGACATCCTCACCAGATTCGCCAGCGCCTTGGTCCATGCGAGCACGCGCCTTTAATGCATTGAGCACACGCGTCAGAACTTGCTGAGTACGAGGCACCATCTCTTGACGAACCCGGTCTTTCAACTGCGCGAAGTCGCCGGCGGTCCATACTGGCCCACCGAGTTCCACGATGAGGCTGTCGAGAGCGGTCAACCAGGCATCGTGAACGAGGGCGGCAGAGTCCTGATATCCCGCAGTGGACAGCATGAGCGCGTCAACCATCGACAATCCCTTGACGAGACGGACGCTTGGATCAGGCAGATCGATCGCCATGAGCCGTGCGGTACCGCGCAACATCGAGACGTCCCGTTCGTGGGGGTTAGTGAACACCCTGATTCCCGCGCTCGCGCCTTCATCAACGAGCGCCGGCCAGACTGGGACAATCCCTTCATTGAGTTCGTGCGGAATGTCTTGTTCTGGCCATTCGCGTAGACCGCTGGCTTCCACGCCGGCATAGGACGCTCGAACGGTGCCCCTGATCTTTGGTGCGAGATTGCGTTTGAGTTCGACGAGATCTTTTCCGCGTCCAAGTTCGACGCCGTCACCGGTCACAACGAACGTGAACCGCAAGTGGTCGGGCACCACAGCCCAGTCGAAATCGTCCGGGGAAACCGGGGACGATTGCGAAAGCACCTTGGCTAGCTGGGTTGTCAACGGCTCGCCCGAGGAGTCGAGGACGCCGAGCGCACGTTCGGCATAGGTTGATGCCGGCGCGAAATTGCGACGAATCGGTTTGGGCAGCGACTTGATCAGTGCCGTAATCAACTCAGCCCTGGTTCCGGGGACATGCCATTCGAATTCGCTCGGGTTCGCTGTCGGGAGGTCCGTCAAATCAATCGTTATGTGGACGCCATCTCGCTCATCGCCTGGTTCAAACACATAGTCGAGTTCATAGTTGTCACTTTGGCTCGACCAAAATGTCGGGAACTCATCTTCGATGTGGGGGACTAGTGCACCCACAGCTTCATCGGTGATGTCCAAAAAATGTGGGTTTCGCGACTTTTTCTTACGCCACCATGAATCGAAATGGCGTACGGAAACGACGCGGTCCGGCACGCGCGTGTTGAAAAACTCAAACAAAACCTCATCAGAAACCATCAAGTCACGGCGCCGCGTGCGTTCTTCAAGCTCGGCAAGCTCGGCCAGTTTCGCCTCGTTCCGGCGAACAAACGCGTGGTGAGTCCGCCATTCGTTGCCTACGAGCGCATGTCTAATGAACAACTCACGTGCGAGAGCCGGGTCTTGTGGCGCAAGATTCACCAGCCTGTCGGTGACGACGGGCAGGCCGTAGAGGGTTGCGCGCAATGTAGCGACGGCCGCGCCGCGGCGGGCGGACCAGCGCGGCTCTGAATATTGCTTCTTGAGCAAGTGTGCACCTGAAGTCTCAATCCACGACGGCTCAACCGCTGCCCCGGTGTGGGCCCACACGCGACTCGTTTCCATGAATTCGGCCGCCATGAGCCAAGCGAGGGGCTTCTTGGCGAGTCCAGAGCCTGGCCAAATCGTGACCTGCGTACCGCGTGCCCCTTGAAATTCTCGCGAGTCCTCAACTCGAATCGCGAGGTGCGACAACAACCCAACGAGCATCGACTGATGTATCGCGTCCGGATCGGCCCCGGCCTGCCCTAGGCGGAGCTTTTGCTCACGTGCTGTTTCCTTCAGTTGCGCGTAGACGTCTTGCCATTCCCTGACGCGAAGATAGTGCAAGTATTCGTTACGACACATTGCACGGAACTTCGTATGGCTGAGCGCTGAACGCTGTTCATTCAAGTATTTCCACAAAGCGAGGAACGATAAGAAGTCCGAGACGGGGCTATGGAAACGCTTGTGAAATTGATCGGCCTTTTCACGTTCTTCCATGGGACGTTCGCGCGGGTCTTGAATCGACATGGCGGCCACGATGACCAGCACGTCAGCAAGGCAGTCATTCTTGCTCGCTTCGATGAGCATGCGTGACATGCGCGGATCGACCGGTAGGGCGGCCATCGTTCGCCCGGTGGCGGTCAGCGCGTTGTTGCTGATGGCACCGAGTTCTACGAGGAGATTCTTGCCGCTCGCGATCGCACGCGAATCAGGTTGATCAAGAAACCCAAACTCTTCGATAGGGCCTAGGCGCAGGAGTGCCATCTGCAAGATGACTGAAGCCAGATTGGTTCGCTGAATTTCCGGATCCGTGAACTCCGGCCGACCGGCAAAGTCCTCTTCGGAATACAAACGAATGCAGATGCCGTCAGACACACGACCGCATCGCCCTGCCCGCTGCGCTGCGCTTGCTTGCGAGATCGGTTCGATCGGCAGGCGTTGAACTTTGAGGCGAGTCGAGAATCGGGAAATGCGTGCAAACCCGGGATCGATCACGAACCGGATTCGGGGGACTGTCAATGAGGTTTCGGCGACGTTGGTCGAAATGATGACGCGACGCCGAGCGCCCGGCTCAAAGATGCGCTGTTGTTCGTGAGCGGGCAGTCGACCGTGCAACGCAAGGATCTCAAACGCGCCCTTAAACCGGCCCTCCAAATATTCGGAAATATCGCGAATCTCGCGCTCGCCTGAAGCGAAAACGAGCACGTCTCCGTCTCGAGGCAGCGATCCGATCGCATCGGCAACGGCCTCGGGCAGGTGCGACGCATCGCTTTCGTCCATCGGTCGGTACCGGATTTCTACCGGGAAGGTTCGCCCGCTCACTTCCACGATCGGCACGTGACGTTCGGGTGTCGTAAACAGTTCAGCGAAACGTTCCACATCAATCGTTGCGGACGTAGCGATCACACGTAGGTCTGCACGACGATCGACAAGCCGAGCAAGATACCCAAGAAGAAAGTCAATCGCGAGAGACCGCTCGTGCGCTTCGTCGATGATGACGGTGTCATAGCGGCGCAGATCCGGGTCTTTCGCAAGTTCAGCAAGCAGCAAGCCGTCGGTGACGACTCGGATCTTTGTATCGCGTGTGCTCTGGTCGTCGAATCGCACTGCGTAGCCAACTTCTTGGCCGAGCTCGACTTCACACTCCGTGGCAATTCTCTTGGCAACTGAACGGGCGGCCACCCTGCGCGGCTGGGTGTGAACGACGCGTTTCGCCCCGGCAGCAAGTGCCAGTTTGGGCAGTTGGGTGGTCTTTCCTGAGCCTGTTTCTCCGGCTAGTACGACGACTTGGTGACGGGTCAACAAGTCAATGACTTCCTCAGCCCTGTCGGTGATGGGCAGCCCTGATGCGACCTGAGTTTTCATAGCTTCTGCACCAGATCTGGAAGGAGCGCATACCCAACAAATGCGACGATGTCGATCACTGCGTGTGCCACGATGAGCGGCCAAAGTCGGCCGGTCCGCAGGTACCACCATCCGAAAACGATTCCCATCAGGAAGTTGCCCAACGCCTGACCGGGACCTTGGTAGAGGTGGTACGTGCCACGTAATGCAGCACTCGCCAAAATCATCGTCCAGGCATTCCAACCCGCTTCACGTAAGCGCGTGAGCAAATAGCCGATGGCAATGACTTCCTCGAGCAGTGCGTTTTGGATGGCCGCGAGAACGAGGAAGGCCACGCTCCAGGCGTAAAGATTCTCGGGCGCGAGCACGAGATCAACAGTCAAACCAAAACGCTTGCCGAGCACATACACGAGCAGCCCCGGAATACCAATGACTGCCGCGAGACCGAACCCAGCCGCCACATCAACCAGCGGACGATTCTTTGCTAGTCCGATGCGTTCGAACAGTGGGGGAGCGTCGTGGTCACGTGACAGCAAATACAACGCCAAAGCCACTGGTACAAGCGCAAAAGTAATACTCAGCGCGTTGAGAGTGAAGTCGAGCCAGGCTAGATCACTTCGGTTGGGATTGAGCGTGGCTTGAGATTCCTCCAGCGGGCCTCGCGCGAGCTTCGCAGTGAGAGACACGATCGCATATACCGCGGACTGACCAAGTGAAAGTCCTAGAACCAGCCAAATTTCAATCTTGTGGTGCGTTCTCACAAGTTGTTGGTCGCAAACGTGTCGCAGTGGTTGAGATTTCCGGCTTCATATCCGGTCAGGAACCACTTTTGTCGCGATTCGCTGGAGCCGTGTGTCCACGTTTCAGGCTTTACTTGCCCACGAGCGACTTCACCTTGAATATGGTCGTCGCCGACTGCTGATGCGGCCGAGAGCGCCGAACGGATATCTGCCTCGGTCAACGGCATGATCAACGTGTTTCCTTGCGCGTCTTGCGTGTTGGCCGCGTGGTGGGCCCAGACGCCAGCGAAGCAATCTGCCATGAGTTCGACACGAACGCCGGCGCTTTGCGGACCTGTTTGCCCATCGTGCGCGCGCTCGAGGATGTTGAGGATCTGTTGCACATGGTGGCCGTACTCGTGCGCCACGACATACATCTGGGCGAGGTTTCCGCCATCGGCGCCATAGGTGCCAGAGAGTTCATCAAAGAATCCCGCGTCGATATAGGCGCGCTCGTCGCCGGGGCAGTAGAAGGGTCCGGTCGCGGACGTTGCGGTGCCGCACGCTGATTGGGTGCTGCCCGAGAAGATCACTGTCTGAGCATCACGGTATTGGACGCCGATGTCTTGGGGGAGCGCGTCTCGCCAATAGTCTTGAACGCTATTGACAGTTCCTACGATGCGGCACACATCAGAGCGGTTGGCATCGGCTCCGGTGCGGCATTCGGAAAGATCGACGCTGTCGCCTTGGCCGCTAACGAAGAGATCGCTGGGGTCGCCCAATCCGCTACCAGCGAGCGGGTTTCCGCCTAGAAAAACAATCACGAGCATAAGGATGAGCCCGCCAATACCGCCACCGACGACGGCCCCACCCTTGCCACTGACGACTTGGCTGACGTCTAGCCCTGCGCCTTCGTTAAAACTCATAGGTTGAGTTTAGGACTCGTGGCATGCAGATTCACAGGACACCACCATTCGTGCCGAGGGTCGTGTACTCGTTGGCCTGCTTCGTTTGCTAAAGTTTCATCCGCACCAGTTCGAAAGAACACCGTCTCGAATTTGAGACATGTCCGGGTGGCGGAATAGGTAGACGCGCTAGCTTGAGGTGCTAGTGCCCGGTTTCGGGCATGGGGGTTCAAGTCCCCCCTCGGACACACATGGCAAAGGGCCCCACCAGCAGAATCGCTGGTAGGGCCCTTTTTGAGTCGAAACAGACTAGGTCAGTTTTCGTTCTTCTTGAACTGCGCTTCGTATTCGACACGCGCCTCGTTGTCAGTGTCTTCCACCTGGTTTGGCACCATCGCGCCAAACGCCCATTCGCGAACTGGACGAGGCAAAATGTTGATGAACCGATTGAGCGGCGCGACATATCCGGGGATCGTCACCTCAAACTTCGAGCGGCCAATCACCCTCATCACAGCCTGGGCCACATCTTCAGGCTGCAGAATCTTGGCAACACCCGTCGACGTGCCAACAGCGAGTTTTGTGTCAACAACCGCCGGCATGATCACGTTAATGATCACTCCACTGGATTTGAGTTCTTCACGCACGGCCTTGAGATAACCGAACACGCCGTGCTTCGTCGCCGCATAGGTGGCCTCACCGGGGGTGGTCAGCAACGACGCCGCAGACGCGATGTTGATGATCTGTCCACGGCCACGCGCACGCATCACCGGGGCGGCGAGTTTGACGCCGTGAATGGTGCCCATCAAGTTGACTTCCAACTGCGAACGGAGAGCCCGTTCTGGTTCTTCGTCGAACTTGCCCACCCACATGACTCCGGCATTGTTCACAAGAATGTCGATCGCACCCAACTGCTCAGCAGCATCGGTGAGGAATGTTTCGAACGAGTCGCTCTTCGAGACGTCGAGAGCAAAGCCCGCAGCGCGCGAGCCGAGCGACTCAGCAGCCGCCGAGGCTGCGGCCGAATCGAGATCGCCGATCGCGACGCTATATCCGGCACGGTATAGGTCCCTAGCAATGGCAAGGCCAATCCCTTGGGCTCCGCCGGTCACTGCGGCGACTCGGCCCGTTCCTTGACTTGGTGTCTGTTGTGGGTTTGTCATGCGTTCATCCTAAATATTGACGCGGCCCCAGGGAGACGTTCATAGCGACTGTTTCGATTAACGCGCCATCTGCCTGAGCGTGGCCTCACGAATCGGAGCCGGCAGCACTTGCAACACGCGAATGAGGGTCGTGATTGACGCGGGGAAGTAGGCATTTGGTTTCTGGAGCGCTATTGCTTGAATTGACCGGCTTGCGGCATGTTCCACCGTGATTTGGAACGGTTTCGGCAACCCATCATTGGCAATGCGTTCGGTCGCTACG
>CALMUY010000066.1 GCA_937873005.1 uncultured Aeromicrobium sp. | reverse complement strand
ACGCCGTCCATCATCTGGTAGAAGCCCTTGCCAGGCACGCCACCGAGGATCTGGTCGGCAGCGATCTTGTGCTTGTCGAGGATCATTTCGGTGGTTTCAACACCCTTGTAACCCATCTTGTCGATCTTGCCGGGGATCGTGACGCCCTGAGCCGTCTCACCGAAACCGGGTTCCTTCTCGACAAGGAACGTGGTCATGTTCTTGTAGACCGAATCTTCGCCTTCGTCGGTCTTGGTCAAGACAGCAACCAGTGTCGAGGTGCCACCATTCGTGAGCCACATCTTCTGGCCCGTGATTTCGTAACTGCCGTCGTCAAGCTTGGTGGCCTTCGTGGACACCGCCGACACGTCCGAACCGAGGCCCGGCTCGCTCATCGAGAACGCGCCACGAACCTCGCCCACGGCCATACGTGGCAAGTACTTTTGCTTCTGCTCTTCGGTGCCGTGCTGGATCAGCATGTAAGCGACGATGAAGTGCGTGTTGATAACACCAGAAACGCTCATCCAACCGCGAGCGATCTCTTCAACGACGAGCGCATAGGTGAGCAGCGATTCGCCGAGCCCGCCGTATTCTTCGGGGATCATCAGACCGAAGATGCCCAATTCCTTGAGGCCCTCCACGATCTCGGTGGGGTACGTATCACCGTGTTCCAACTCGGTTGCGACAGGAATGATTTCCTTCTCAACAAACTGGCGAACAACCTTAAGAATCTCTTGTTGCTCTTCAGTCAGACCATCGGTATTTACAAGTCGGCCCATGCCTGTGCTCCTCGACCAAATAAGTGGGGGTTCTCGCCAACTTTACCGCCGAAACTTCGGCCCATATTCAGCAGGCTGCAGGATGTGCCCAGACCGCACGTGTCTGGGGAGTAATCTAGCCCGGTGAGCACTTCCGTCCAGCGCATCTTTTTGTCCCGAATCATCGGGCAAAGCGTGTATGACCCGGCGGGCGACAAAGTCGGCAAATTGCGAGACGTGCTGCTCACCGCGAGCATCGGCTCGAAACAACCACGCGTCCTGGGGCTGGTTGTGGAAGTGTTGGGCCGTCGGCGCGTGTTCGTGCCCATCGGGCGCGTCACCTCCATCAACACGGGCAGCATCATCATCACCGGTGTGCTCAACTTGCGTCGCTTCGAAAAACGCCGCAGCGAACTGCTCGCGATCCACGAACTCCTCGACCGCGAAGTGACTCTCCCTGAAGGCGCGAAGGCGACCCTCTATGACATCGCCATCGAACAGCAGGCGCGGCGCGACTGGCTCGTGTCATCCGTGGCTGTTGTCGAAAACGGCAGCCGATTTGGTCGGCGCGGAGCGAGCCACGTGCTCGACTGGTCGGACGTTTCGGGGTTGCTGGCGGAACAAGTGGGCCAAGGCGCCACTCACCTGCTCGCGACACTCGACGACATGCGCCCCACCGACGTTGCCAACGCGTTGCGCGACTTGACCCCAAAGCGACGCACCGAGATCGCCCTCGAACTCGGCGACGAACGCCTCGCCTCCGTGCTCGAAGAGTTGCCTGAACGCATCCAAGTGGAAATCTTGAGCGTCCTCGACGTGAACCGCGGTGCTGACGTGCTCGAACAAATGAGCCCCGACGACGCCGCCGACCTCATCAACGAACTCCCCGCGCAAGCTGCCGAAGAGTTGCTGTCACGGATGGAACCGTCTGAAGCCGAAGACGTGCGCCGACTCATGACGTATGAAGAACGCACCGCCGGCGGCATGATGACAACCGAACCAGTCATCTTGCCGCCCGATGCGACCATCGCCGATGCGCTCGCACTCGTGCGCGAACCCGAACTGATTCCTGCGCTCGCCACGATGGTGTACGTGTGCCGACCGCCGATCGAAACGCCGACGGGCCGGTTCTTGGGTGTCGCGCACTTGCAGGCGCTGTTGCGCGAACCACCGTCCACGCTGATTGGTGCGATCCTCGACAACGACATCGATTGGCCGCGCCCCGGCGCGAGCCTCGCCGACGTCGCCAACCTGCTCGCCGCCTACAACCTCGTCGCACTACCTGTCGTGGACGAAAACCAGCGCCTGTTGGGTGCGGTCACGATCGACGACGTCCTCGACCACCTGCTCCCTGAAGGGTGGCGAGACCGTGGCTGACGATTCAAACCTCGACCAGCCGCGCGAGTTCGGCCGGCGCGCGCCGTGGCGCCGCACAGTTGACCCAGAGTTCTTCGGCAAGTTTGCCGAAGGTGCGGCCCGCTTCCTCGGCACCGCCCGATTCATCGCTTGGATGACGGTTTTCATCATCGCGTGGCTGTTGTGGAACGCACCGATCGGTCCAGAACGACCCCCGCTCCTCAACCCGTTCGACCCGTACCCGTTCATCTTCTTGACGCTCATGCTGTCGCTGCAAGCCTCGTATGCAGCACCGCTCATTTTGCTTGCACAAAACCGGCAAGAGGCCCGCGACCGTGTCGCAGCTGAACAGGATCGCGAATCGGCGGCACGCTCCCAAGCCGACATGGAGTTTTTGGCGCGCGAAGTGGCGAGCCTGCGTTTGGCGCTCGGTGATGTGGCCACACGCGACTTCCTGCGTTCAGAGTTGCGCAACCTGCTGACCGAACTTGAAAAAGCGAACGAAGAGGTCGCTGTCGAGGTCACCGATCCTGACGAAGGCGACGGGACTGCGGCCCCCGCTGCCGAGGTAAACGAGGACTAGTCGCGCGGCGCGCGTATTTTTCACGGAAAGCACCAAATAAAACCGGCATCCCGCGAATCACACGTTTCGACGCGCCACGTACGATGGGAACCATGGCTGACGTCACCCAAGAGCAAATCCTTACTGCCCTCGCGCAAGTTCAAGACCCCGAAATTCGCCGCCCGATCACCGAACTGGGCATGGTCGACGCGGTCACCATCGACGACTCGACCGTCACGGTGCGACTCCTGCTCACCGTTGAAGGCTGCCCACTCAAAGACACCCTCAACCGCGATATCACCGCGGCCGTCGGCACCGTCACGAGCGATCACGCTGTGGTTGTCGAAATGGGCGTCATGACCGAAGAACAGCGCAAAGCGATGCGCGAATACTTGCGTGGCAACCGTGCCGAAGCTGAAATCCCGTTCACGAAACCCGGCTCGCTGACGCGCGTGTATGCGGTCGCTTCGGGCAAGGGTGGTGTAGGCAAGTCCTCGCTCACCGTGAACCTCGCCACCGCGATGGCGTTGCGTGGCTTGAAAGTCGGCATCATCGACGCAGACATTTACGGCCACTCCATCCCCGACATGTTCGGACTCGGCGATCAACGCCCCACCCAAGTCGATGACATGATCATGCCTGTCCCCGCGATCGTGGGCGACGACGAAAAAGCCACCCCCGCAATCAAGGTGATGAGCATGGGCATGCTCAAGCCGCGACGTGAGCAAGTCATCGCATGGCGCGGCCCGATGCTCGACCGTGCGCTCGTGCAAATGCTCTCCGACGTGTTCTGGGGCGACCTCGACGCGCTCTTCCTCGACTTGCCGCCCGGCACCGGAGACATGGCCATCAGCCTCGGCCAGCACTTGCCGAACGCCGAGTTCATCGTCGTCACCACTCCGCAACAAGCAGCCGCGCAAGTGGCTGAACGGTCCGGCACGATGGCGTCGATGATGCACCAGCGTGTCGTGGGTGTAGTCGAAAATATGTCCCATTTGGTGCTGCCCGATGGCACGAAGATGGAAATCTTCGGATCCGGAGGCGGCGAAACCGTGGCAACCGGCTTGACCCAGCGTCTCGGCTACGACGTCAAACTATTGGCGCAAGTGCCCCTCGAAGAAACCATGCGTGAAGGTGGGGACTCGGGCAAACCGATCGTCATCAGCAACCCTGACTCCCCCGCTGCCAAGGCGATCCAGGCGGTTGCCGATGGCCTGAGCGGCCGCCCCCGCCGGCCCGCCGGTATGCAACTGGGGGCCGC
>CALMUY010000065.1 GCA_937873005.1 uncultured Aeromicrobium sp. | reverse complement strand
TTGGTGAACTCGGCGGTGGCTTCATTGCCATGATGCAAAAGCTTCCACAAGAGCGACTCATCTGCGCGGTTTCGAACGTTGCCCACGCGAAGCAAATCTTGCTTGAAACGATCCAGTACTGCCACGATCGCAAGGCGTTTGGCCAGTCGATCGGTTCGCTGCAGCACAACAAATTCCTCCTCGCTGAACTCGTTACTCAGATTGAAGTGGCCGAAGCCTATGTAGACCAAGCAGTTTTGGCGCATAGTGAAGGAAAACTCTCGGCGACCGACGCAGCGAAGACTAAGTGGTGGTCTTCGCAGGTTCAGAACGAAGTTCTCGATCACTGTGTTCAGTTGCACGGTGGTTACGGATTCATGAACGAATACCGTGTCGCGCGTGCTTGGCGCGACGCTCGCGTGTCCAAGATTTGGGCAGGCTCCAACGAAATTATGAAAGAACTCATCGGCCGCGACCTCGGCTTCTGAGACCGGAATCTGAGAAAGGACCCAGAAATGACTGAAGCAGTAATCGTCTCTACCGCACGTTCGCCGATCGGCCGCGCAGGTAAAGGCTCTTTGAAGGACATGCGCCCCGACGACCTCACCGTGCAAATGGTTGAAGCCGCCCTTGCGAAGGTGCCTGAGCTTGATCGCCGTGACATCGTCGACCTCATGCTCGGTATCGGCCAGCCTGCTGGCGAAGGCGGCCACAACATCGGACGTGCTGTTGCTGTTCAAGCCGGCATGGATCACGTTCCTGGTGTGACGGTCAACCGCTACTGTTCCTCCTCGCTGCAAACCACCCGGATGGCGTTCCATGCGATCAAGGCTGGCGAAGGCGACGTGTTCATCTCCGCTGGTGTTGAGACGGTCAGCCGTTTCGGTTTCGGTTTCTCCGACGTGCCGGGCACCGAGAACCCGATTTTTGCTGACGCGATCGCTCGCACCGCCAAGCGCGCTGAAGGTGGCGCCGACTCCTGGGTTGACCCACGCGAATCGGGCTTGCTCCCTGACCTCTACATCACCATGGGGCAGACGGCCGAAAACGTTGCACAGTACCTCGGCATGAGCCGCCAAGAGCAAGATGAATTCGGTGTGCGCAGCCAGAACCTCGCCGAACAGCGGATCGCTGAAGGCTTCTGGGCCAAGGACATCACTCCCGTCACACTGCCTGACGGCACGGTCGTTTCGACCGATGACGGACCGCGCGCGGGCGTGACGCTCGAAGCAGTTAGTGGTCTCAAGCCAGTCTTCCGCCCTGACGGAACCGTGACCGCTGGTAACGCGTGCCCGTTGAACGATGGCGCTGCTGCCGTCGTCATCATGAGCGATACGAAGGCCAAGGAACTTGGTCTGACGCCGCTTGCGCGCATCGTCTCGACCGCGGTGACCGGCCTTTCGCCAGAAATCATGGGTCTTGGTCCGGTTGAAGCGATTCCGGCTGCGCTCAAGAACGCAGGCATGGGCATCGACGACATCGACCTCTACGAAATCAACGAAGCGTTCGCGGTTCAGGCGTGGGGCTCGGCGAAGGAACTCGGAATTCCACTCGACAAGCTCAACATCAACGGCGGCGCGATCGCTGTGGGTCACCCCTTCGGCATGACGGGTGCGCGCATCACGTCGACGCTCATCAACTCGCTGCAGTGGCACGACAAGCAGTTCGGCGTTGAGTCGATGTGTGTCGGTGGCGGCATGGGCATGGCTATGGTGCTGGAGCGCTTGAGCTGATGAGCAGGTTCGCTGGCAAGGTCGCGATTGTCACCGGCGCGAGCCGGGGGATCGGTCTGGGTATTGCTGAGCGACTCGTCGCTGACGGTGCCAAGGTGGTGATCACCGCACGCAAGCCAGAAGCTCTGGCACAAGCGGTGGCGCACCTTGGCGCCGACAACGCGGCGTTCGTGGTGGGTGCTGCCGATGATGCAAGCCATCAGGACGAAACCATCGCAACCGCGATGGATCGTTTTGGAAGTCTCGATTTCCTCGTCAACAACACCGGGATCAACCCGACGTATGGTCGGATGATCGAGATGGATCTCGAACCCGCGCGCAAGATCTTCGAAGTGAACGTGTTGGCGGCATTGTCGTGGGCACAAAAGGCGTACGCTGCCTCGCTACGAGACAACGGCGGAGCGATCGTCAACGTGGCCTCGGTTGCCGGCATCAAACCGGCACCCATGATCGGCATGTATGGCGCATCGAAGTCGGCGCTCATTCACGTGACCGAAGA
>CALMUY010000064.1 GCA_937873005.1 uncultured Aeromicrobium sp. | reverse complement strand
TTCAAGGTCAGAACAGCATGAGGCTGCAGACTCGTTATCGAGTACTTGCAGTTCACTGTTGAGTTCGGCGTTGGTGATGCCCGAGGCAATCGAACTGGCTGCTTGGGCGTATCGGCTGCGCACTTGTTCGCGCAGGTGTTCTTGCTCTTGGGATGGCAGTGCGTCGTCGTGGTTCATGGGGTTGCTCCGGTTGTATTGATAATCGTCGATGCATTGATCATTCTCGATGTATCGACGTTTGTCAATATGTCGGGTAGGGTTGAGGGATGACTGAGTCGCTCAATCTCCTCGCCACTAGCAATGTTGCAGCCGACGACTGCTGCTCGACGGTTACGGGCGGGGCGCTCGACGTGGCAGAAGCTGAACGCCTGGCACGGATGTTCAAAGCCCTCGGTGACCCCACCCGTGTGCGACTGCTGTCGATGATCGCTGCCGGAGCAGACAATGAGGCCTGCGTGTGTGATCTGACTGAACCGGTCGGCCTTTCGCAACCCACCGTCTCGCACCACATGAAGCAACTCGTCGAAGCGGGGCTCGTGGAGCGCGAGCAGCGCGGACGTTGGGCCTACTATCGTCTCGTCGACGACACCCTCATTGCACTCAGCGCCGCGCTGCGCCCCTAACCGCAATGAACAGTTGCTTTGACGAATCATTCGTGCGTGAAGATGGTCACGTGTTAGGCCTTGGCAGATAACTTCGCATATGCGAATCATGTTTGTCATGACGTTGTTGTCGATTGCTGAAGCTGCCTCGCGGCTAGGCGTCTCGACCCGCCAGGTACAGCACCTGATCGTTCAAGGGGCGGTACGGCAACTAGCTCGGGGGATTGTTGACGAAACGTCGGTCGAGCGACTGGTTGCCGTGCGAGGCAACGCTCACGCCCGTGCTTGGTCTGAGGAGACCGCGTGGGGAGCAGTGTCACTCCTGTCTGGAGGCGATGCGGACTGGATGGGGCAGTCGCAGCGGTCGAGACTCCAGGCACGCTTGCGCGACATCGAGGCTGGCGAACTAGTTGAACGCGCCCGCAATCGCGCTCACGTGACGCGCTATCAATCGCATCCGAGCGTAGAAGCGCAACTCCGATCGCTGCTCATTGATTCGGCGCATGCCGCCGAGGAACTCGGTCTGGTCGCGAGCACAAAAATTGACGGTTATCTTGCAACGAACGATGTGGATAGCGCGTTTCGCACATTCGGCTTGATCAATGACGATGAGGGGAATGTAACCCTCCGAGCCACGACGATAGATCTGTCTGTTGTGAGCGGGCTTGCCCAGGGCGACGTTGTACTCACCGCCTTGGATCACGCAGAGTCCCTCGATGTGCGCGAGTATCGCGCAGGCACGGAGGCACTCAACTGAATCCTGGAGACCTTTCGTGAATGACCGTCCGAACTTCGACCAGTTGGTGGTTGAAATGATTCTGAACATCGCTTCACGCGAGACAAATCGACAGCCGCTGCTATGCCAAAGTGGGATACATTGCCAAGAGCCACCACCCGCGACGGAGCGCTGAAACGAATAGCGCCGGTGCATTCGAGAGGACGAACCCCATGACTGACGCTGCCCTGTATCGACTGCTCGGGCGAGACGGCGACGCGGAACTGTTCGTGCCCCCTCCCCCCACTGACGGCCCGGGGGGCCCGACTCACCGCGGCGGCCCCGCCCCACCGCTTCTGGGCCGCGCACCCGACCGCCACGAGCCGCGCCCCGATACTCGGCTCGCGCGGGTCACGATCGAACTGCTCGGCCCGGTCCCAATCTCGCAGGTGCGAGTGCGCACCCATATCGAGCGGCCCGGTCGCAAAATTGAACTGTTGGGCGCAGAGTTAGACGCGCTGATGCCTGACGGGCAATGGCGGCGTTGTGCAACCGGCTCGGCCTGGCGGCTCGCTTGCCAAGACACATCGGACGTTGTGTGGGATGCAGCGAAACCTCAGCAGTTGCTCGACGACGCCAGTCCGTCAGCACTGGCTGAACTGTTTCCGTCGGCCTGGCTCGAATACGGTTTCGTTGGCACGATCGACTGGCGCATCTCGCGCCGGAGCCACACACCAGGCGAACCGACGCTCGCCTGGACAGACCTGCGCTGCGCCGTGGTCGAGGGCGAAGAGCCGAGCCCACTGGAACGGTTGTTGGCTGTCTCAGACACCGCGAACGGTGTGGGTGCGAGGCTCGATCCCACCCAGTTCACCTTCCTGAACACTGAACTCACCGTGCACTTGCACCAGGCCCCCACTGGCCGGTGGGTCGGGATTGAAGCCGAGACCTCTGTCGGGGCGGACGGCATCGCCAACAGCAGCGGCATCCTGCATGCCGAATCGGGCCCCGTGGGCCGAGTGAACCAAAGCGTTCTCGTCGAGCGCATCACGTCTTAGCCAGGCAGCACGTTAACGACTCGTGAAGCGAAGCAAACTGGCCCCCAGTCTGCGACGTGCAAACTGGGGGCCGGCCTTCAAGCAATAGCGACTCAGATGCCGTAGTACAACTCGAACAACGCATGGCCTGATTGGCCGTCGTTGGAGGTTGGCCACTGCCAGCCAAACGCCCGCGCCATCTTGCCGTTTCACGTGGCGGACCAGCCTGGGCCTGCCTGGGTACTGAGGACTCGTTGAGAGATTCAGCTGAAGAGTGCGTGCAGTTGCTCGGTCTGGTCGCCTGCGTAGGCAACGAGACCGACTGGCACTTTCGGTCGGGCCTGCCGCAGTTTCGCCACGTGCTCATGGCTGAAGGCGCCACACAGTTCGATCAGTTCCGTCCGGTCCAGTGCAGCGGCCAACTCGCCGCCGAAAGAAGCACCGAGTGCGTCTTCCGCCGTTGGGTAGCCGGCCAGCACGGTGGTGGACGTCGAGGTGGTGACCTCCCGGACATCACCGGACTTCGGGAGTCCCGGCGCAGCGTAGAGGAAGGTCCAGTGTTTGAGAGCCATGCTCTTAGTCCATCACATCCCTGGCGGAGCCCGAGCTGTAGTGGTGCGCGACGGCAGCCGTCGCGGCGAGGAAGACGGCTCGTGCTGACACTTGTGCGGGCTATTTGCGGACTAGGACGAAACAAACCGGCCCCCAACCTGTGTTTCCACAAATCAGGGGCCGGCTTTCGAACGGTCGTGACTCAGATGTCGTAGTACAACTCGAACTCGTGTGGGTGAGGACGCTGAGCGATCGGAGCGATCTCTTCGGTGCGCTTGTAGTCAATCCACGTTTCGATCAGATCGTTCGTGAACACGCCACCAGCGGTCAAGTACTCGTGATCGTCTTCGAGCGCATCCAGAACCGCATCGAGCGACGTCGGCACCATGTCGATGTCGGCGTACTCTTCCGGCGGAAGCTCGTAGATGTTCTTGTCGATCGGCGCAGCAGGTTCAGTCTTGTTCTTGATGCCGTCCAAACCAGCGAGCAACAGTGCCGAGAACGCGAGGTATGGGTTGCTCGACGGATCGGGGCAACGGAACTCGATGCGCTTCGCCTTCGGGTTTGCGCCCGTGATCGGAATACGCACACACGCCGAACGGTTACGAGCCGAGTAAACCAGAGCAATCGGTGCTTCGAAACCAGGCACCAAACGGTGGTAGGAGTTAACGGATGGGTTCGTGAACGCGAGCAAGCTGGGCGCGTGCTTCAAAATACCGCCGATGTACCAGCGAGCGATATCGGAAAGACCGCCGTAGCCAGCCTCGTCGTAGAACAGCGGATCGCCGTTGTTCCAGATCGACTGGTGAACGTGCATGCCCGAACCGTTGTCGCCAAAGATGGGCTTCGGCATGAAGGTGACGGTCTTGTCAGCAGCCCACGCCGTGTTGCGCACGAGGTACTTGAACTTCATCGTGTCGTCCGCAGCCTTCAACAACGTGTCGAACTTGTAGTTGATTTCAGCCTGACCAGCGGTGCCCACTTCGTGGTGGCCGCGTTCGAGCACCAAGCCAGCATCAGACAAGTTCGTCATCATGTCGTTGCGCAAGTCAGCGAAACGGTCGGTCGGCTGAACCGGGAAGTAGCCGCCCTTGTAGCGAACCTTGTAGCCGCGGTTGTCGTCAACATCGTCACCGGTCGACCAAGCCGACTCAACCGACTTGATTTCGTAGTACGACTTGTAGGCACTCGTGCCGTACGAGATGCGGTCGAAAATGTAGAACTCTGCTTCAGGGGCGAAGAACGCGGTATCGCCGATGCCGGTGGTCTTGAGGTAAGCCTCAGCCTTGCGAGCGATGTTGCGCGGATCGCGCGAGTACGCTTCGCCGGTGATCGGATCGTGAACGAAGAAGTCCATCGCGATCGTCTTGGGGTTGCGGAAAGGATCGATGTAGGCAGTGCCGTAGTCGGGGAGGAGTTTCATGTCCGACTGGTCGATGGTCTGGAAGCCACGGATCGACGAACCATCGAACGCGACGCCTTCAGCAGCGGTGTCTTCATCAAATGCCGAAATCGGCATCGTGACCTGCTGTTGGATACCTGGAAGGTCGGTGAAGCGAATGTCGATGTACTTGACGTCCTCGTCCCGGACGAATTTGAAGAAATCGTCGGCGTTGCCGAACATGTTGCCTCCTAGTCCGCCGCAGCGGAAGCGTTGTAAATTTGCACCTAATGACTCAGGCTCTTACGAGACTAGTGCACGACCATTACTCGACAGTCACGGAAATGTTTCGGCAATGTTACAAAACCTTCTCGCTAGGCGGGCCTCATGACAAACGCAGCTGATGCAGCCGACATGACGGACGAGCCTTCCCTCGGCCGTCGACTGGCTGCCCTCACGATCGACTGGTTTATCGCACTCGGCACGGCCGCAGCGATCACTAGGACACCAGTTTTTTCTGAAGACAGGGTCAACGAGTGGGTGCCGCTCGTTGTGTTTTTCGTTGAAGTTGCGCTGCTGGTCGGCCTGTTGGGGTTCTCGATCGGCAAACGCATCGTCGGTTTGCGGGTCATCAACACGAATGGCGAACCAATCGGAATGCTCCGAGCATGCATTCGTACGGCGCTGCTATGCCTCGTGGTTCCCGCAGTCATCATGACCGAAGACAAGCGCGGACTGCATGACCTCGCAGCCGGCAGCAAAGTTGTGCGCGGCTAGGTGCGCGACTAAATACCGCAGCAGGGTCAGCCGCGCATCATCTTGCGTGCGCCCTTGGTGCTCGTCGGCAGCGGGCCACGCGGCATCGGGAGGGCCGGACGCATCGCGTCAAGCGCCTTGATCTTGTGCATCATTTCGGTCTGCTCAGCCGGCGAAATTGCCTTAGGCAGTTTGCGAACCGTCTTGACGAGCTTCGGCAGGGGAGTGGCACCTTCAGCGT
>CALMUY010000063.1 GCA_937873005.1 uncultured Aeromicrobium sp. | reverse complement strand
TTCGTGGTGAGCTTGTCGAACCATGAACGTGAGAACACTCGTAGATTTTGAGCCATCGTTGAACGAAGACGAGTTGTCAAAACTTTCTGCGCCATCACTACGGCTGGCGCAGGCGAAGTATCACCATCAGAAATATGTTGATCATTGTGGACCGCCACGCGACGACCTGTTCCTGATGATCGCCTATTTGGATGCGTTTCTCGCTACGATTGTGTCGGTTGAGGAACTTGTGCCTGAGTCCACCAAATTGCAGTTGCGGCGGATTCCTGAGTTTATGTTCATGGTGGCATTGCGCAATTTGGCGACGCATCATTCGGTAATCGCCACTCGGACGGAGCCGGTTGCAAAATTTCCCAGATTGTTCAGGCGGCGAGTCTCAGTGAAGGTTGGTGGCCGAGAGGAAATCGGCAATGCTCAACTTCTCTTTGATTGTGATTCGTTTCGCGAGACACTGACCACGCTACGAGAGGACAAAAACGCTAAACGATGGGTCCCCCGTGCCAAAGAGGCTCTTGAAACATTGGAGTTACAGGGGCAAGTCGAGTTTGATGCAATATTGGCCGAAGGGATTCGTCGCGTGACAGAGTTGGTCGGGAAATGAACGCATGACTGAGCCGTCAACGGGTAAGTCAGCCGCTTTTATGGCTGGAGGTGGTTTTCTTGGTGGCGTTGTTGCAGGGCTACTGCATCTGGGCTTTTGGGGATTTGCGGCGCTAACACTAGTCAGTTCGTTTCTCGCTGTTTCGTCGCTCAGTAGGAACTGGCAGGCAGACCTGCAACACAATCTCGCGATGATCCTGGGCCTCTCGACGGTCATTCCGCTGCCATGTGGCTTTGTTGGAATGATCTTGTCGAAGTAGCGACGTAGCACGTAGGGCGGAACGCTTGCGGTTCCGCCTCGTTTCATTGCCGCAGGCACTTCAATGACGACACATCTCGCCACCGCGTGCGACGGGACCGCGAGCGTCCCGCCCTACGTCACCGGCTTTGGTACGTGCGACGTTGTCGTTCGGCCGAGTGTTGGTGGTGATAGGGTGGTGTGTACGAGGCACGTCGCAATCCTGTCCGAGATGTCCCCGCGCGACTTACGCTAGAATTTCTATTCGTCACGGCGATGGGTCG
>CALMUY010000062.1 GCA_937873005.1 uncultured Aeromicrobium sp. | reverse complement strand
TCACCCAATCCTGTCGGAATCGAACGGATCAGCCTAAACGTCAGGTGATCGCCGAGATCCACGGCAACTAGTGCTGACAATGCCTGCTCAGCGCCATGTAGATCGGCGGCATGTGGGGCGGCGAGATCGACGTCTTTTGTGGTGCGTGTTCGAGGAACTCGAGCGAGCATGCTCAGCCCGCCCTTGAGTAGCCATTCGGATTCTTCGCCGTTAGCGAAGACGCGGGACAAGAATCTGTCATAACGAGCTTGTCGGATCTGCGCATCCACGGTGGTTGCGCTGATACCGGCTCCCGCCTGCCGTGCGCGCTTCTTTGCGGCATCTTTGATGGCCAACTCCAGTGCGCGCCAATCGCCATAGCTAGTTTCGTCAGACACGGTCGCCTCACTCGGTCTGGGTAATCAAAGCATCAAGTTCGGTAGCGATCCGGTGGGCGTCGCCCTCGTAGCGTTTCCCGAGTTTGGCAAGACCAGAGCGGAGGTGTTCAACTCGTGTGATCTTGCCTTGGCGAACCGCATCGCGCAGAGCGTCAGTGACCAGTGAAGTGTCCGTGCCGAGTTCGATGAGGTCGAGGATCGTGCGCTCGACGGTCAAAGCGGGAAGGCCATCGACAGAAACAACATCGTCGGGCTCCAAGATTCGGATGCGTAGCCGAACATCGGCCAGTCGAGTGCCCTTGCGCGAAGGTACGACGAAGTCGAGACCGTCGAGGAAGAAATCCCCAATCTCGTGCACTACTGCGGCCGTCACTCCAGCGGCCACGAGCGGAGGAACACCAGGCTTGGTGCGTGTGGCCGGGGCCGCGCCCAGCGCTAGCCACGTCGCGTAGATGTTCTCGTGCTTTTGAGGGGGAGCGCCGGCCATCCGGTAGACGCCATGCGCGACCCGTTCGATCACGCGAGAGGACGTGAGCCGCACCAGTTGCTTGCGCGAAACCCCCGCTGCGACTGCTTGAGCCGTGGTGAACAGGCCCCACCGCCGTTCCGCAATGGAGCCAAGCCTCGCAACAGTCGAATCAGCCACGACAACGATTGTACCCAATTTAGGGAACTAATATTGTTGTAAAATCCATGTGCGCTCGTTCTTCCTTGTTCGGCGAGGATGCAAGGGCCGATGAGCGACCCCGTGCATCGCGTGGATGAACAAGGTATTCGATTGTGAGTTTTGAACACGGGACGTGGTTCAACAGGTGCTGTCGATGCCATCCGTGGGGCATAGTGGCTATGGAACTCTCGAATTCCACGTGGGCCAATGCAACAACCAAGAATGCATTTGCCTTGAGGTCCGGCTTCGAGCATCAAATGCAAGGGGAGGTCAAACGTGTTAGCTAGTGGTGACGTTAATCCGTGCTTTGACGTTCCGTTGCTGTGTCGTTTGTTGGATCAACTCGTGGATGCTCGGGGTGCGGTTCGAAGGATCGACGTATCTGAGACGCGTGCGCATCTATTACTTGTCCCGCACGATTCGTTGATCGGGTCGACCGTTGTGATTTCGATAAGCGGGGATGTTGCCAAGATTTTCTGCGGTGTAGGCGCTCAGTTGACGATCGGTGCCGACGAGGATGATGCGGACGCGGAGTTGGTTTCAGTCGTTGCTGGGATACTCAACGGGGGTGCTTGCGAATACGCGGCTACCGATGAAACCGGTGAGCTTCGCCTGATGTTGACTGTTGAGTACGAGCGGGGCAATTACACATTTCCGGTCACCGATGAGATTTTGTTGCGCCGTATTCCGGCGTGGGACGAAGTTGGCGCTTGACGTGCCAGCGCAGATCGACGTAGGTAGCCCTTCTAAGTTCGCGCTAGGCGGAATGGCATTGGGCATGGTCGCCATTTATCTCGTCGGAGTGCTCGCTTTCAATGCCCTGACGGGTCATGTGCCGCGGGCCTATGACGATCAGGTGCTTCCAGCAGACGGCACTGTCGACATTGCCGGCACCC
>CALMUY010000061.1 GCA_937873005.1 uncultured Aeromicrobium sp. | reverse complement strand
GTCACGGCGACGAGCTCGGCAAGGTTTTCGACGCGAGTCTCGTCTTGTGGATCTTCACTGCTTTCGAGCACCTCGAGGAAACCACTCGAAACGAGCGCGGATTCAAGCACCGTGTCGACGCCCGCGCCCGACTCGGCCAGTGCCCGCAGTTCCTCCATGAAGGTGGTGAACCCTTTGATCGCGTTAGCCGAACGAGCAGCGAGTTCATGAATCTCATCCACCCGCAAAAGCGCCGCATAAAAGGACACCCCGTTGCGGTCGGCGAAGCGCTGAACTTCGGCCTGCGCTCGATCACCGATTCCGCGCTTGGGCTGGTTGACGATGCGACGCACCGAGACGGCATCTCTCGGATTCACTAACACTCTCAAATAAGCGAGTGCGTCTTTGATCTCGGCTCGTTCGTAAAACCGCACTCCCCCGACAACCTTGTACGGCAAACCAACACGAATGAACACTTCTTCAAAAACACGACTCTGGGCATTCGTGCGATAAAAGACGGCCACGTCACGGGCGTCGGCGAGTCCACGATCGGTCAAACTATCGATCTCATCAGCAACGAATTGTGCTTCGTCGCGTTCACTTTCGCCAACGAACCCGATAATCGGTTCACCTTCACCAGCCGCCGACCACAGGTTCTTTGGTCGCCTATCAGCGTTGCGACTGATGACCGAATTCGCCGCCGTCAAAATGTTTTGCGTCGAGCGATAGTTCTGCTCTAAAAGAATGGTGGTTGCGTTCGGGAAATCAGATTCGAACTCGATGATGTTTCGAATATCGGCCCCGCGGAAGGCATAGATCGATTGGTCCGAATCGCCAACGACCATCAGATCAGCGGTCTCGCCACACAACTCACGAATGAGCGAATACTGTGCGTGGTTCGTGTCTTGGTATTCATCTACCAACACATGCTGAAAGCGACGCCGATAGAACTCTCGCACTTCGGGCCAGGCTTGAAAAAGGTGCACCGTGTTCATGATCAGATCGTCAAAATCCATCGCGTTTGCTGCGCGCAAACGCTGTTGATAGGCCGCATACGCTTCGGCATGCACCTGTTCTGACCGGTTCGATGCCATCCGAGCGGCTTCTTCATGATCGATGAGTTGATCTTTGAGCCGCGAGACCGCCGACAACAAAGCCCGCGGCGTGAACTGTTGCCCTTCGATGCCGAGATCCTTCACGACGGCAGTCATGAGTCGGCGGCTATCGGTCGTGTCGTAGATCGAAAACGATTGGGTAAACCCGAAACGATCAGCTTCCCGACGCAAAATCCGAACACACGCCGAGTGGAACGTCGCCACCCACATGGACTTTGCCCGCGGGCCCACGAGCGCCTCCACGCGTTCGCGCATTTCAGCCGCGCTCTTATTCGTGAAGGTAATCGCAAGAATTGACCCCGGGTGCGCGCCTTGAGCGCCAATCAACCAGGCAATACGCCGGGTCAGCACACGAGTCTTACCTGATCCCGCACCGGCCACCACCAACGCAGGCCCACCCACATGGGTCACCGCCGTAAGTTGAGCGTCGTTGAGCCCGTCAAGCAAATGGCTGACGTCAGCATGAGCGTGCGCGTGGACGCGCTCTGGCGTGGGCAAACCGGGGACGGGCAAACCGGGGACGGGCAAACCGGGAATTGGAAAGGGTTGATTCATTGCCAGCCAAGACTACCCGCCAGAACTGACAACCGGCTCAATGCGCACAACTAGATGAGTCTGCGGTCGCTGGCCCAGCGAGCCAGTTCGTACCGGTTCGACAACTGCAGTTTCCGCAAGACGCTCGAAACATGGCTTTCAACCGTCTTGACGGAAATGAAAAGTTCTTTCGCGACTTCCTTGTAGGCATATCCGCGAGCAATGAGCCGCATGACTTCTTGTTCGCGCTCACTCAACGAATCAAGTTCTTCATCGACGACCGGCGCATCCATGCGCCCAGCGAACGCGTCGAGAACGAAGCCTGCCAGCCGAGGGCTAAACACGGCATCACCGCCGGCCACCCGTTCAATCGCATCGCAGAGCGCATCGGACTCGATATTTTTCGTGACATACCCGCGGGCGCCGGCACGGATAATCGCAATGACATCGTCTGCGGCGTCGCTCACTGAAAGCGCAAGGAAATGTGGTCCGGCCTGAGACTTGCGAATCACCTCAACCCCACCACCACCGGGCATGTGTACGTCCAAGAGGACGACGTCGGGATGAGTTTCGTTGATCACTGCCACAGCGTCTTCGACGTCGCCCGCTTCTCCGACGATCGAAACACGACCCTCGATTTCCGCTCGAACTCCTGCACGAAACATCGCGTGATCATCCACGATGACGACTCTCGTATTCGTCATGCTTCCTCCCTTGTCTCGTTGCTCCAGGACAAATGCACTTCGGTACCTTCACCGATGGCGGTCTGGATTGACGCTTCACCACCGTGCCTCTTCATTCTGGCCTTAATCGATTCGTCAATCCCGCGACGGCTCGCGTCGACCTTTTCTGGGTCGAACCCCTGCCCTCGGTCACGTACAAAGACGTCAATCCGGGTGGGCTGAAGTTCGGCAAACACGTCGATCGTTAAAGCTTGCGAATGCTTCGCTGCATTGACGAGCGCTTCACGAGCGGCCGCCACGATCGTTGTCAGCACATCGTTCATGGCGGCATCGCCAACGAGGACCACCTCGACAGACACGTGATACGTGTCTTCGACTTCTGCTGCCGCGCTTCTGATCGCTGCCCCAAACGACGACCCTGAGTCGGCTTCCTGACCGAGCAGCCACGATCTCAATTCTCGTTCTTGGCGTCGCGCTGCGGTCACCACATAGGCGGGATCGTGTGCGTTCTTTTGCAGCAGCGCGAGAGTCTGCAGCACTGAGTCGTGTAGGTGGTCGGCGACATCGGCCCGCTCTTGAATGCGCGCTCGCGAAATCCGCTCGGCTACTAAGTCGCTTCTCAACTTCATCGCCCACGGCCCGATGAGGAGCACGCCGCCGAGAAACGCGATCAGGAAGGCCGCGCCGATTTCGAGGATGCCACGAAACCCGCGCTCAAAAGTGACAACAGAAACGATGGCCAGCCCGACCAATCCCAGTCCGATGGCGAGCCGGACTAAGAATCCGGGGCCCGACGTTCGAGTCATCCAAGAATTCATGGTGGCGTCGTCAACGAGCCGCCAGACCACCGCGATTCCCCCCACCAAGAGAGCGACGGGAACGGTGTATCCGGACACGTCGAGCGTTCCGTTGGCGACCAAGAAGATCGCAACACCAGCCAACACCGACCCAATGGCAGCCGTTTGGATCAGGTCGTTGCGGCGTCGTTCAGATGAAGCCTGGTATTGCCCTGTGGGAGTCGCGAGCGGCATGAATCGCCATAAAATGGCGTAGGCGATGACTGTCACCCCGTTGAGGAGAATCCCCAACGCGAACACAACTCGCACCCACAAAACGGGGATGGAGAGATGCTCGGCAATGCCAGCACAGACGCCCGCAAGCACGACACCTTCTGCCGGCCGGGTAGCGCGGCGAGGTTCAGGCTCAATGACGTCCACCTATGAATCGTCACATGGCGGCGCCCTTCTGCGCTATTAGGCATCAACCTGAGTCCCGGAGCAACTCTGTCGGGGTGGTTCAGGGATCGTTCAGGGTCATTCCCAATTGTTGAGACCTCCCTGGCCGCGAGATGCTTCAGGTATGGACGGAAATAACCCCACCCCAGAGCCGGAAGTGCCGGCAAACGAAGAACCTTCGCCGACTGTTTCGGATTCGCAAGGTAACCAACCACCCGGGCCCGAACAGCCCGTACAACCCGAACCGTTTTTGGCTCGCTTGCGACGCAGCAAGGGGAACCAGATGATCGGTGGCGTGTGTGGCGGACTGGGACGTGAGACCGGAATCGACCCGCTACTGTTCCGCGTTGCGTTCGTGATGGCTTCATTCGTTGGCGGCGCCGGCATGATTCTCTACATCGCAGCCTGGATGTTCATCCCGGAAGAAGGCAGCGACATCGGGGGTGTCGGCAAAGAGTTCAAAGCCGCCAACGACGTTCAGGTCCGCACCTTCGGCATGATCGCAGCCGGCATCATCGCATTTTTCGCCGCACTCGGCAGCGGTCCTTGGATGTTCGGCAACTGGTCGAACGGCGCAGTGTGGGCACTCGCCACTGCCGCGATTGTGGCCGGACTGATCTATTGGATCATCGCTGAAAGCAAAAACCCGAAGCCACGCGCATCTCAACCGACTCCCGCGTGGACGCCATCTGCCACCCACCAACAATCAGCCGTGTATTCGACGCCAGCTGGGCAGACGAATGCGTCGGCGTACGTGCCACCGGCCCCCAAGCCGGTGGAACCGGGCGGGTTCAAACTCACCCTCTTGACGCTCTCAACGATCGCCATCGCCATCGGGTTGCTCGCCTACTATGCGATCACGACCACTCACCTTGAATACCGGGTCTATGTCGCAGTGGCGCTCGCGATTACCGCGCTCGGCACGCTAATTGGGATTCGTTGGGGAAAGCCGGGCCCACTGATCACCCTTGGAACAGTGTTGAGCGTCATGCTGCTCACGCCCACAGTGATTCCTTCGATCGCGGTTGGCGATGCTCATGTACAGCCGTTGACAATGCACCAACTAGACAACGACGTGTCGCATGGCATGGGGTCCCTCACCGTCGACTTGCGCGATATTGACCCGTCGGTGCTGCTCGAAGGCGAGACGATCAACATCAGCAACGGCATCGGCTTGACCGAGGTGATCGTGCCTCGCGATGTCGATGTCGAAGTCAACGCGAATGTTGGCGTCGGTCAGGTTCAAGCCAGAGGATTGCGCATCGACGACGAACCCACCCCGACCACCGCCACTGGTGGTTTGGGCAACTCATTCCATCACGCCGCCAGCGGCGATGACCCGCTAGTCGTCAATGTTTCCACAAGTATCGGAGAGGTCCTGGTGATCCAGAAATGACAACACACGCAGTTCGTTGGGATGCAGCAATTGGCGGCATCATCTTTGCTCTCATCAGTGGCATCTGGCTTGCTGACTACTCTGGCTTGATTGATTTCGAACTAGCATGGTCGTTGAACGTGAACTACATCCTGCCAACCGTGCTCATCATCGGCGGTTTGCTTGGTATTGCTGCCACGCTTCGTTCACCCAAGAGCACAGGAGAATCAAATGAATGAACCACGCAGGCTCACTCGCGGTCACGCCTCGATGCTCGGTGGCGTGTGTTCGGGTGTCGCCGAATACACCGGAGCAGATGTCGCGATCATCCGGATCATTGCGGTCTTGCTCACCGTGTTCGGCTTCGGCAGCATGATCATCGTCTACATCGTTGCGTGGGCTATTTTGCCGCTGCCTGACGGGCCATCCACTGGCCCCGGGCCGCAACCGCCGTTGACGTGATGTCGGTAAACACCCCATCGACACCCGCATCGAAATAAGCCAGATGCTCGGCTAAAGCATCACCGTGGCGAAACTCTTTCCTACCCCGGCGCAGATTCCGGGGTAGGAATTTGTTTTCGCTCCGCAACGTCCACACGTGAACGGCCAATCCGCGCGCGTGGGCATGCTCGACGAATTGAGTTTCGCCGGTCCACCGTTGCTTCTGATCGCGCCCGATCACATGCCTCTTGTGGGCGCCAACTCCGTGTGCGTATTCGGCAATGAAATCCAGGCCCTCGGGTTCAGCTAAATCCCTATAGGTGCGCGGATCAGCGTTGGCAACGAAATCTGCCGGTGCACCAGACCATTCCAACAACTGCACGAGAGGCAGGTCCGTCGTGTGGCTGAATCGGCGAAGATTCGCAGTCTCCATCGACTGAATGATGATCGGTGCGTCTGCCCGATTGAGGTTGAAGCGTTCGAGTGACGCAAGCAGCAAGTCGTTCAAGTCAAGGCCCGCGTTCGCGAAGTAGGTCGGGTGCTTCGTCTCGACGTACACACCGATGGGGTCTTGGTCTGGCCCACGCTCGTTGTTCTCTGCTGCCTGAATTTGTAGCACTTCATCGAAGGTCAGAATCGTGTCTCCACGTAGGCTCGCGTTGCGGGGGCGAATTTCGGGAATTCGTTCCCGCGTTTTCAGACTCTTGATCTGATCGAGCGTGAGATCTTCGCTAAACCACCCTTCCAACTCCACCCCGTCAACGACTTTCGTGGTCTTCAGCGAGGTGAACTCACGGCGTTCAGCGATATCGGTCGTGTGACCGATCTCATTTTCGTGGCGAACAATCAAGTGCCCGTCTTTCGTGGCAAGCACGTCTGGCTCGATGTAATCGGCACCCTGTTCGATCCCGGCGCGATAGGAGTTCCAGCTATGTTCGAGATGTTTTTCCGGGACGCCCCGATGAGCAATGATCACGGGCTTTGACACGAGTGGCGAAGTCACGAGAACAACAATAGGCACGAGTCGCACGGCTCGCCATCTGCACTAAAGCGATCGTCAGCGCGCGCCTTGAGCGACGACTCTGACGGCGCCCTCACGACGAGGGTCGGCGGCGGCCTCCAGTTGGCCGTCGGGATGCAACATGACAGCTCCGACTCCCCCGTAATACATCGTCAAATCAGTCTCTCGCTTGATGACTTCGTCTGCACGGTTGGCCCGATGAACGTGGATCCGCGGATGGTCGACGGCTGCCTGGAGCGTGAGATCGTCGTTGATGAGGCCCGCCAGTACTTGTGAAACTGCGGTCGTGATGCGATCGGCACCTGGGGATCCGATAGCCAAAGTCGCGCCATCATTTCGTCGCCCAACCGTGGGCGCCATGTTCGACAAGAGCCGCGTCCCCGGCGGCGCCCCGTGCAGACCCAAGGGGTTGAGTTCTTGTTCGCCGAGACAGTTGTTGAGCCAAATCCCGGTGTCGCGCGCGATCATCCCGGAGCCATACCCTGACGAGATCGTGACCGAACACGCGTTGCCGAGTTCGTCAACCGCCGACACGTGGGCAGTCGATCCGGACTCAAGCATGGCGAGATCTTTTTCCTTGACCAGCGCTAAGAACTCGGCGACGTCACGCTCTAGGTCGTCGCTGTGGTCAAACACGTCGAGCCGCTGCGCCAGGACTTTGCGCTGAACCGAAATGATATGCGCCGGGTCGTCTAGTCCGTGGTCCCCCATGAGCGAGATCATCGCCGCAACGACGGCCCCACCAACGGCCGGCGGTGGGTTTGTACCCAACGCCCAGTCACCTACGTCGACTGGAAGTGCCGGTCGAACCACGGGTTGGTAGGCGCTCAGATCGACGAGACTGAGCAGCCCTCCCCTGTTCTGCACATCGCGGGCGATCGCACGAGCAGTTTCACCCGTATGCATTTCGGCCGGCCCGTTCGCCGCGATGCGTTCGAGAGTTTCAGCCAGTCCAGCGAGGTGAATCCGATCGAGCGTCACTCGCCCATCCGCATCGTGAACGGCGGCCCTGCTCGCTTCGTCCCAGCCGAAAATCGAGTCGTGTACGTAGTCCAAATAAAAACGCGAAGCGGCGCCTAATTGAATACCTCGACGAGCTGCTTCGATTGCGGGTGCAAAAAGTTCTGACCAAGGCAATTGCCCCGCGCGTTCGTGTGCCTGTCCTAGCGCCGCGATTGCCCCGTGAGTGGCGACCGAGCCAGGCCCAATTGTGACGTCAACTCCACCGCCGTATTCGGTCCAGATGTCCCATGTTCCGGTCGAATCGTTCTCATGCGGTTCACGACCGGGCATGTCCATCCATCCATCGATGGTGACCGCGTCATGATGTTCGGCTGACAGCATCGTGACGAAGCCTCCCGAACTGAGCGAGACAATGCCCACTTCGTTGACCATCGCTACGACGCTTGCCGCAATGGCCGCGTCGACGGCGTTGCCGCCGGCTTCGACAATCGCTTGAGCGGCGGCCGCAGCTTGTTCGTTCGGTGCCGCAATCGCAACCCGTGTCATGGTGTCGTCCCTCGTGTTCTGACGTCAGCCGTCGTCGTGTTCGTTTTCGAGTGACATCCAGTCGTCGGTTTCTTGCACCACCGTGGTGCCGTTGCGGGTGATGTGAACCGAGCCGTCGTAGCCTCGAATTTCGTACTTCACACCCGAACCCTTGCCGACAAACGCGTCGCGTTCCCAGACGTAATCGCCCGGAAGATCCTGAACTTCTTGGCCGCGCTCTTTCACAACAACGCGGAATTTCAAGCCGCTCGCGTCGGTGCCGCACACGGAAACTTTCGTATCGCCCGTGTTCGTTTTGAAGAGGATCGCGGGGTAACTTCCGCCGCACCCCAAGCCGAGTCCCGACTTCTTTTGTTGTTCGGCCGTGACTGGCTTGTTGCCGCAGTTCGGCAGCAGGCTGTTCTTGTTCTGTCCGTCGAGATTTACCGGCTCGTCGGGCCTTTCGCATTCTGGCGTAGGCGTTGCCGAGGGGGTTGGCGTGGCCGTTGTTTCGGGCGGAAGTCCCAGGGTGGGAAGTGTTGGGGCGGGCGCGACGGATGTGCGCTTTTCATCCGCTTGAAGGACGAAAAACACCACGACCGCACCAATCACAGCCACGAGAGCGACTGGAATGATCCAACGCTTCACGCCATCACTCCCACTCGATAGTTCCTGGCGGCTTACTCGTTATATCGAGTACGACGCGGTTGACGTCTTCTACTTCGTTGGTGATGCGGGTAGAAATCCGTTCGAGAACTTCGTACGGCAGACGGCTCCAGTCGGCCGTCATCGCGTCCTCACTGCTGACCGGACGCAGCACGATGGGGTGCCCGTACGTGCGGCCGTCACCCTGAACCCCAACTGACCGAACATCGGCCAACAAGACAACTGGGAACTGCCAGATGTCGCCGTCAAGGCCAGCGAGTTTCGTTTCTTCACGGACGATCGCATCGGCCTTGCGCAGGATCGCTAAACGTTCAGCATCGATCGCGCCGACAATCCGGATGCCAAGCCCGGGGCCCGGGAACGGGTGGCGCTCCACGATTTCTTCGGGCAGACCCAACTCTCGCCCAACCTGACGCACTTCGTCCTTAAATAGCGCCCGCAGCGGTTCGATGAGCGAGAACTCTAGATCATCGGGCAACCCACCCACATTGTGGTGGCTCTTGATGTTTGCTGCGCCTTCGCCGCCACCGGATTCGACAACGTCCGGGTACAGCGTTCCTTGAACGAGGAAACGAACCGGAGCACCTTCGGGCGCTTCGGCCACGACTTCGGCTTCTGCCTGCTCGAAAACCCGAATGAACTCACGGCCAATGATCTTGCGCTTGGTTTCGGGGTCGGTAACACCCGCCAAGTGCTCTAGGAACTGATCGGTTGCGTCAACCGTCTTGAGGTTTACGCCCGTGGCAGCAACGAAGTCGCGTTCGACTTGTTCGACTTCGCCCTCACGCAGAAGTCCATGGTTCACGAAGACACACGTGAGTTGATCACCGATTGCACGTTGCACTAGGGCCGCCGCAACAGCCGAGTCAACGCCACCCGATAGGCCACAAATGACTCGGAAGTCTCCGACTTCGGCGCGAATCTTGACCACTTGGTCTTCGACGATGCTGCCACTGGTCCAGGTTGGCTGACAGCCAGCAATATCGAAAAGAAAACGCTTGAGGATGTCTTGCCCGTATTCGGAATGCATGACCTCGGGATGCCACTGAACGCCGGCGAGTTGCTTCTCGGTGTTCTCCATGGCCGCAACCGTCGCCCGTGGCGAACGAGCGGTCACCGTGAAACCATCCGGCGCCGCCACAACTTCGTCGCCGTGCGACATCCACGATTCAAGTTCAGTAGGCAACCCCGACAGCAGCACGCCTGGTTCGAGGACGGAAACCGACGTCCGCCCGTATTCGCGCTGGCCGGTCTTTGCCACGTTTCCGCCGAGTGCTTGGTTCATGGCCATGAAGCCGTAGCAAATCCCGAACACCGGAATGCCCGCTTCAAGAACAGCGACATCGAGTGCCGGTGCGCCCTCTTCGTACACCGATGAGGGACCGCCGGACAAAATGATGGCGCTCGGATTGCGAGCGATCAATTCAGCCGCGCCAAGCGTGTGCGGAACAACCTCGGAATAGACGTTCGCTTCACGCACACGGCGGGCGATCAGTTGCGCATACTGTGCACCGAAGTCCACAACAAGAACGGTGTCGCGCTGGTTTATTTCAGGGTTCAGGTTGTCCACTAGTCAATTCTAAGGGCTCACCTACGACGCACCTGTTCCCCATTCGATCTCGACACTCTATGAACGCGCACCACGCGCGCTTGCGGGTCAACTAGGATAAGTCGAGCACCGTGTCGGCGGACGATCCCGCAAACGCGCGTGCGCCTGCAACGGACGTGAAAGAACTGTGAGCCTGATGGCAAATTTCCCCGAAAATACGGCAACGGTACGAGCCGAAGGCGTGACCTACCCCGTCGTCGTTCCCCATTGGCAAACTGACTACATCCAAGGGTTGCTCATGTCGTCGGGCGAACCCTATGAACACGACATGCTGCAGGCGATGGCTAGCGTTTTGCGAGCCGATTCGCTCGTCCTTGATGTGGGTGCCAACATCGGCAACCATTCCCTGTACTTGGCCAATGTGGTCGGTTGCCGCGTGAAGTCGTTCGAACCGAACTCGACCCTCACCGATGCGCTCGAACAAAGTGCCAAACTCGGGGGCATCCAAGACCGACTCGAAGTCAATAACATCGGCGTGGGACGCGAACCCGGTCGCGGACAGTTCGCGGTACTCAACCCAACGAACCTGGGATCTCAATCGATTTCGGTCGACAGCGAGGTTGGCGACTTCCGTATCGACACGCTCGATCTGCTCGGCATTGCGGAAAAGGTAACCGCCATCAAGGTTGACGTCGAAGGCATGGAGATCGACGTCCTGCTCGGTGGCGAAGCACTCATCATGCGCGATAAGCCGGTACTTTTCATCGAGTGTCAAGACGAAGAGTCGTTCGATCCGATCGCAGATTGGATGGCCGGCCACGGCTACGTGTATCAAGCCACCTACAACGCGACGCCTACACACCAGTTTTCCTATCTTCCCGACGCGCCACGCGAACTCATCGAGGCGCTCAACTCGTCCGTGCGTCAGCGATATGCGTCGGGGCGCACTGAACTCACTCTCCGCCGCGAACTCAGCAAAGCAAATCTCGAACTGCACAAGGCGACTGAACACAAGGGCCAAACTCGCTTCGACGCTTCAACCGACCTCGGTTCGGATTTCGCTTTGAGTTCGGCTACGACCGCGCTCACGTTGGTCCGCAGCGAGGCGCAAGATTACCAAGGCCAGATCAAAGAACTCAAGGGCCTTCTTTCCGAGCACAAGGCTGAACTCAAGAAGATCAAGAGTGGCCGGCCAATGCGTATCGCGGGGCTTGCCCGCGCAACGAGTTTCACCTTCCACGATCTCGTCCGCTTCCCGGTCAGACTGTGGCGGATTCTGCGAAACCACCCCAAAGGTCGCGTCGATTTCTCACAGTTGGCCACCACCACGTCCGAATCTAAAGCGAACGACACGACGTCGAAGGCACTCCAGAGCGGCCTGTTTTCGACGCAAGCGCAGACCATCGCCTTTGACGAGAACCGGTTGGCTTCAGCAGCGGCCATCGCATCTCGGTCGGCCGCTCAGTTCACCGAACGTCTCGGATCACGTGAGCGACTGAAGATCGCTGCGATCGTGGACGAGTTCACACGTCGTTGCTTGGCAGATGAATGCGATCTGACCGATTTGCATCCGCAGTCCTACATTTCGGAACTAGACGAATCACAACCAGACCTACTCTTTGTCGAATCTGCTTGGCGCGGCCACGAAAACTCATGGTTCAACACGGTGTCTCGATTCCCCGATGAGTTAGCCAACATCATAAAGAGGTGCCGTGACCGCGGCATCCCCACGGTGTTCTGGTGCAAAGAAGATCCCGTTCACTTCCATGCCTTCCTAAACACCGCTCGCGAGTTCGACTTTGTACTGACCACCGACTCAGACTGTGTCCCCCGCTATCAGGACGCGCTCGGTCACGATCGCGTCTTTTTCATGCCGTTTGCTGCGCAACCGACCTTGCACAACCCGATCGAAACCGGCGAGCCACGCAAACCTGGCATGGCGTTCGCGGGCGCATACTACACACGCTTCACTGAACGCATGCGCGATCTCGAGTCGCTGCTGGACGGCGCCAGTTCGGTCATGCCGGTCGATATTTACGATCGCAACTTCGGTACCACGCGCCCCAATCACACGTTCCCTTCTAAATATTCAAGCTTCATCGTGGGCACACTGCATCCGTCCCAAATCGACATTGCCTACAAGGGATACGATTTCGCGCTTAACTTGAACTCGGTCAAGAACTCGCAGTCGATGTTCGCCCGACGCGCCTACGAACTCCTAGCGTGCGGCACCGTGACGTTGTCGAATTATGCTCGCGGCCTGAAGGTCATGCTCGGCGACTTGGTGCCGATGACAGACTCGGCCGAGCACGCCGCCGCGCTGCTTTCGAACTTGCAAAACGACCGCGAATTCTATGACAAGATCCGCACTTCGGGAATTCGCAAGGTGCATCACGAGCACACCTTCGGCGAACGTTTGCGCTACCTTACGAGTCGCATTGCGGGCACCCAATACGCGCTAGATACAAAAACTGTCACCGTATTTGCTCCTGTCGTGGATGCCGCAGCGTACGAGTACGTTCGGCTCACTCTTGAACGTCAGATCGGCGTCGAGATCGAATTTGTTGCTGTATCCGATTCCGCCGAAGTTATCGCGCTCGCCGAGGCGGCAGGTGTTCGACACATCTCGCCCGCATCGCCTGAATTACTTCACGGCATGACCGCCGCCGAGAGCGTCGCGTGCACAGTGATGGACCCGAACGACTGGCATGGCGATCATTATCTACTGGACTTGCTTCTCGCCACCAGTTACTGCGATGCCACGGTCATCGGCCGGTCGGCTCACGCCACCTATTCCGCGACGGTTGAATGGCCCGAGTCGACCACCGCGTTCACGACGACGACAGGGCTGACGAGCCGCAACGCCATTGTCCGCACGGCCGCGCTCACTTACGTCAGCATCACTGACTTCCTCAATCGCTCAGGCGAACTCTTAGCGGACTTGACTCAATTCACGATCGACCGCTTTGACTACTGCGAGAACGGCGCTCAAGCCCGAGCCGAAGATCGTGCGCGGGTATCGAGTTCGCTCGATATCGATCACGGCGTTGAC